>DDWD01000084.1 GCA_002345825.1 Bacteroidales bacterium UBA2295
ACCAAACGCTAACATTCTCTGGTCAGGGCCATATACAATTCACTGTTGATAACAGCAAGAAAGGAAACTCTAACACCCGCCCAGCGCAAAAGCCAACAAAAGGATCTGCCAATAGCAGTGCTAAAAGCGAACGACGATAAGCATCAATAAATTTAATACCCTAAAGGGCTACTTTAAAAGTAGCCCTTTTTGTATAACAAGCAACTCTGTATTAAATCTAAGCATTACTTTTTACAGACTATTTTTTTTAAAACAAACAACCTATATGGATAAGAACCCAAGATAAACTCGAACTTGCTGATATAATTAACGTGAGTTCGATGTAACGCGTTGATATTAGACTCCACAAAATAAGGTAATAAGGTTGGATATCTTTGGCTTCGCTCTACGGGCTCAGGCCGAATTGGATAGAATTCAGCAGCATATTGCCGATGGAAGACTAGCGGTTTACTCAATATCGATAAGAGATTAAGTTCTAAGACCTTTTTCTGTAGCAGTAAAAACATCACCATAAGGCTATTTTTATTTTTCAATAAATGCCTAAATTATCAACTAATAATAAACGATAATCAGGTATAGATGAGAATACTTATTACGCTACTACTCATATATAATCTTCATTATTTGGGTTTTGGCCAAACAGTGGGTTTTGACAACCCAAACATCAACCTTAATCTTAACAAAGGATTCGATATTGCGTACTCCTACGTTGTTGATAACAAGCCACACCTGTTCTGCTACGACACACACACAGGTAAAGCCGCCTTTTGGAATATGAACCAAAGCGACAAGCCTATAGTAAGCCTATCGATTGGGACCAACTGGGATTTTTTTACGGTTGTTAATGGTTCACACAATGACCAGCTTTACCTACTTGCCGATTCGAAAGGGGGTAAAATAAAAATATCCAAAGATATTCTTGAAATTGCCAACAACAACCAATCGGATTTTGATAGTGGTTTAGAAAATGAGCAATGGTCATCGACCCAAATGATTACAATTAAAAATACGAACTATCTATTTAGATATTCAAATGTTACGGGGGCAACCATTCTGAACAGGATTGATTCTAATACGAATCAAATTGACATAAAATCACAGAAATACGAGTTGGCACCTAACTGGGATAGTTTTGGTATTACCAATACCGACAAGGAGTTGTATATGCTTAAACACTCAAAGTTCCAGAAGCAAATTGTTGTTGAGCGAATACAATTCCAAAAATTCTCAGATAACGAGCTACCCGGTGCGAATCTTTTTGAAAACAACAAACAATTAGAGTACGATACCAAAAACTCCTGGACAGAATCCAGAATTTTTTTAGCAAACAAAAAGCTGTACCTTTTACTATACAGCGCTACCAGTGGGGATATTCAGCTGTTGCTAATTGACGATAGCATGACCCACATCAACAGTATTTATAAAACCAACTGGTCTAAAGGTTGGTCCAATTTCAACGTGATATTCTTAGAGAATGTGCCCTACCTATTCCATCACAAAGAGGCTAACGGCCTTGCCCGAATATCGAAGATAATACTTTAGAGTTTATTGCAGAGAAGCAAAACATTCATTTTCGAAACTTCAGGGGGTACAGCCTAACCTATTCAACCTTTAATTTCACATCGTTGGTTGCTCAACACGCTTCCCACTCGTTATCTCCGAAAAAGGCTTCAATTCCCTCGTCGACTTATCCGCAAAAAGCCGAGACAGGCAACCTCTGACTTCTTTCTGTCTAACACCTCAAACTTCTGACTCAATATTATCGCCACTCTTTTAGATCCATATCTGAAAAAGCATTATTCTCTATTGATTATAAAAGTGTGTAATTGTAAACTTGAGGGTGATCGATCAATAAAATATTTTAAACTGATTGTTTTATGCATTTGATAGGTTGATTATAACCTACCGATAAGATAGTTTAGGAGTATTGAATTCGCAACTTTTTTCTCGCCATATCGAAGCATCGATAGGCTGATTGAGAGCATCTCAAGAAATATTCTCGCTAATCTGTTTCGAAAGAAAGTTGCACTGTGGCAATCCTCCTATATATTCAATAAAAAAGGCAACCCTTAGAGGTTGCCTAAACTATATTTAGATAAACATCGGCCTTACTCAACAACAATTTTACCAACAAAAAGCAGATCAAAATCTTGGTTTATCAATTTCCAGTAGTAAAGCCCGCTATTAAGATCAGGTATTGTAATTCCCGACGATCGCTCGGTGAGCGTAAGAAAACGGTGGCCAGTATTATCGAAAAACTCAACGTAAAGTTCCTCCTTGCTCGGGTTGCTCCACTTTAGCGAGTCGATTCCGGGCAGCACTGTAACGCCGCTTGATAGGATTACAATGTCCTCGCCTCTGTATGCTTGGGTAAAGTTTTCGAAAAGAATTTCGAGGGTTTGGTCGGGCACATACGATCCTCCTGAAAACGAATCGTTTGGCTTTGGTTTGTTTATAGTTTCCTTTTGCTTAGGAGCAGATTTGGGTGACGCTACATTCGATTTGGCTTCAGGTTTTTCCAAGTCGGCTAGCGACTCAATTTTCTCTGTTGGCGAGCCAACTAACTCTGAAGAATCAACAATGCCAACAGCGGGAAACTTGTATTCGTTTTCGGCAAGATCTTGCCTGTTTGGGGCTTGTTTTAAAAGAGCCATTGCAACAAAAAATATCAATCCAACGGCTGCAACTCCCGATACGGCAGCAACCCAAGGCTTAAAACGCACCATCTTACCTTTGGGTGCGTTGGCCTTAAAGTCGATAACAATATCGGTTACGCTTAGCACCTCGGCAGCGCAATCGTCGCAAATGGTTAAGTGATTTCGTAGTTCCGAATCGAGTTCACCATACCTTCCACCAACTATAGCGTCTGCACATTGAGCAATTTGCTCTTCAGTTAAATGATTGTCAATAGACATTTCTTCCTAACCCTTAATCAAAGTTAATAATACTCGTTGGTGGTTTAAGGTTTTAGTTCTGTGCTTGTTGTAACTCGAGAAGGAGAGCTAGTGACTCTTTATTGTGATTTGAGATTCCGTTTCTATTTAAACGATTTAATATCGCGTCGATTTGCTTGTTAAGCCACATTCTTACTGCATCGCTCTTCACATTTTTCCCCTCAACAAAGTTAACAACCTTTGAAAGAACTTCAAACTTTTCGCCTTTAGATCCGTCGTCAACCGACTCAAGCAAAATCCGCACCTGTTCTGCCTTTGCGCCTGCGTAATCGGCAATATCCATATCGCCAAAAGGCAAGTCGAATAGGCACTTAAGGAAAACCTTTACCTTAGCAAGGTCTTCGTTAAAGAAAAGCAACGCTGTGTTAAATCGTTTCACCTCGTTGGATATGGCAAAACTCTTCTCGGCCTCAATGGCCAATGTTGCACTAGTACTTATCTTACTGTATGCATCAACCTCCTCTATCGAGTACCAGTGCTTGCTCTCTCTTCGAATAACCTCGCAGCACATCCTGTTAAGGATTGCAACAATATATGTAGTAGCTTTGGCTTTCCCCTCGAACGACTCCTCAATCTTTGCTCTGCTCCGGATAAACTTCTCTACCATAGACATTACCACATCATCTTTCTCGCGAGCAGGAATAACCGAACGGAACACATACCTCGATACTACACTTCCAGCAATATCAATTATCTTTTCCATTGATATTGTTTCAATACTATTGTTGCGATGGTCAATCATAATTGAAAAGATATTTGTTACAAATTTGCTATTTTTTATCAAAAAAATATCTTGTAACCAAATTTATATACCACTGAAAAAAGCCTGTTAGTGTAAAACGAGAAACATTTAATCTAAAAAAAAGTATTCTTTGACACGATTTGCTACTTTAACCAAATCAAATTATAGTTTTGCTGCACAATGATTATTGGTTACCAAATGCTATGCCACAAATAAGGTTACGCAAGGGTTTTAAACATTTACAAAAGATCGCAATTGGTTATTTATGCTCAAACTCATCACATTAGTTTATTACGAAATATTAACTAATATGATTCAAAACTGGAGTACTTAGAGTTCAAAAACTTGTATTACATCAACTGCTAAAGATGAACGCGTACACACTCATAATTCAGACTTACTTTATGCTACTTAAAAAGTCCATTCTACATAACAACCTCACAAAGCGCTTCCTTCGCAATGGCATTTCTGCATTTAATGGGCGTTTAGCTAAATCAGTGGTTTTGGTTTGCCTAGCAGGTTTTGTTCCCATTAAAACCAATGCACAGTACCCCGACCGTTTTGTGCACTACCGATCGGTACCCATAGAATGCACTAGTTGGCAAAAAGCTCTAGCTAGCTATGCCAAAGAAGATTTAAACACTGCCATTACCCATGCTGACACAGCCATTGTTAAATACCTTAACGAGAGGCAGTGGGTGTTATACCTTTTTGCTAATAATTTCAAGGCACAGCTCCAGGGCGAAAGCAGCTTACCAAAGGAATCGCTGGCAACCCTGCAGAATGCCAGAGATATGGTTGTTGGGGAAATTGAGCCCTTAAGCAGCATTGAATACATAGAAAATTTGCTGCTAACAGCAAGAGTTCATACGCTGGTAAACGATTACAAGTCGAGCGAGAATTACTTTAACCAGGCTGCCGATCTGCTTAGCTCATCAGGAAAATATCCTGAAGTTCTAGCGCTTACCTACTATACCCTTTGGCAACTTCACTCCAAAATGATGAGTTCTAACAAAGCCAAAGAGTACATAACGAAAGCTACCGAACTGCTAGAAAATCAAAAATCGGAATACGCCAAGGCAATCCTTTATTTTATACAAGCTGAACGTTTAGATAAAACCCAGCTTTACCTTAAAGCAGAACTTTTTGGGGCTGCTGCCATGGCATTCGAAAAATCGGGCAACACCAAAGACTTTACTTACTACACAACTCTAATGAAGTTGTCGCAACAGTATTACGCATTCCAAAGAGACTACAACAAAGCTACCCATTACGGCCAAAAGGCCGAAAATTATGCAAAGGCTAACCATATGTCAAGGGCCAAAGTCTACGGGCTAAACTTTGCCCTTGGCGATTTGTATCGTAATTTCAATCAATACGATAAGGCGTTGGAATATTTCACCAATGCCAAAGAAATAACCTTCGAAATTTTTGGCTCAAAATCGCTTGAGCACATTACGGCAAACCTATACCTTGGTAGGCTTTATCGCTATATGAATCAATTTCAAAATGCTAGCCAGTGCTTCATGGAGGTTTATAGGGATGGGGCCGCTGGATGGAAGGGCAAATTCCCCCACGAGTTCACCCTTTACGGTGAATTATCGAGGCTACACCTGCTTTGGGATAAGCCCGATAGCGCTCTTCACTATGCTCAAAAACGCTTAGCCTACGAGCACTGGGGAAAGATTTTCAACATAAACGATATACCACCAACGCCACGTGATTCGTATATTATTCGGTACTACAGATCACTTGCCACCAAGATTGAGGCGTACAAGCGGCTCTACCAACAAACTAACGACACGTCCCTCCTCACCTATGGTCTTGAGCATTGCAACTATGCATTTGAACTAATTGATATAATTAACGATAAAGCCCTGGGTGAACAGTCGGGTATAGCCAACTCTAAACGGGCCAAAACGATGGCTACATACGGAATATACTTTACCCTAGAGCTGGATAAGCATAAGAAGGATAAGCGGCTAACCCGACAAGCCATTAGGTATAGCGAGCTATCTAATGCCAACTATTTAAAGTATTTACTGCATTCGCGATATAACGAGGAACAAGGACAGGATTCAGCGGAGCACATAATACGCTCGCAAATTGATGAGATTGACACCCAATTGCAAAACAGTACCGCAATGGAAAGCCCCGAATATGATAGGCTATACAATAAAAGTTTATCATTAAAACTACAACTTGCCAATATTGCGCTAAACACACAACCCTCGCCAACAACAAATCAACAATACCTGAACCCCGATATACCAACGCTCAATATCGACACCTTACAGGGTTTAATAGATAAAGATATGGCAATAGTAATATACCATATTGATAGCTTTAATGAGGATAGCGAAGATATAACTGACATTCAGACGGATTACAGCAAAAGACTAGTAACTTTTTACATTGATAACAAATCGGTAGAACATAGCACAAAGCAACTATCGGAAGGCCAGATCGAGGCATTTGAGGAGTACCTTAGGAGTCTTAAAACGGGACACACCCAAGGCATAATGAGCTATGGCGCTACACTTTACAATACACTATTTTCAGATATAAGCAATCAGCTGTCTTCAAAGCGCAAAATTGTAATTATTCCAGATCCTTCTTTCTCGGACATCCCTTTGGAAAGTTTACCTACAAATAGCGATGGAAACCCCTTATGCTATACCTTAGCAACCAGTTACCACTACTCAACAAGCCTTTGGGCATTGAGCAAATCGAAAACCCTAAATACTAAGCAAACAAGTTTTGCTGCATTTGCGCCCGATTTTTCATCACAGCACAACGGGTTAGCGGTTGCTAATAGCACCCCAATTTCAGATAAAACTAATGCAAACCACAGAGTAGGCAGTAAGGTATTAGCCCAACTACCAATGGCTAAACTTGAAGTTCAACAGCTGGGCAACCTATTTAGTTCGCATAGCAATGGGAATGCAGTGGTTTATTATGGGACGATCACAAAAAGCGATTTTGTTGAGCATACCCCCGATTTTGAAATAATTCACATTGCTTCTCACGGATTTGCCGATGTACGCAATTTCCGAAATTCGGGCATATACTTCTCTGGCACCAAACCAAATAGTTCTGTTGATATTCTGCACCTAAACGAGGTGTATGGCCTTAATATGCAAGCCAATTTAGTAGTGCTTAGTGCCTGCCATACTAGTATTGGAAAAAAAGTTCAGGGCGAGGGAGTTATGGCTTTACCCCGGGGTTTCCTATATGCAGGCGTGCCCAATGTAATAGCATCGCTTTGGAAAGTTCATGATGAGAAAACCAAGGAACTTATGGTGGCATTTTACACTCACCTACTAAAGGGTAATTCGTATGCCGAAGCATTAAAACTAGCCAAAATCGAATGCATAAACAAGGGTTTCATCCACACCGATTGGGCGGGATTTGTGCTTATTGGCAATAAAATAACATTAAAAATATTTAGCCAATGCACAATTGGTTTGGGCCAAGAATTATTGGCTAAGCCACTAGGTCAATCTTAAAATTGTGCAAAAAATACTATATTGGTCGGCACATACAGAATAATCACAAAGTTTTTAAACGCAAGCCTTATGAAATCTTTCTTCAGTACGCTAAGCCTTTTACTAATATTCATTTTGGTAAGCTCATTAGCCTATGCGCAGTACGGCCCTTTTTACACAAAGGACAGGGAACTTCGCTCTTACTCACTCTACAGCCCATACATTGAGGTTGTGAAAAAGTATAATATCAACAAAGATATTGACAGAGCTTTGGCTCAGATTGATAGCCTTGCATCGATTGCCCATAAGCAAAAGGATTTTAAGCAGTACCTCTTCCTCAAGAATGAGGTTTCAAATTTTCACAAATTTGCCAATAGATTTAATGAGGGGTACACCGACCTGTACAACGCAATGCAAATATTTGCCAACCACTCCGATACAATTGATCTTGAGTATGCCGTATCGTTGCGATTGCTGCGAGGATTGGCAACTCGTTCCAACCAAACAACGAGAGGTGAAGAGGAGATGCTCCTATCGCAGCTAGCAATTCTCGATTCGCTTAAAATTGATGGTGAACCCATGACCAACACGCTGGTTGATTATGGCCTTATGCTTAACCGAAAAGGTAAAGTCAACGAATCGGTCGATATGCTTTACCGCGCCAGAAATACTGCGCTGAACAACAACGATCTTATGAGCCTTGCCGTAGCCGATATGTCGCTCATTAACAATACCGACGGCATTGACCTTGAACAAACTATTTTGGAGGTGTTGCAAAACGACCTAGCACTACTCGATAAAGCCCAGCGAAACGTTCCAACCCTTGTTTACACTAGCTTTTTCAACTACATGCTTGGGAATAGACACTACTGGAATTTTAAGGATGTCAACAAATCGATAGAGTACAACCTGAAAACAACCCAATGTCTTGATACGCTCCAGTATCCGATGTGGAACCTTAAATCGTCATCTCACTCATTGCTTGCGCAGTGTTACTCCGACCTAGGAGACACAGCCAGCCTTTGGCATCATTACCGTATTGCTAAGGATATTGCCAGCAGTAAGCCCATGTCGGATTACAACAGGGGGTTGGCATACATTACACTGGTTGAGGCGGCATTAAGCATTGCACCCGACTCCTCTCAGGCTGTTCTCGACACCCTTAAGAACCTCAAGGCTTCAGCATTTTTTCAAGAAAGGATTGTACAAAACCAAGCGCTAATTCTATTTAACCAAATCCTATTTAGCCAAGCCATTGATAAGATTAACAATCAGTTTACCCAGTTTGATGAGATCAGCAACTACAAAATCCCGATTTTATCCGACTCAATTGACCAACAGGTGCAACTTGAATTCTTTAACATCCTGAATAGCTGCTATACACAAATCGACAAACAAAACCAGGACAAATCGGTTAAAAAAGCCATAATGAACATTGTTTCAAAGCAAAACACGCTTTACAGGAACATTGTACAAAAAGAGGTTTTCGGGCTTGAAATCTCAAGTATCATCGCCGAATACAATAAATTTGTAAATCAATCACTTTCATCTATTCTAAAAAGTTACAATCCACGTACAGACCAAGAAATAGTGGCAGAACTGTTTTTCTCATCCAAGGCAATTCAGCTCAATAACAACCTAGGCAAAAGCGTACTGCAAGGTCAGATTGAAAAAGATTCGCTAAGGTTTCAGCAGTTACTTGCCACGGTTAGCAATATCAACAGAATTAAGATTGAATTAAGTGACGCTCGCCATAATTCGGACAAAAGGGATTCGTTAAACAAAGAGCTTAACTACAAACTCATTGAATCGCTAGTTACAAAACATCGGCTAAGTCGTGAGCTAAATCACAACATTCAATCAATTAAAATCCCAAAGCTGGCGGAGGTACAAAAACAACTTAAGCCCAAGCAGGGGCTTATAGAGTTTTGCCACAACGACACAACCCTAAATTGGATTCTAATTACAGCTAACGAAACTAAAGTTGGGCAAAGTACAATTGAGGGGCTAAACGGATTAATAAGCAAAGAGCTTTACGAGATAAAGACTGGAGGAAATAACTCGCAACTCGGCGCAATACTTTTTAATAGCACAATTGCAGAGGAGATTGAAAACCTAAGCAGTTTGGTTATTATCCCCAGCAGCAAACTAGCACTTGTGCCTTTTGAATGGATGATTCTCCCATCCACATCCAAAAGATTAATTGAAACACATACCGTTACTTACAGCTACTCAACCTCACTTTGGTATAGAACTATTACCAACGACAAAAAGATAAACGCACCAACGCTGCTTAGCGTTGCTCCATTTACAGTGAATGAAAACTTGTCATCTACGCAGCTTGCCTCCGATTATCGTGGGGCATCGCCTCTGCCTACCTTGCAATCATCGAAGGAAGAAGTGGAGAGGATTAGAGATTTGTTTGAAAAAAGGCAAGCCACTACCCTATCGATGGTTGGCGAACAGGCAACAGAAGCTAACATTCAGCCTCAGCTTAACCAGTTTGATATACTGCATCTTGCCACCCACGGCCTAGTTAGCAGGACTAATCCTGAACGCTCTGGGCTATACCTTTATCCAAAGCGAAGAGAACAGGAAAATGAACAACTTCTCGAGGAGAACTTTCTGAGTCTGGCCAAACTGCAAAATTTGAAACTAACGGCCAACCTTGCCGTACTTAGCGCCTGCAATACGGGTACAGGAACAATAGCCGAGGGCGAAGGGGTAATGGCCCTGCCACGCGGATTCATCTTTGCTGGCGTACCCAATATAGTTGCATCGCTATGGAAAGTTCACGACGAAAGGACCAGGGATCTTATGGTAGCCTTTTATACACATATGCTAAATGGAAACTCATATGCCGAAGCATTGCGGCTAGCAAAACTCGACTGCATTTCACAAGGGTTCCTACCTATGGATTGGGCTGGTTTTGTATTTATTGGGAGTTAGGGGATGGTGCTTTACTAAGAGGAACTTGTAACCCCATAAAAAAAGAATTTCAAAAACACCTAATGTGCTCAACTAATAATTGAAAGCAGCATCAATACTGTAGTTTCAATTGATTTCAATTACAGTTAAGGTTAATTTTAGCATTATTGGGTTATGGTTAGAATGGTTAACTCCTATTGTCCCCAAAAAGTATTGATGCTCACCAAAAGTAAACATTGTATGGTTTCCATAAAAAAGGAGTTAACTAAACTAAAAGGAGAGGGCAAAACCCTCTCCTTTTTTTTAAAATTCTAGCTGGCTTGGCCAGTTAAAACCTCTTCAATCTTTTCATAAACGCCATCAACAAGAGTCTCGGCAGTATGTCCCTGAGGTTTTATGGGCTCTAGGAAACTTACTTTAACACGTTTCCATGGGCGAGGTATTTTGGCCCCAACGGGTAAAGCTTTATCGGCGCCCTCAATGGCAACTGGAACAACCGGCACATCGAGCTCGGTGCTAAGTATGGCAAACGTTTTCTTAAACTCACCAAGTTCACCAGTTTTCGAACGGGTTCCTTCGGGGAAAATAATCACCTTGCGCCCTTCTTTTAGCGCTGCAGCCATCTGGTGGATCGACTCCTTAATATTACCCTCCAAATCGACAACAATAACATTGTTAGTTCGAGCCAAAAAGCGAAGGAATGCGTTTTTTACATGCTTTTTCTTAGCATAAAAATAGGTCTCCTTAAAAACCTTGCGCTTAAGAAACGCGGCTACGAATAGTCCATCGATAAAGCTTTGGTGGTTTGGTGTGATGATACAAGGGCCCTCAGGGATATTGTTTACCCCCTCGCCATGGAATCTGAAGTAAATTTTAAAGAGATACTTGGCTAAACTCTTAAAAATGTTGTGAGTAGGCCACGACTTGGGTAACTTCACATCCACTTTTTCTTTAAGCGTTTCGGCCCAGCTATGAGTCTCATCCTTGAACCACTTTTTTTTCTCCCTAATATACTCGGCCATATCGCTCAATGTTGGGAAACTAATGAGCTTCTTCTCGTCCATCTTCACGCCAAAACTCTTCTCTATATAATCAATAAGGCCCATCTTGTTAAGCGAATCGAGACCTAGATCAAACTCAACGTGATGACTTGGTTGGATATCAAAATCAATCTGTGACTCAATATAACCCTTAACAGCCATATAGTACTCGGTAGCCTCGTAATTCTCGGCTTTTTCCTTTTTACCCTGCGATTTCAAAGCGTGATCGGCTAGTTTAAATCGCTGAATCTTTCCAAGACGTGTTCGGGGCAAATCGGAACTCACAATGGCATACTTCAAAATCCGCTTATATGGCGATAGTTTTCCATTGAAAACAGGAATAACTTCGCTCTTGAAATAAGCGTTAATATCTTGGACGCCCATTTCGGCAAGCAATTCGCTATTTGGTAAAATTGCAATATGCAGATGGTTGTTATGCAGGAATACGCCAGCTTCTTTCACCACATCGAAACTTTTCTCGAATGAAATTTCAAGTTCAACGGGATTGACATTCTTTCCGCTGGAAAGTATTATGATATCCTTTTTTCGACCAGTTATAAACAGATAGCCATCCCTATCGAAACGCCCCAGGTCGCCAGTGTATAGCCAACCATCCTTAAGCACCTCCGCAGTTTCCTCTGGCCTGTTGTAGTAGCCCTGCATAATATTATCTCCTTTTGCCACAATCTCGCCATCGCGTATCTCAACCTGAACACCAGGAAGAGCCTGACCTGGAGAGCCAATACGAACCTTACCGGGGCGGGTAAAGGTTATCATAGGCGAAGCTTCTGTCATACCAAATCCTTCCAGCACATCAAAACCGAGGGTTTGGAACATTGAGCCAACGTGCTTTGGTAGGGCTGCTCCACCGCTTACCAAATACTGTAGATTACCGCCAAAGTTTACGTGTACCTTCTTAAAGATTTTGTGCGCTAGCTTGCGGCTTCGCGATAGCTTTACGATTCGGTAAAAAGTTCGCCCAATAAACGTTGCATCAATCTTAGACTTAACCCCCTTGTAAATAATCTCATACAAGCGAGGTACCCCAATCATGATGGCTACCTGATTATTCTTGAGCGTCTCTAGCAGATCCGACGACTGCATTGAGGGAGACATTACAATGGTTCCGCCAACATAAAACGGAGCCATCATTGAACCTATCAGTGGGAATACATGATGAAGTGGCAATAGCATCAACACCTGCCTGTAATCCTTATAAATCTCAACTTTTTTAGAAACACCATCGAGATTGGCAATAATATTTTTAAACGATAGCATTACACCCTTGGGGCTACCAGTTGTTCCCGAGGTATAAATGATTACTGCTGTTTTTTCAATGTCATCTGGCCCAAGCCACTCAATCTTGTTGTGAACCTCTTCAAGATTGCCCTCTCCAAACAGATGAATTTCCGGCAGCTTCGCAACGTTTTGCTTTATCTCCTCCACTTGTTTTTTAAGCGCCGGGCTGGCGAAAAGCATATCAGGCTTACAGTCATTTACAATATAGCTTGCATCATCGGCCGATGCCATAAAATCTATAGGAACGACAACACAATTGTTGCGTAATCCTGCATAAAAAGCGGCAATCCACTCTGCACGATTCTCTGAATAGATTGCAATCTTTTGGTATCCCTTCCCTCTAAACAGCAGGGCGAAACTCTCAATCATCTGAAAGAGTTCGTCGTAGCTGTAACTCTTGCTCTTTGTTATAAGCGCAATCTTCGATGTGTCCTTTACATTTATCATCTAGATATAGTTTGGTTTATACATAATCAACACCACAGTATTGTAATTGTTTAACTTAAATACGATTACAAGAAACCGCAATAAGTTTAAGCGGGGCAAAGGTAGATGTTTTTCAACATTAATTCAAACGGTTATTTAACTTTTGCTTTCATGCTACATCTAATGCTATAGATTTTAGAAAAACTTTCGTCAATTATTTATATCAACCCACTTTTTTAAATTAATTTCACAACAAAAATAAAACAATGCTTATGAAAAGGATAATGCTGACGCTGCTGGCAACCGTGCTAATGCTAATGAGTGTTTTTGCGGAAACCCCTTCCACCTATTTTATATCTGAGCCAACACTATCGCCCAATGGAACAGAGATAGTGTTTAGCTACGAGAACGACCTATGGAAGGTTTCGTCCGAAGGAGGAATAGCCTTTAGGCTTACCGCTATGGATGGTTTGGAGACCCTCCCTAGGTTTTCGCCCGATGGCAAGTGGATTGCATTTACTGGCAACCAGAATGGCGCGCAGAACATTTACGTAATGCCAGCCAAAGGTGGTGAAATCAGCCAGCTCACTTTTCACGATGCCAACGATCATGTTGATAGCTGGTCCTGGGACTCCAAATGGATTTATTTCTCCTCGGATCGCTACAACCTATACTCAGCATACCGCGTTGCTGTTGATGGAGGCACTCCTCAACGATTGTTCGAGCACTACTTTAACAACCCGCACCACATAGTACAGCATCCAAAAACCAACGATTTTTACTTCACCGACTCTTGGGAGAGTTTTATGTTCCCACAGCGCAAGAGGTACAAGGGCGACCATAGCCCGCAAATACTATCGTACAACGAGGAAACCCAAGCGTTTTTGCAGCATACTAACTATAATGGCAAAGATTTTTGGCCAACAATCGATATGAATGGGTACGTCTACTTTGTATCGGACGAATACAACAACGAGTACAACCTATACCAGCTCATCGATGGCAATAAAGTTAGATTAACTCAATTTGAAGCCTCCATAAAAAGGCCACAGGTTAGTGCCAATGGCCAAAAAATAGTTTTCGAAAAGGATTATCAGCTGTGGATTTACGATGTAACCCAAAAAACCAGCAGAAAAGTTGACATTGCGCTATACAGCAACTCCACACTGGAGTTAGAGAATAGCTTTAGTGTAGATGGTAAAATTTCAAGTTTTGATGTTTCGCCCGACAATAAAAAAATTGCATTCGTTTCGCGAGGCAAACTATTCGTATCCGATATCAAAGGAAAGTTCGTTAAACAAATGCCTACAAATACCAACGAGAGAGTTTTTGAGGTAAAGTGGACCGACGACAACCTAACCCTAATATACAGTCAAACGGCCAACGGATGGCCAAACTGGTTTAGCATTGCGGCCAATGGCAAGCAAAAGGAAATACAGCTAACTTCCGATACAAAGACAAATCGTCAGCTAACGCTCAACAGCAAGCGCACGCTGGGCGTTTACCTAAGCGGGAGAGATGAGGTAAAAATTATTGACCTTAAAACGAAAAAGGTTACAACCATTGCCACCGATGAAATTTGGGGTTTTCAGAGTGCAACTCCACGCTTCTCGCCCGATGATAAATTTATATCATTCACTGCCTTTAGGGCTTTTGAACAGGATGTTTTTTTGCATGAAATTGCCTCGGGCAAAACCATTAACCTAACCAACACTGGTGTAAACGAGGCACAGCCAGCTTGGTCACCCGATGGAAAATTTATTTACTTCACTACCGACAGGTTCTCGCCAGGCTACCCCAGGGGGATGAATTCTACCGGAATCTATCGAATTCCAATGCACCGTTTTATCTCCGACCTAAAGACAAATGCCTTTGGTGAGATTTTCGATAAGGAATCGAAGAAAGACACAACAATATCAATAAAAATTGACCTGACTAACATTCACAACAGGTGGGAGCGTGTGTATGTTTCGGGAGGCGAGCAGTATTCGCCCTACCTCCTGAAAAGTGGTGATGAGATAGTCCTTCTTTTCGAATCGGATCATGACAAGGGCGAAAATGCACTTTGGAAGATGGTGTACAAGCCATTTGAGAAACCGAAAGCCGAAAGATTATCGCAATTCGCGATAAACTACAACGGCTATGAGATTGCACAGGCAAAGCAGGACTTTTACATTTTAGCAAATGGCAATATCCATAAGGCCGACATCAAGGGCAACAAGCTCGAAAAAATAGATATTAGCCACTCATTTAGTAAAAATCTTAGGGCAGAATTTGACCAGATGTTTTTCGAAACCTGGACCATAATTCAAGAAAATTTTTACGATGAACAGTTTCATGGAATTGATTGGGAAAAGAAACGCGAATACTACGCGGGATTCCTTCGCCATATCAGAACCCGAGAAAATCTGCGAATACTGCTAAACGATATGCTTGGTGAACTGAATGCTTCGCACATGGGATTTCGATCGACGGGTGATGAGGAAAAACCTTTCTACTCGAACAACACCGTGGCCCTTGGGGTAATTTTTCAACCCGACAATCCTTACCGCATACAAAGAGTTATCAGAAATTCGAATATTGATGTTACCGAGCCGCTCCTCCTCCCCGGCGATGAAATTGTTGCCGTAAACGGCAATAAAGTTGATCCGAAACAGAATAGGGAGAAATTCTTTACCTTCTCCTCACCCGAGGATGAGGTTGAGCTAACTATTCTTCGTAAAGGTAAAGAGCAAACCATTGCTGTTCCTACTCACCACTCGGGCGAAATTTCGGGCTTGCTTTACAACGAATGGATTGCTGCTAATAAAGAGTACACTGCCCAAAAGAGCAATGGTCGTATTGCCTACGTGCATATGAAAGATATGGGGCAAGGTTCGTTGAATCAGTTTATGATTGATATGACAACCTATGCAGAAAGAGCGGAAGCCCTTGTACTTGACCTACGGTACAACCGTGGTGGAAATGTACACGACGAGGTATTACAGTTTCTTTCACAACGGCCCTACCTCCAGTGGAAGTATCGCGAGGGGAAACTTTCGCCTCAACCACACTTTGCACCATCGGCAAAACCCATGGTACTAGTTATGAATGAGCACAGCCTCAGTGATGCTGAGATGACCGCTGCTGGCTTTCGCCAGCTGGGCTTGGGCAAGCTAATTGGCACCGAAACCTACCGCTGGATTATATTTACATCGGGCAAAGGCCTTGTGGATGGCTCCTTTGTTCGAGTTCCGGCTTGGGGATGCTACACGCTAGATGGTAAAAACCTTGAGATGGAAGGTGTTGCTCCCGATATCTACGTAAACACTACATTTAAGGATAGAATTGAGAACAAGGATCCTCAGCTGGATAAGGCCATTGAGGAGATATTGAAGGAGTTGTAACGAAACTAGAACAATAAACCCCAGCACGGTAAATGCTGGGGTTTATTATTAAGTAACATAGAAGAAGCCACCTACTCCTTCTTTAGCCTAAGCTCATACAAATCTGTTCGCCTATCCTTCATAATGCGAACGCTGCCATGGCTATGCAGCTCCTTTAAAAGATCTAAGTCCACATCAACAATAAGGGTCATCTCGGTGTTTGGGGTTGTTTCGGCCTTTATGCTGTTGGTGGGGAAAGCAAAATCGGATGGGGTAAACACTGCTGATTGCGCGTACTGAATATCCATATTATTCACCTTAGGTAAGTTACCAACACATCCGGCTATGGCTACGTAACACTCGTTTTCCACCGCACGGGCCATGGCGCAGTTTCGCACACGCATATATCCGTTCTGCGTATCGGTGAGGAAAGGCACAAACAGGATGTTCATCCCCTGATCGGCTAGCAACCGGATAAGCTCGGGAAACTCCACATCGTAACAAACCACTATGCCAATTTTTCCGCAGTCAGTGTCAAAAACCTTTATCTTATCGCCACCCACCATTCCCCACGTTTCTCGCTCGTTTGGAGTTATGTGAACTTTACGGTACTCATCAACCTCGCCACTGCGATGGCACAGGTACGACACGTTTTGCAGGCTCCCTTTTTCATTAATTATTGGCATTGAACCAGTAATAATGTTGATGTTATAGCTTACGGCAAAAGACTTAAACTTGTCAAGTAACGGTTCGGTATACTTAGCCAGTTCGCGCATCGCTTCGGCAGTACCCATATTGTTGTAGGGGGCCATTAGCGGCGCATTAATTAGCTCTGGAAACAGGATAAAGTCTGATGAGTAATCGCTAACAGAATCGACAAAGAACTCAATCTGCTCAATGAGCGAATCGAAATTGGGGTGCGAACGCATTTGCCACTGCACCAACCCCAGCCGCACAGTCGATTTAGTGATATTAATTGGGCTCTCCTCCTTCTCGTAGTAAATGTTATGCCATTGCAACAGGGTAGCAAACTCCAACGACTGGGTATCTTCGGGCAAGTAGTTCTTCAAAATCTTTTTCACCTGAAACCCGTTGGATATTTGAAAAGTTAGCACGGGATCGTATATCTCCTTTATCTCAACTTTATTAAGATACTGGCGTGGAGTTAGTTCCTTTGAATGCTTCTTGTAGTTGGGCATTCGGCCTCCGGCCATAATTGCCCTTAGGTTAAGGCTCTCGCAAAGCTCTTTACGGGCATCGTAAAGCCTACGGGCCAACCTAAGACCACGGTAATCGGGATGGACAAAAACCTCTATTCCGTAAAGGATATCGCCATCGGGACTGTGCGTACTAAATGTATCGTTACCAGTTATCTGATTGTAGGTGTGTCTATCGCCAAACTTTTTGTAATCGATAATAATTGATAGGGCGCATGCCACTACCACATCGTTTACCTCGACACAAAGCTGCCCTTGAGGAAAGAGGTTAACCAATGTTTCTATCTGACTTTGGGTCCAGTGTAAACCTCCAATATCGGAATATGCCTGTAGCATAGCTTCCTTAAGGTGGATGTAATCATCAATCTCCAAATTCCTTAGCGAAACACGGATATCTTTATGGTCGTTCATAGCTTGTGGTTTTGAAGTGCTGTTACCAAACTACCTTTAAACAATTTAATAGAGTTCATCGTTTACTGCATCGTAAATTATATCCTGAATCTTGGTCCGAACATCCATATTCATAAGTTTCGAATTTTCGGACTCGGGGAATACCCTGTTCGACAGAAAAATATACACCAAATCGTAAGCCGGATCAACCCATGTCATTGTGCC
>DDWD01000182.1 GCA_002345825.1 Bacteroidales bacterium UBA2295
TTAAATTGTATGCGAAAGTTGAGTAGTTAAAGTTTTAGCATTTGGGCTCCCTGTTTGAACCTAATGTCAACCGGAATGCTAGATTCGTTGATTCTATTCAGATCGGCCTGCAACTCTTCCTTTATGTATCCCATCTCTTCAAGCATCTTTTTGGCCTCGTCGTAGCTGCCATCACCTTGAAGAACTAGAGTTTTTTCTGCCAAGGAGTTCATTGCCTCGGTCATCTTTTCAAAATCAATCTTATAGGTTCCTGTTTCGGGATTCCGGGTAAAGGCACCTTGCTCTTGGAAGTAGTAAAATCTCATCATATTTGCTTTTCCGTGAGCAGATGCTGCACCAAATCGAACCGAGCGGAAAATTCCAGACATAAAGGTTACGTAGTTATCCATTAAGTCTTTTTCGCCTAGTTCACCCATCTCAGCAAGGTTCGATACCATGAAAAGCCCTAGTATATCGGCCTTGTTCTCTTCAATAGCGCTATAGGTTTCCTTTAGTGCTTCTCTAACAGTACCATTGTTGTTGATGGTGTTTTTGATCCCTAAACCATGGGCAACCTCATGAAACATAGTGTTTTCGAAAAAAGCCTCAAAGGTAACGTGTTTGCGCTGCTCCTCGTCAATTAGAACTTTGCTTATTGGCACAAGAATTTTGTCGAACTTGTAGCGCATCGAGTTTTTAAGCTGTAGTTTGCGGCTACCCTTTTCGATGTGCACCTTGGGATCGTTGGGTAGGTTTATGGCAATGGTTTTACTCCCAGCATTGCAGTCGCCTGCATAGAAAACAGCGTCGTACACACCCAAATCGCTATCGCTACCGGGTACCTCAGCCTTATATTTATCGGCAACAGGAAGATTCCTTTGTAAAGCGGGAAGTAGCGCAGCAAAGCGTGAAAGTTTTTGGCTCCATTCCTGATCCTTTATAAGGATAAATGCCTCGTGAGCAGCCTTGTAGTTGAAAAGTGCGTCCTCGTAATTTTCGATGGGGCCAACCACAAAGTCGATGTTGTTATCTTTCATATCCATCCAAGCCATATCGCTGGCAAGGTAATCGTCTGTCAGAAGAGCTTCGGCTCGTAGGTTAAGGTATTTTTTTAAACCTTCATCTTCGGCTAGCTCGGCTGCTTGGCGTAATAGTTTTGCTGCTTTTTCGTGCTGTTCCTTATAGGCTTGGCTGTAGGGAACAGATTCTAGTTCGCCCTTTGCATTTCGTCTGATAACAGTGTATAAACTGGCTTTGTCATCTGCCTCGAAAGCTTCAAACTCTTTCTGAGTCATATCCGATGGATAAAAGTTGGCTCCTTTGGGCTTTTCACCAATACCTTCGAGGAAAGGAGCGTTGTTGTTTAGCCTTTCCCAAGGTCCGTAGTTTAGCTTTACAAAGGCGCGGGTTGCTTCATCTTCAACTCTTGAGAGAAGGTCTTCCTTGTTTCCATATGCCTGCGACCAGAAAATGTCATCCATGATCTGAGCGGTTTCAAAGAGCAAGGGAAGCATCTGCTTCTCATTGTCGGAAAGGTGGCTAATATCAGTTGTTAGCTCAACCTCAATAAATGCATCTACTTTTTCCTGCATATTAGCATTTGGCTTTAATTTCTGGTCGCATGATGTGAGCGCCACAGTTGTTGCGACTAAAGTCAGTAGTGATATTCTTTTCATAATTAAGCTATTTTAAGTGCCCAAAGGGCAAGTTTTTACATTTCTTCTAAAACATCATCGGAATTAAACTTAAATCCTAGGCGTTTGCCTGTTTGAAGTTTTGAAGCATCAATTTTGCTGTTCATCTGTGCCACAGTGGCAATTTTGATCATATCGTATGGAGGTACCAGCAGGTCGAATTCGAGGGAATATAGCATCGAAGTCTCAACAATTTTCTTTATGGCTTCTTTAGTAACTGTAGCCTGGCCAAAGTTGTTGTACAGAAAGCCCATCTGCCTTTTTCCTTCCACAAAGTAATGACTTTCTCTATTTACAAACAATCTTCCAATGAGGTATCCTAAGTCGTCAATCCTGTTGTACTTAAAGGAGTCGGTAAGGAAGTTGTAAATATTAATAACACCGCAGTAAGAGTTTAGCTTGTTATCCTGCACGTAGGGCAACTTCCAAATGCTATGGTCGCGATCGAATTCAAAAACATTAGAATGCATGCTGAATATAAGGATATCACCAGCAACTCTAATTTCTGCCTCAAACTTGCCCCTATCCCTATACTCAAGCCTAAGCCGCTTGTCGTTATTTTTTATGCTTGCGTTAAGCTCGGTTGATAGCTCGTGCAAAACGGTTTTGATATGACTAAAAGTTTCGATTGTGTTTTCGTAAACCTGCTGTTTCATCCCCGACTTTTCTATCAGAGTATCAACAATCAGGGTTTTGGGATCTTTACTGCTCGATTCTTTTTTCATCGGTATTGGTATTATATCGTTTCTAATAGGCACGAGCAAAGATAACGCGCTTATTCGAAGGTTTTCCAGAAAAAATGCATATACCTTTTTCTTCCTCTCCATCAAGCGGAATGCATCTGATAGTGGCCTTAGTTTCCTCCTTGATTTTTTCTTCTGTTTCTGAACTTCCGTCCCAGTGAGCAAGCACAAATCCAGGTTTTTCGTCAAGAACTCGTTTAAAATCCTCGTAACTATCTACCTTGGTTGTGCTTTCCTCCCTAAAGGTCAGAGCCTTGTTGTATATATTCTCTTGTATTACATCCAAAAGATTTGTAACATAATCAACCACAATATCTTGGTTCACGAATTCTTTTGTAAGGGTATCTCTGCGTGCAACTTCAACTGTCCCTTTTTCTAGATCCTTTGGTCCCATAGCAATCCGAATGGGATAGCCTTTGAGTTCGTATTCAGCGAATTTAAAGCCTGGTTTAACCGTGTCTCTATTGTCAAAATGGGTAGTGATGCCTTTTGCTTCCAGACCTTTCTTGAGTTCATTTACCTTCTCCGATATTTTTGCAAGTTCCTCATCGGTTTTGTAAATGGGGACAAACACAACTTGCGTAGGTGCCAGTTTTGGAGGTAAAACTAGGCCATTATCGTCGGAGTGAGCCATAATAAGAGCCCCCATAAGCCTAGTAGAAACGCCCCATGAAGTAGCCCATACATGCTCAAGGCTTCCCTCTTTTGACTGAAACTTAACATCGAATGCTTTGGCAAAGTTCTGACCAAGAAAATGCGATGTGCCAGCCTGTAGCGCTTTACCATCCTGCATTAATGCCTCAATACAGTATGTTTCAAGCGCACCTGCAAAGCGTTCGTTTTCCGATTTGGTGCCGATTATAACTGGCATACCCATCCATTTCTGAGCAAAATCGGCATAAACATTCACCATCTTTATGGTTTCCTCCATTGCCTCCTCCTTGGTAGCGTGGGCAGTATGCCCTTCTTGCCACAAAAACTCAGCAGTGCGAAGGAAAAACCGTGTTCGCATCTCCCAGCGTACAACGTTTGCCCACTGATTTATAAGTATTGGAAGATCGCGATACGACTGGATCCAATTTTTATATGTATTCCAAATTATCGTCTCCGATGTTGGCCTAACAATAAGCTCTTCCTCAAGCTTGGCATCCTCATCAACGGTTACACCCTTACCATTGGGATCATTTTTAAGCCTGTAATGCGTAACAATGGCACACTCTTTGGCAAAGCCCTCTACATGGTCGGCCTCTTTGCTGAAAAACGATTTGGGAATAAACAACGGGAAATATGCATTCTGATGCCCTGTTGCCTTAAACATGTCATCGAGTTGCCGCTGGATTTTTTCCCAAATGGCATAGCCATAGGGTTTTATCACCATACATCCACGTACTGCCGAATGATCGGCCAGTCCCGCCTTAATCACGATGTCGTTATACCACTGAGAATAATTCTCACTTCTGCTTGTAATTCCTTTTGCCATTAGCTGTATTGGTATGAATTTTGTTACATTTTATGTAGATAATTAAAGATGCAAAGTAAAGAAATAAAACAATAAATTTTAAATAAATGGAGGTTGTTATGAAAACTACAATTAAAATAATCGCAACTGCTCTTATTGCATCCCTGCTGGGAGCTTGCTCGTCGAGCATGCAGTTGAGCAGATCGAGTAGCCATCAGGAAGATGACCTTTACTATACCTCAAAATCTTCCCGATCTACAGAAACTAATAATCAGGAACATCAGACCAGTTCGAGCCTTAAACTTGCTGAGCTAGAGAAGAAGTATACAGAAATTCTAGCTAACGATTCTATTGGTAGCATCGATACTACTATTTATAATGATCCTTACGTTAATCCCTATGATAGGATTCTGGCCGATACATACGAAGAGGCCTACCAAAGGCGGTTAGATGCTAGAATGGATCCATACTACGGGATGAACAATTGGACTGCTAGATACTCCAACGATTACTGGTATGCTTCGGCCTATGACCCATATTTTTACAACGTAGTTGTTGTTGGTTCGAGTATTTGGGTTGAACCCAATTACATTTCTTCAGGTTTTGGTTGGCCATACTTTGGCTCGCGTTACTACAGGCCCTACTACAGCTTTGGACTAGGATTCCATAGCCCTTCCTATGGGTGGTATTCTCCCTGGAATTACCCAGTATACAACCACTGGTCATACGGATGGTATAACCCATGGAGCACATATGGTGTGTACAATGCTGGTTTCTACGATGGTTACAACTGGGGTAATAAACCCAATTACAATTACGGACGTAGGCCCGGAACTGGAACAGTGAACTATGACCGTGTTGTTGCAGGAAGTGAGAGCGTTACTGCTGGAGTTAATAGCACAAGACGCGACATGGCAAGTAAACAGGCAACTTTTGGTAATGAAACCGCTAGAGATAGGGTATCCTCTAGTAAAAACCAAGGAAGTGCCACCATTACTCAACCCGGCGAAATAGTTGGAGATTTAAGATCTGATAACAGAAGAATTGGTAAACCAGGAACTGCTTTGGGGAACCCACAAGATCCTGATACCAAAACTCGGGTTGCTGGAGATCGCCAAGGTAAAACTACAAGAGTTGCTGAACCTGTTCGGGATAAGAATAATAACATTGTATCTCGACCCTCACGTGAAAGCGCTAATGCAAATTTAACTCGAATTAGTACACGAAACTCTTCACGTACAGGAGAAAGAACGCATACACCTAGCTACACAAGGCCTAATCCAGGTAATAATACTAAATTTAACACTCCGAGTTCCAGGAATTATCCAGCATCTCAGGGTGTAAGTAATAGGGCAGGACAAAGTGTTGGTGGTGCAGTAAGATCACCTAGACAACCAACGCCATCGTACACACCTCCGCCAAGAAGTTCTTCACCTGCAATTAATAGAGGAAATTCAAATACTCGCGGCACATCGAATTCTGGATATTCTGGATCAAGGGGGAGTTCTAGTGTAGGTTCTTCCAAGTCTTCGGGTAGTTCAAGTGTTGGTTCTAGTAGCAGCGGAAGTTCTAGTAAAGGGACTAGTTCTACAGGATCAAGTAGCACCTCAACTCGAAGAAGGTAATATCAATTTGATTCCATATAATTAAAAAAAGAAAAGCAAAAGGGACTGTTGTTTTTGACTTATATAGCTGATTATAATTAGAATAATTGCAAGTACAACTTCCCGAATTATAAAACAGCCCCTTTTGCTTTTTGTACTTTCACAACCTCTCACTTATATGATTAAAACGCATGAAAAGATTTAGCATATTCATCAGCATTCTCTTTACAGTTTTTATTGCCAAGGCCCAAGATCCAGGTGATGTGCTTAGGTTATCGCAGCAATATCTATACGGCACCGCTCGATACGTTAGTATGGGAGGTGCTTTTGGCGCGTTAGGATCCGACTTTACTACCCTAAGCTATAATCCGGCTGGCCTTGGAGTGTATCGCTCTTCAGAGTTTACCATTACGCCTAGTTTAAAAACTCGTCTAGATAATACCAGTTACCTCAATTCGAGTTTTGACGATCAAAGAACTCGTGTGCAATTCGATAATCTTGGTTTTGTGGGATCGTATCGATTTGTTGAAACTGATGAAGAAGAAAAAGGCCTCATTATGCTTAATTTTGGAGTTGGTTACAATAGAATAAACGATTTTTATAGCGAAACTACTGCTATTGGAGCAAATTCATCAAACTCAATAATGGATTTGTTTGCATCTCAAGCTCAAGGAATATATTTTGAGGATTTAACTATTACTGACGATGATGACTTCTTTTTTAATGCTAATGCTCCATGGGATGTGATTTTGGCGTGGAACAATTTCCTGATTGACACGGTTCCAGGAAATCCTAATTCGTATTGGGCCGCATTGAACGATGGTGAAGGGGTTAATCAAGATCAGACTCTATCTTCGACAGGTGGAGTAGGTGAATATACTTTCTCCCTTGGAGGAAATGTATCCAATAAGTTGTATTTCGGAGCAACAATCGGACTCCATGATGTATATTTTAGACAAAGAACATTCTATTCTGAATTTGCATTCGACTCAAACCAGCAATTACCCAATGGCGATCTATTCAAATCAATGATATACAACCAAACCTTAACCGTTGAGGGATTCGGAGTTAATCTAAAAGCTGGTGTTATTTACAGACCAATACCCGAACTCCGTTTAGGTGTTGCCGCGCATACCCCTACATTCTATAATCTCTCTGAGTTTTACAGCGCAGTAATGGATGCCGATTTTTATTTGGGCCAAAGCAATGCAGAAACTCCCCTTAATAACTACGACTACAAAATTGAAACCCCATATAAATTTATTGGCTCAATGGCATATACGTTTGGTACGTTTGGTCTGCTTAGCGTCGACTATGAGTATGTGGACTATTCCACTATGCGCTTTGGAAAGGGGGGTGACGGATACCGTTTCACTTCGGAAAATGCTAGTATTCAAAATCAGTTTACGAATACCTTTAACCTGAAAGCAGGAGGAGAGGTGTGGATTGGTAAAATGGCTATACGTGCGGGTTATGCATATTATGGTAGCCCATATAAAGGGGGGACTACCTATGAAAGTTCCCACACAAATGTATTTTCGGGTGGCTTTGGTTTAAGGATTAATAGCTTGTTTCTGGACTGGGCTTACCAAAGGCTACAACTCAGCGACAAATATTCGCCCTACATGGGAGCTTCCATTATAAATCGCGATGTAACCCAGAACAGGTTTATGATGACGCTGGGTTACAAGTTCTAAAAAGATACTTGTGTTGCCCGTCAGGCAGTTTACAGCTTTATGGGCAACACTTATCATTTTATAGTAGTAATACGCTTTCCATCCCGCAATTACAAATCAAATCGATAGCTGAAAGATTTGGTGTAAATCCGTACCGGTTACCAAATACTTGATAGTACTTTTCAAATTGTAAATCATCATCAGTTACCTGACCCTTATTCTTTGGACTGAAAGTATTGCGATAGTCAATCAGGCTAGCGGGGGACTTTTCATAGGCGTTGGTTTCTGCCAACCTGATATCTAGTTCAAGTAAATCGATTACTGTACAAATTATTGATTTGTTGAAATCCCAAAGAAATCCCCACTCCTTTTGGTAATATGGAGCAAAATAATCGGAAACTAGTTCAAAGTAAGCCGACGATCTGTATGCCGATTCGATAGCACGCCAATGCTCTTTTCGCCATTTCGAATTATTATCAATTCTAATATCTTTTATAAGAGTGTGGTTACCATTGGGTTTTATTACAGGAATGGTTAGGGCTAACACTCCATTTGCAGAGAGAATCTCACACCTATTTCTATAGGTCTGCTTTATATAGGTTTCATTTGCCTCTAGAATAATGTATTTATTGTTTTTGGCAATTTTTAAAAAACCTACTGGAGGAAAATATGCAGTGCTAAATAATACGCTCATATCTACATAAATTTTTCTCGCTCATTCATCGAGCCATTGTAATGCCTAATTGTACTAAAAGCAAAAAGATTTAGGGCAACAAGATTTATTACCGATGAAACAAGAAAGGTGCTACTAAATCCAAGCCATTGCGAAAGCATACCTGTACCAATCATACCAAGGCCGATGCCCAGATCGAAAGCAGTGAAGAACGAAGCGTTAGCAGCACCGCGACGATTGTGTGGTGTAATGTTATTTATCATGGTATGAAATGTAGGCATAATAACTCCGTAGCCTAAACCAAGCACGCCACCCGCCAGATGATACCCAAATGGAGTTTTGACTAGAGCTAGTATAGGAAAACCAACCACAAGTAGTATCATCCCAATGAATGACACTACTGCGGGCCCTTGCTTATCAATAATTCGCCCACTTCCTATTCGCGATAATCCTATGCCCAGAGAAAGTAGCAAGAAAAACATTCCGCTATTTTTTATTCCAATTTCACGAGTGTACAGAGCTATAAATGATAGAATCCCGCCGTAGGTGAACATCACAAGTATCATATTTACCGAAACGGGAATTGCTGTTTTTTCAATAAGCCCCTTCAGTGTAAATGATACTATTTTGCTTGCAGTTTTATATTTTGGATATCTTACGATTAATGCAAGCAAAAATCCAATAAAGCTAATGCAAATAGTGGTTGCGAATAGCAAAACAAATCTTGATTCACCCGTAATTAAAATAGCTATCATTGGGCCTATAGCCATCCCAATAGTCATTGAGAGGCCAAAGATTCCAATTCCTTCACCTCTGCGTGACGAGGGAATTATATCAACAGCAATAGTTGAACTTGTGGTAGTTAGTGCTCCCCAGAAAATTCCGTGTGCAAAACGAATAATTAAGAACAACAGCACCCCCGATGCCAGCGGGTAGGCTATAAATGAAAGAGAAAACAGCAGGAATGCCAGCAGGTATATCCCCTTACGTCCATATACATCAATAGCCCATCCTGTAAATGGCCTGATTATTAGCGCAGCTATAGTGTAAAATGATAAGATTATGCCCACTTCACTCTTTGAAACAGCAAGCCTCTCAACTAAATATAAAGGGAGAATAGGTAGCATGAAGTAAAATGCTATGGCCATTAATAGGTTGGCCAGTGTAAGCATAATAAAGTTCTTAGTCCAAAAAGTGGGCTTGTGCCGCATAAAGCAAAGGATTTGGTTTGCAAAAGTAATAAATATACTAAACCTTACTGCTTTATGTTGTAAACCCTTTTGGAGAGATTTAACCCGTACCTTTTTTTCAAAAAACAGCACCTAATCATTTACACGGCCATTTAGTATAGCCGTAAAAATTTGTATCTTTATGGCTTACTTTTCAAAGAAAATTATCATGCCCGAATTATTTGTCTCCATCATAATAGGACTATTGATTGGTGCTGTATCTACAGCACTTATTGCTAAACTAATAGTGAAAAAAGGAACCCCAGCCGAAGCTGCAACTGAAATAAAACAACAACTAATTGTGGCCGATAGTAACCTTAAGGTGGCTAATGATAGGTTNNTGCAAGATGAGAAGATAACCTATCAGAATGAGATTGAACGAATTGATAACCAAAGAGAAGAATTAAGTACAAGACTCTCAACTCAAACGGCTCTTTTCGAAGAGGTAAAAAAGCAGAGTACGGCTTTACAAAATGAACTTGTTGTGCTTAGCAATGAGCACAAGGCTAAAGTTGAAGCATACCAGGAGTTGAGTCGCAATTTCGCTTCTATTAAAGTTAAAGCCGAATCGTTGCAGGAACAACTGATCAAGCAAGCAGAGGAGAATGATAAGTACAAGGTTGAGATAAAAGAATATCAAACAGCACTATCGGAATCGAAAGAGCGGGGAGTGGAGTTTGACAAAGAGAACAAGTATTTAAAAGAGATGCTTGAAAAACAAAAGGCCGAGATTGAAGACCTCGGCAAGAAATTCACTAACGAGTTTAAGATCCTAGCCGATGGTATACTCGAGGATAAAAGCAAGCGATTCACTGAGATGAATCAGGCTAATATTGAACAGATACTAAAACCTTTGGGCGAGAATATTCGAACATTTCAAAAGAAGGTAGAAGAGGTATACGACAGGGAGAGCAAGGAAAGGTTCTCGTTAGGTAAAGAAGTGGAGAAACTGGTCGTTCTTAATCAGAAAATTAGTGAGGAGGCCAATAACCTAACCAATGCCCTTAAGGGGCAAGTGAAGCAGCAAGGTAATTGGGGCGAGATGATCTTAGAGAGCATACTCGAAAAATCGGGCCTCGTTAAGGATAGGGAGTACTTTGTTCAGGAATCATTTAAAGACGAGGAGGGTAAAAGATTTCAGCCCGATGTTATTGTTCAGTATCCCGATAACCGTAAGGTTATAATTGACTCGAAAGTATCGTTGGTGGCCTATGAACGCTACTGCTCTAGCGATAGTTCAGATGAGCAGCAAAAAGAGTTGGCAAATCATATTCGATCCATCCGGAGCCACATCGATATTCTGAGTTCGAAAAGGTATCAGGATTTGGTGGGTAGCTTAGATTTTGTAACCATGTTTTTGCCCGTTGAACCAGCATTTATACTGGCCATGCAAGCTGATCAGGATTTGTGGAACTACGCATACTCGCGGGGAGTGCTGCTGTTGAGCCCAACAAATCTGATAGCTGCTCTTAGGCTTATTCATAATCTATGGCAGCGGGAGTATCAGAACCGGCACGCGCTAGAAATTGCAGAACGTGGAGGGTTACTGTACGATAAATTTGTTGGATTTGTTGATACCCTTACTTCAGTAGGCGATAATTTGATGCGCAGTCAGAAAAGTTACGAACAAGCTATGAATCAGCTTGCAGTGGGTAGAGGGAACTTGGTGGCTCAAACCCAAAAGCTTAAGGATTTGGGAGCAAAAGCACAAAAAAGCCTGCCGAGTAATTTGCTTGACGGAGACGATGAGCCCATAGAACTAAAAGAATAACTACTTGTATGATATCAATCTGCCTTCCAATATATAATTTCGACATCACCGAGCTTGCCGAGGAGTTGCTAAAGCAGGCTATGGAATTTAATATTTCAGTGGAGATTTTAGCATTCGATGACGCATCACTTTCGTACTACAAAAAGCGCAACTCAAAAATATCAGTAAACTCCAACGTGCACTACCTAGAGTTTGACCACAACCTCGGTCGAAGTAAGATTCGCAATAGGTTGGCCGATTTTGCTCAGGGCAATTGGTTGCTGTTTTTAGACTGCGATATGATGCCGGAGCTGCCCAACTTTTTAAACAGTTATAATTCGGTGATCGATCAGGCCAATGTGATTTGTGGAGGCACATCATACGGACCAAAACCCTTTAAATCAGAGTTGCTTTTGCGCTGGAGATACGGAGTTTATCGGGAGAGCCGCAATGCCATTAGGCGACAGGTAAGAC
Organism: Bacteroidales bacterium UBA2295; assembly: GCA_002345825.1. GTDB lineage: Bacteria > Bacteroidota > Bacteroidia > Bacteroidales > Tenuifilaceae > Perlabentimonas. Next base: position 11,282 of record DDWD01000182.1, read on the forward strand.
CCTACGCATCGTTTCTGAGCGGAAACTTTATGATAAGGAAAGATGTGTTCAATGCCATTCGGTTTAACGAGACTATCTCTGGATATGGACATGAGGATACACTCTTTGGACTTGATTTGAAAAAGCATAAGGTTTCGATCCTACACATACAAAACCCATGTATTCATCTGGGTATCGAACCCTGCTTCGATTATCTTGTGAAAACCGAACAGGGAATAATTAACCTGGTTCGATTGCTGCGAATTGTACCTGAGCAGAAGCAAGATCTACGTAAAAATATTCGGTTACTTCGCTATTACTGTGCCCTCCGAAATATAGGGATGGGGTATCCTTTGCGTTGGATTTTTAGAGTTTTCAACCCCCTAATCCGCAGGTTGCTTTGCAGTTCAAGACCATCAATATTGCTTTTCGATTTGTATAAACTTGGGATGATCGCTCAACTTTTTAAAAAGGTTAACCTTTCTAATTACAAGTAAGGGCAAAAAGAAGCGCCACTTGTATTAAGAACAAATGGCGCCATTTATGCAAGCTAATCAACTATTTTGTTTTTGTGAGTTCGCTATACTCAGTTAGCTTATCCCAGTTTTCATAAGCAAGGCGAATATCCTCCTGAGTCAAATTGCCCTCCTTAAGTGACTGTTGAACTACGCTCTCAATGGCTTTATCCAGCGTGTAGTCCTCAGCAACTTTTTGCTCTTCATCGGTTGCGTCAATCAAAAGTTGAAGCGACTCAAGGGTCTTTAGGGCTTGAGGCGATATTATAGCTTTTTTTGCATCGTTGGTGTATTCTTCAATATCATCATAGCCATAGTTGCTCAGCACATCGAGCATCTCATCACGTTGACTCTTGTCGTATTTTTTCAGCTCTTTCATTAATTTGATAAGATTGGTAATGGTTTCAGCTGAAAAATCCGACTCGTCCTTACTAAACCAATCCTCAGCATACTCAATGGCATCCTGAGGATATTTTTCAGGTTTTGCTTCGGGATCTGCCAATTCCACTTCCTTTTGTGTCTCTTCTTCCTCAAGTACGGCAACCTGTTCTTCTACCTTCTCCAGGTCTTCCAACATTTCATCATAATGTGCAGTTGTTTCTTTTTCAATCTCTTTGGCTGCTTTCTCCAGCCCCTTTAAACTTTCTTCTATTCGGTTCTTGCTAAATCCCGAGAACTTTTTTACTGCCCTATTCGTTATTGCGCCTATGAGCATAATAAAAATTAAGAAACCACCCAACACGTAGCCTAACACTTTAGCGGTTTGTTCCTTGCCACTAAGCGCAACAAATAATGCATAATATAGCACATATAGTGCGTAAAGATTAATCGCCAAGCTCACCAATGTACTTAACCAGTAGCTCAACCCACCTATTACACTGAGAAAGGAAGAAATTGGAAGAAAAACCATTATGGCTACGGCAACTCTGAAGTTTGGTTCATAATCTGTGTTCCCACCGCAAATTGAAGAGATTATAAGAATTAAAATTCCCATTATAAACGCACCAATTAGCGCCCCAATAATAGTTGTGAAGAATAGTCCTATTCCAGTTGCACTACCAAATAACCCCCCAATGTTCATAAAACTCCATATCATTGAGAATAAGCCAGCAATGGCTCCGTATATTAATGCCCTTATTACTGGCTCGCCTAAGCCGCCTGAAAGTTCAATTCGTGAAAAGAAATCCTTAGGATTTAGCAAAACATCCCTTGAATCGTTTATGAATTTCTGAAAATCAAAACCATTTTTAGTTTCCATAATTTGATATTTTAGGGTTATCAAACAAAATTAGGGAAACCGAATGTTATATTCAAGTTTAGAGTAAACAAATTGCAATTTCAAGCATTTCTATGCAAGCGATTCTTTAGTTAAATCATTCTAAAATACCTACCTTTGCACCCCGAAAAACCTAGGAGATGATACTGAATACTGAGGTAAAAAGACGGCGTACGTTCGCCATTATCAGCCACCCCGATGCGGGTAAAACTACACTTACAGAAAAACTCTTGCTGTTTGGCGGTGCAATACATGTGGCTGGTGCCGTTAAGAGCAATAAGATTAAAAAGGGCGCTACATCTGACTTCATGGAGATTGAACGCCAGAGGGGAATTTCTGTAGCTACATCGGTAATGGGGTTCGAGTACAAAGGGATAAAGATTAATATTTTGGATACTCCTGGGCACGAGGATTTTGCCGAGGACACTTACCGAACCCTCACCGCTGTTGATAGCGTGATTATTGTAATAGATTGCGCAAAAGGGGTAGAGGCACAAACCCGTAAACTCATGGAGGTTTGCCGTATGCGTAATACCCCAGTGATTGTATTTGTAAATAAGCTCGATAGGGAAGGTAAAGATCCATTTGATTTGCTCGATGAGATAGAGACCGAGCTGAAAATTAAAGTTCGCCCGCTTAGCTGGCCCATAAGCATGGGGCCAACTTTTCAAGGTGTTTACAATATGTTTGAGCAAAAGTTGAACCTTTTCTTTGCCGACGATAAGCAAACAGTAGCTGACGATGTGGTTGAGATTGAAGATTTAAGTTCTCCGGTTCTTGATAAGCATATTGGCGAATATGCCGAAACGCTCAGGGAAGATTTAGAACTGGTGAATGGAGTGTACTCTGAGTTTGATAACGAGCCCTATTTAAAAGGCGAAGTGGCACCAGTATTTTTCGGAAGTGCTCTTAACAATTTTGGCGTTCGCGAACTGTTAAATTGTTTTATTGAAATCGCGCCGCATCCTCGCCCAACAGTAACACAAACCCGTGAGGTGTCGCCTTTCGAGGAGGAGCTAACAGGATTTATTTTTAAAATCCATGCCAATATGGATCCTAACCATCGCGATAGGTTGGCTTTTCTAAAGATATGCTCCGGAGTGTTCGAAAGGAACAAGCCCTACTTGCACACAGGAACAGGTAAGAAAATAAAGTTTTCAAGTCCAACTGCTTTTATGGCCGATAAAAAATCAATTGTTGATACAGCCTACCCTGGCGATATCGTTGGCCTGCATGATACGGGTAACTTTAAAACTGGCGACACCCTTTCACAGGGCGAAAACCTCAAATTCAAAGGGATTCCCAGTTTTTCTCCAGAACTATTTAGGTACATCGTGAATGCCGATCCTATGAAGTTTAAGCAGCTGGCAAAGGGTATAGATCAGCTTATGGACGAAGGTGTAGCACAGCTCTTTACATCTAAGGCAAATGGTCGAAAGATAATTGGAACGGTGGGTGCCCTGCAGTTTGATGTTATTCAGTATAGGCTCGAGCACGAGTACTCCGCATTGTGCAGATACGAGCCCATAAGCCTATACAAGGCATGTTGGATTGAAACGACTAACCAAGAGCAGCTCAAAGATTTTAGAGTCCGCAAGTACGCCAATTTAGCCATCGACAAGCATGGGCGAGAGGTGTTTATGGCCGAATCGCCATATGCATTACAAATGGCACAAGAAAAATTCCCCGATATAAAATTCCACTTTAAATCAGAGTTTTAAATCTTTTACAATATTTGCAAGTTGCTCAAGTCATTATTCTGGTAGTTGTTCTACCTTGTTTTTCTTAACTTTGTTGAACAAAAACAATAGGAATGACTACAATTTCGGTAAATCCAGTAATTGACCAAAGTTGGGAAGAAGCACTTAAACCCGAGTTTGAGAAGGAATACTTTGCACAGCTTAAGGCGTTTTTACTTACCGAAAAGAAGAATTACAATATCTTTCCAGCCGGTTCCCATATCTTTAACGCATTTAACAGCACACCATTTGGTAATGTTAAGGTGGTTATTCTGGGGCAAGATCCTTACCACGGTGCAGGCCAAGCACATGGGCTTTGCTTTTCGGTTCCCAAAGGTGTTGAGCAGCCCCCTTCGCTTGTAAATATCTTTAAAGAGATAAATAGCGATTTAGGGTACCCAGTGCCTAGCCACGGGAATCTACAGAAGTGGGCCAATCAGGGCGTACTTTTGCTCAATGCAACTCTAACAGTTAGGGCACATCAGGCTGGTTCGCATCAGGGGCGAGGATGGGAGCAATTTACCGATGCTGCCATAAAAACGTTAGCCGATAAACGAGAGAACCTCGTATTCATGCTGTGGGGAGCCTATGCACAGGCTAAGATTAAACTTATCGATACCGACAAGCATTACATACTAAAAGCACCACATCCATCACCACTTTCTGCCTATCGGGGTTTCTTTGGATGTAAGCACTTTTCGCTGGCCAATGCCTACTTAAACAAAGTGGGGCAGAGCGAGATTGATTGGAGCATTGATTAAACTAATTACTTAGCTATTTGTTCCTGAGTTAACCTAACTTTAATTAAAATGAAGACATCATCCTTTAAACGTTTACTAATTGCTGCATTGTCAATTCTACTTGCAGTATCTTGTTCAAAAGATAATATTCCAGAGGAATTTGTACCCGATTATCTTATTAGTTCAGAGCAAATTGTTGAGTACTCATCCGATGAGATTAAAGCCCAGCTCTCCGAAAACCAAATGTTGCCAGCTCAGGTGGAGTTCATGATAAGGTATGGTGTTAAGGGCTTGAGGATAACTTACAGCACAGTAGATGCCCAAGGAAACGATATTGAAGCATCGGGCGCTCTACTAATACCTAATGGTGATTTCATAAAGCCTCTAATTAGTTTTCAGCATGGCACCATTACATCTAATGCTGATGCTCCATCAAACTTTAGTTCTGAGGGCGACATAATGACATTTCTGTTTGCCTCAACCGGGTTTGTGATTGCCATTCCCGATTATATTGGCTATGGAGTTTCGAGCCATATGCAACATCCCTACGAGCACAAGGCATCTTTGTCCACAGCAACCCGCGATATGCTAAGGGCTTCTCGTGAGTATTTTAAGGTGAACAACTTAAATCACCTGGGCGATCAGCTATTCCTTACAGGATATTCCGAAGGGGGATCGGCAACGATGGCTACATATGAGCTGTTGCAAGAGAAACATAATGCCGAGTTTAATATAACCGCAGTAACGGCGGGTGCCGGAGCATACAACAAGTCGGAATTTATGGATTGGATACTTTCATCAACAGAGGAGCTGGAGTACATAAACTCTTATGTTTGGGTTCTCGATACTTATAACAACGTGTATCCTCAACTTCAACGGCCATACTCATCCTATTTTAACGAGCCTTGGGCAACCCTTATTGAAGAGGAAGGTGTTTTCGCAACCATAGAATCAAATCCATCACTTCTTTTTACTCAGGAGTTTATCCAAGGGGTTATCAATAAGACAGACAGCGATTTTATATCTGCAATTGAGGATAATAATAGTTATAGCTGGATACCCCAATCGCCATTGCAGCTTTACCATGGCAGCAACGACAGCTATGTTCCATATTTCAACTCAGAATCGGCCTATAATGCAATGATTGATTTGGGGGCAACCAATGTGGAACTATTCACAATAGAGGAGGGCGATCACATAACCTCAGTAATGGATTATGCTGCAGGTACATTCACCTTTTTCTTTCAGTATTTAATGTAGTTTGGAGTTTTTGGGTGATTGAGGAATCAGTGGTTTAGTAGCCTATTACCCATAGAATTCTTTCCTCTTCAACACATTGGTCGATAAGCTGAATGAGATCTCTGTTGATAACTATGAGCCTGCGCAAATAGAATTTCCAGCACTGCTCCCATAGCGGATCGGCTTGCGCAAGATCCATAAGCAAATCGCGCCCAAGGAATATGCCTGTAACATATCGCTTAAATTCGGCGATATTTTCAACAAGCGTTAACCGTTCAAGGTTTTTGTCAAGCGCATTGCGTAATGGGATGATTTTGCGGGCATTGTACATGGTTTGCCCAATGAATTCGAAAAGGTGGTTGCTCTGTTCGAAACAGCCAGCAAAAATATTGAATACATTACTGTTTAGGTACAGCGATTCCTCGTCGCACTTATTGTAATTATCGCTATTGCCAGTAATATTGAACTCAACAAAATCGATACACTCACTCTTGGTCATCATCCCAAGCTTCATAGGGTCAGGTTTTTATCAAATGGAATCCTTGCAATATTATTATTTAAGTCAGCAATATAGCAATTGTTATGGTATAATCGAACAAAAAATCAATCTTACAGAATTATTCATCAGCTTACTTTGGTATGTACTTCGCAATTCGCTTAGCCATCCTTCTGAACCTAAATATTTCGAGGTACTTGTTGATTGCTCTGAACAGATTGGTTAGTAATGCAAAGTAAAACAATACGCTAATAAACCAAAGCACAAAAGTGTTAAACCAAAGGGTGCTAATAGATAGATTACCAATGCGTTTAACTGGAGCAAACATATGCGCTCTGCCATTAATGGCTGTTGGTGTAGCATAAGCCGGATTATACTTTCGAATAAATCTAAATCCAACGTTGGTTATCTTTTCCACCTCGGTCTTATTCAGCACTAAATCTTCTAGTGCATCGTTGTGGTAACGTCTTTTGAATGCAAACACAGCATCGTTGCCTCCCTTTTCATAGGTAAGGCTATTGTAAATAGAATCTTTTGCTCTGTTGAGCTCTCTATTCTGTGCGTGTAAATGTCCCCGAAGTGATATAAATAAAGCCCTGACCTCATCAATCTCTTTTGTGGATATTACCATTGCATTAAGCTTGGATGTGTCTGGATAACTAATTCCTTCAATTCTTAGATCACGGCTAAGCAAGGCCAACTCATTTTGCAGGGTTTTCAAGTCATTTCGCGTAATCGGTGTAACCCTATTGAAAGTAATGCTTTTGGCAACCTCTACGAGTTTTATTTGTAGCTTTGGAATTAGGAAGCTGGCATAGTAGGTGTTGTTGCTGATATCCTTGTCGATATCAAAAAAATGCTTGTTAAATCTATTGTTCTTGAACTGCTGAACACACAAGGCCTCGTACGACCACCGAACAGGATTTACATCGCCCACGAGCGGGACGTATTCTGGGTTTAGGATGGACTTGTGTAGCTTGCTAAAATTCACAACCACTCCTCCAAGTAGGAGCATGGGTACAATAATTAATGGGATTGAGATGTAAATTGTAACCACCGAATTTAGAGCTGCCGAAATATTAAGTCCAATAAGGTTGGCACATACTGCTGTTGAAAAGAGTATAAGCCAGGTACTAAAAAAGTGTCCGTTAATTTCAAGTATGTAATTCCCAATTGCTGTGAACAGTAGGGTTTGAATTCCCGATAGGATTAGGAGCGTAATAACTTTTGAGTTTATATAGCTGAAGTAACTCAGGCTTAAGAATTTTTCACGCTGCCTAACTTTTTGATCGCGAATAATTTCCTCGGCGCTAATGGTTAGCCCCATAAAGATGGCAGCTACAACGCTCATAAACAGGTAGCTTGGAATGTTGTCGTTGTTGCTGTAGATGTATGCATTAGGGTTGTTTAGCGTACCGCTAATATACTTCGAGAAGAATCCTAGTATAAGCGCTAGTACTGGTGCCTCGAGCAGGGCAATAAGCATAAACTGACTATTAGCCAGCTTGCTTAGGATATTTCTACGGAAAAAGAGTAGTGTTTGCTCCGATCTTTTTGGTGGCTTAAAGCTGTTTT
>DDWD01000181.1:0-123 GCA_002345825.1 Bacteroidales bacterium UBA2295
CCAATCATAATTAAAGTTGGCAATATAAAAATGGCAGTTGATAATATAGGCTGAACCGATCAGGTAATCAATCAAATTGCCTCTATATTGGCAGATCATTAGACGCTGACAGCTTGCCTGCCC
>DDWD01000181.1:154-26646 GCA_002345825.1 Bacteroidales bacterium UBA2295
GGCGGATCATCCAATCAATCAATCAATCATCCAATCATCCAATCATCCAATCAATCACTTTAGACGCTGACAGCTTGCCTGCCCTTTGGTAGGGTGCTTTGCAAACGCTGTCAGGTCTTTCTCAACCTTAAGCTGAGCCTCAACGATTACCAATCATGCAAACTGCCTGCCCCAATGGCGGATCATCCAATCAATCAATCATCCAATCATCCAATCAATCACTTTAGACGCTGACAGCTTGCCTGCCCTTTGGTAGGGTGCTTTGCAAACGCTGTCAGGTCTTTCTCAATCTTAAGCTAAACTTCAACAATTACCAATTATGCAAACTGTCTGCCCCAATGGCGGATCATCCAATCATCCCTCGTCATCACGGCAAAAAACGCCGCTCTTACGAGGCAATCATCCAATCAATCATCCAATCAATCAATCAATCAATCAATCAATCAATCACCTAGCCTACTCTTTTTGTCTCCCTTGTTCCTGTATCAAACGGTAGGCTTCCTCTAGCTCTGTGAAAAAATCCTCGCCATAGGCTCGGGTTATTGCCCCTTTAAGAAATTTAAACACGGGAATTCCTTCCTTTTCGCCCAGTTCTCGGGCCGGTTGGCAAATACTCCACTGGTCGTAGTTAAGCGCGGTAAAGGTGGGGTACTTCTTGGCTCTAATGGGGTAAAGGTGGCATGAAATGGGCTTGCGAAACTTAACCTTACCTTCCAACCATGCTTTTTCTATGGCACAAAATGTTATCTCATCCTCTTCGATAGAATATGCGCACTCCTCATTTTCGATTAAAGGAGTAACCATATCGCCATCTAAATCTCTTATTGCAACACCCTGCTTCTCTATCGCCCTAAGTCCGCTTGGTTTTAGGTATGGCTTTATCTTTTCAATCTCGGCTTTAAGGCTATCAATTTCATCCGACTCAAGGGGCGCTCCCGATTCCCCGTGCACGCAGCATGCGCCAAGGCATTTGGGTAGGTCGCAGCAGAAATGCTTTTCAAAAATATCGAAGCTAAGTAACTTGTCGTCAATTTGTATCATATGTATGCTTACTGACAAAGAACTTTTCCCGTCATCTCGGCAGGAATTGGTAATCCCATTATGCTTAGTATGGTGGGTGCCACATCGGCTAGTATACCATTGCTAACCTTTTTGTACTTGTCGGTAACCAGTACTAGTGGGACAGGGTTTAGCGAGTGTGCTGTGTTTGGTGATCCATCAAGGTTCACCGCGTTGTCGGCATTGCCATGATCGGCAATTATTACTACGGTGTAGCCATTGGCCTTGGCGGCCTCAACCACTTCGCCAACGCATTGGTCAACCGCTTTTACTGCCTTTTCAATAGCACTATATATTCCGGTATGACCAACCATATCGCCATTGGCAAAGTTAAGGCATACAAAATCGGGTTGGTTCTCGTTCAAATCCTTCACTATGGCGTCCTTTACCTCAAAGGCGCTCATCTCGGGTTGTAAGTCGTAGGTTGCTACCTTTGGGGACTGGATTAGTATCCTATTCTCTCCTGGGAATACCTCCTCGCGCCCACCAGAGAAAAAGAATGTTACGTGTGCATACTTTTCGGTTTCGGCAATTCGCAGCTGCTTTAGCCCGGCAGCCGATACCACCTCGCCCAGAGTGTTAACCAGATTGTCCTTGCTGTATGCTACGTTAACATTTTTGAATGTTTCGTCGTAGCTGGTCATGGTAACATAGTGTAGGGGTATGGTTTGCATACCATGCTCGGGCATATCGGTTTGGGTAAGCGCAATGGTTATTTCCCTTAGCCTATCGGTGCGGAAGTTGAAGCAGATCACCACATCGCCCTCCTTAATCGTGCCAACGGGGTTGCCGTTTGCATCAACCTTTACAATGGGTTTTATAAATTCGTCGGTAACACCTTCTGCATACGATTCCTCCATTGCCTTAACAATGCTCTGAGTAGGTTTTCCTTCTCCGGCAACCAGCAGATCGTAACCAATCTTAATTCGTTCCCATCGCTTGTCGCGATCCATGGTGTAGTAACGTCCAATCAACGAGGCGATTTCGCCATTACTCTTTTCTAAGTGCTTCTCGAGGTTGCGAACAAATCCCAACCCGCTTTGTGGGTCGGTATCTCGGCCATCGGTTAGGGCGTGGATATATACCTTATCTAATCCGTATTCCTTGGTGATGTCGCATAGTTTGTAAAGGTGAGTGTCCAGGGAGTGAACACCACCATCGGATACGAGGCCAAGAAAATGTACCGCAACATTGTTCTCCTTTGCATAGGCAAAAGCTTTGGTTAGAACAGGGTTTGTATCGATCAACCCTTCCTTTATCTCCTTGTTTATTCTAACCAAGTCTTGGTAAACTACTCTTCCTGCACCTATATTTAGATGGCCCACCTCAGAGTTTCCCATTTGGCCCTCGGGTAGGCCAACATCCTCACCGCAAGCTTTGAGCTGGGCGTGTGGATAATTATTCGTAAGTCGAGTCATATTCTCGGGGTGGGTGCTTGAGATTACGTCGGTTTTGTCGCCCTTGCCAATTCCCCATCCATCGAGGATCATGAGTAGTACTTTGTTGTCGATTTGCATAATGCTATACTATTATATAATGTGTTTTTACTTTAAACAGTTCAGCGTTTGTTATGTTGATTTTTTTGCTTTGCAAAGGTATAGCTTTTACTCAAATTTTTGTTTTGGTAGGGCGATGATATAAAATAATCTGCGCTAACGAATGAGGTTGCTTTTTTAAGGTAAAACCTTATTTTTGAGGCAACAAATATCAAAAATAAAACAGAACCCATATGAAGATTGTAGTACTTGGCGCAGGAATGGTTGGCCGTGCAATGGCTTACGACCTGGCAAACGAAAATGATGTAACCTCCGTGGATGTAAGCTCCGATAATCTTTCACAAGTAGGCGCTTATGGTGTAAAAACCATTCTGTCCGACCTGTCCGATAGCTCAAAGGTAAAAGATGTTGTTAAAGATTTCGATATGGTGGTTTGTGCTGTTCCTGGATTCATGGGGTATAGTACGGTTAAAGCTTGTATCAAAGCAAAAAAATCGGTGGTTGATATCTCCTTTATGCCTGAGGATTTTATGGAACTTGATCCGCTAGCCAAGGATGCTGGTGTTACTGTTCTTGCCGATTTTGGTGTTGCTCCAGGAATGCCCAATATTATTTTGGGTTACCATAATCAGCAGATGGAGGTAACCGATTTTTTCTATATGGTGGGTGGCTTACCCAAAATCAGAAACTATCCTTACCAGTACAAAGCACCCTTTTCGCCTATTGATGTGCTGGAGGAGTACACCCGGCCAGCACGATGTATGGAGAATGGCAAGGTGGTTATCAAACCAGCCATGAGCGAAGTGGAGATGTATCGTTTCCCCACCGTGGGCGATCTGGAGGGTTTTAATACCGATGGGTTGCGCTCGCTGCTTAAAACAATGGCGCACATCCCCAATATGAAGGAGAAAACATTGCGTTACCCTGGTCATATCGATATAATTAAAACGCTAAGCGCATCAGGGTTTTTCTCTGACAAACCCGTAAGAGTGAATGGGGTTGATGTGTCGCCCATGGCGTTAACTTCCAAAATACTTTTCGATGAGTGGAAACTCCAGCCCAATGAGCCTGAACTAACGGTAATGCGTGTGGTAATTTCGGGTAAGTTTAATGGAGCCTCCCAAACGGTTACCTACGATTTGTACGACGAGTACCATCCCCAAACACAGCAGTGGTCTATGGCTCGCACTACCGGATATACTGGAACGGCGGGGGTTAATCTTTTAGCCTCTGGCGGGTTCAGCAAGCAGGGCATTTTCGCCCCCGAGATGGTGGGTGAGGCTCCCGGTTGTTTTCAGTTTATTTTGGACTATTTAAAGCAGCGTGGGGTAAAGTATAGCATGGAGACGAAAGTGATAAAATAGGAAGAATCTATTTTTCTTAAAGAGTATTATTTGTTGATTTTTTACTTCTTTAGTTTTGTGAAAATACAGATATACAGGTTGATATAAGTGGTTTTGTTGCAATTCAAGTATGGTGAGGTTATCAACAATTCAAAATTATTAGCTGATTGATGAGCATAATCACCGTTGATTAATTAATAGCAGTAATATATTTGTACACTTTTTCGGTGGTAGTTTTTCAATAGTTTCTGGTAAACTTTTGTTAAAATCCAATTTGTATTGCACTTCATTTTAATCAACCATTGGTGTTTTGTCTAGTAATTACATCAGCATAGAGGATGGCCGATTTGGCTTTAGGGAGATATTTAATACCTACTATCCATCACTACATCATTTTGCTTTTAAGATTTTGAAAAGCAAGCATGATGCTGAGGATGTGGTGCAGGATGTATTTCTTAACCTTTGGAAGAATAAACCAACATTTCAAAATGATGTATCATTTAGAGCCTATCTCTATTTATGCGTTAGGAATCGAGCTCTAGATTTGCTGAAAAAGAAAAGTCCGATTTATAGCGAGGATGTTAAGATAGAGTCGATTGATGAAGAGGTAGACGCAGTGGTGAAGGAGGAAGCCTTTAGGCTGCTGGATATCGCAATAGAAAAACTTCCCGAAAGATCAAAGGAGATTCTAAAACTTACGCTTAATGGACTTTCTATAAAAGAGATTGCCGAGAAGTTGAACGTAACAGTCAACACTGTTAAAACTCAAAAACAGAGAGCTTACAAGTTTTTAAAAGATAATTGTGCTTTTTTATTCATTTTGATAAAGTTGATTTCTTAGCTATTCTTCTGCTAGTTCGCATCACCCCACCCCCTCCAATTAACCTAATTGTATTACAACCTTTTTTTTGCTACTCTACACGACTGATCGGTAGGGATTTGTGTTTTTTTTGTGATTTTTTTCAGAAATACTTGTCACCCGTTTCAAGAACCTAATCGTTTTAATAATATAAAGCTGAAAAATAAAAATGAATCAAGAACAATTCGAACAGGCCATAAAAAATGCTGAGAGGCTAAGCCAAGAACTCGTATCTTCTGAAAATGATGTTTTAAAAAATGATTTTTCGAAGGGTTATAATGAGCGAAAAGCCTACGTGAAGGGCTTAGATGTGGGTAAGGCTTGGGTAAGGTTTATGTTTCGCGCAAATCGGGCTTTGATATTTCAAGCCACTTCAGCGGCAGCCGCTGTTGCAATTGCCTTTATCGTCCTCTTTAATTACAATAATCGAAATAAGGAAACCATAATGGCTAACATACTTCCTGCAGAGGGGGTAGTAACCGTAACGCTTCCTACTGGTGAGATTGTTGCTTTGGATCAAACCCTGCCCGAAACCACCAGGTTAAATGGCGCGGCCATTGATGTGCAAAATCAAAAAATATCATACAATAAAACTTTGCCTAACGACAAACCTCGTGCTGATAAGAGCACGCAGGTAGTTAAGGAGGAGGTAAGTTACCACGAGCTAAAAATCCCCAAAGGGAAATCTTATTCTTTAGAACTTAGCGATGGCTCAACGGTATGGGTGAATGCCGAGAGTTCTATTCGTTACCCCGTAACTTTTGCTAGTAACGAAAGGGTTGTTCATGTTGATGGAGAAGCATTTTTTGATGTAGTAAAGGATGATTCAAAACCATTTGTTGTGAAGACAAACGACTACTCGGTAAGGGTATTGGGAACCAAATTCAACGTGAAATGCTATACCGATGAGGATTTTGTAGCCACAACGCTTGTTTCCGGTTCAGTATCCATCCCAACGAGTTTAGGAGAGGAAAAGGTTATTTCTCCTGGTGAGCAGCTCCGTTTAAATCGCAACGATAGAACTGTTACGGTAAGTAAGGTCGATACTGAAATATACACTTCATGGATAAATAATACCATAACCCTAAGAGAAACTCCCCTTCATGAAATTGTGAGTCAGCTAAGGCGAAGGTATGATGTACAGTTTGTATTTGAGGACTCCTCGCTTCGTGATGAAACATTTACTGGAGTTGTCCCTCTTAATGAGAGTCTTAACACTATTCTCAGCATGTTTTCTAAGGTTTCATCAGTTGATTTTCGGGTTGAGGATGGTGTTGTATTTATTGGCAAAAATTCCTAATTCTTTACAAAGTTCTTTATGAGAAAGTTTTATCAATGCCTTATTTTATTGTTCTTGTTGGCCTCCACTCTTCATAGCCAATCAGTTTATTCACAGGTAGTAAAATCCATAGACATCAAGGATGCCACCATTGTGGAATGTCTTGATGCCATCAAGGATCAAACCGGACTTGGCTACCTTCTCAAGGAGGATAAGGTTAAATCGCTTAAGGGGATTACTTACTCAGGCAAAAATGTGGAAGTTTCAAAAGTGCTAAAATCTATTTTGGCAAATACTGGCTATGCATATGAGCTAAGTGATGGAGTTATTCTTATTGTTAAGGCTCCTAACCCAGATCCCAAGCCAGTAAAGAAGCCTGCTGAAGAAAAAAAGACAGGTTATGATATCAAGGTTTTTGTAACCGACGAATCGACCAAAGAGCCTTTAATAGGAGTAGTGCTGATGGTGAAAGCTTATGAAACTTATGCTGTGGTTTTTGAAGAGGATGGAACGATACTAGAAAACATACCCGCAGGTAAAACTATTTTAGAAACGCAGATGCTAGGATACGAACCATTTTCGAAAGAAATAATGGTAAAAGGCGATATGGAGCTACGCATCCAGCTGCAAGAGACCTCCTTGGCCCTAGATGAAGTGACTGTTGTAGCAAGAGCAAGCGCTGCAGGAACTTCCACTAGTTCAACCATTGGTAGGCAAGCTATGGATCACCTTCAGGCCACCAGCCTAATGGATGTAATGCAGCTTATCCCTGGCCAACTCATGACGGGGGTTTCTAGCCTAACATCAGCAGAGAAGATAACAATTAGAACCCTCAATGCAAGCGATGCAAACAATGCCTTTGGAACTGCAATTGTTCTTGATGGTGTTCCAATCTCTGATAACGCTTCGCTAGATAATAAGGCTGGCATAACCTCATCGGGTGGAACTGGCGTTGATTTAAGAGAGATTGGTGCCGACAATATTGAGTCCATTGAAGTTATTAGGGGTATTCCATCGGCTGAGTACGGCGACCTAACATCTGGTGCCGTGATAGTAAACACAAAAGCGGGTCAATCACCTTTAGAAATCAGAACAAAAATTAACCCGGTAACCTTTAACACATCATTAAACAAGGGATGGAAGTTCGCAGGGCAAAAGGGAAGTTTAAATACCAATATCGATTATGCCCAGGCGTGGGGCGATCCGCGGCAGAAGACAACTTCATTCGATAGGGTTTCGGGTGGTGTTACTTACACGAGAACCCTGAAAAAGATCTGGTATACCAACACAAAGCTTAACGTGAGCAACCTGCTCGATTTTAGAGGAACCGACCCCGACGTGCTTACCGAAGGAACAGAAACAACCCAGAGGGCTCTCTCTATGAGGTTTAGCCATAACGGTAAAATAAGCGTGAATTCACTGCTCATGCGTACCCTTTCCTACTCGGTTGGTGTTAGCCAGTCAATAAACGAATCCAGAACTTCAACCATCGTTGCTGCTGGCGGGGGATTACCCATTATTACATCCCTAACGCCGGGCTATACAGAAGTGCCTTACATTACCTCGTCGTACATTGCATCCGGAGGAACCGATGCTCGACCCAGATCGGCTTTCGCTAAACTGACCAATGGCTTTTTTCTCAATTATAAAAGTTTGCGCCAGCGTTTTAATATGGGTGTTGAGTATAGGATGGATGAAAATAATGCTCGCGGGTTTTTTAATGATAATGATTTATACCCAATTAGGCCCAACAGTAATGGCAGGCCAAGACCTTTCTACGATATCCCAAGGCTAAATCAGATTTCTGCTTTTTTTGAGGATAATATTAACATCCGGCTAGGCGACAACAGACATTTTAAACTCCAAGCGGGAGTACGTTTTGGAATGCTGCAACCTGGGTTGGAGGAGCAAGTTTCGTCAATATCTCCTCGTTTTAATGCATCGCTTAAGGTTAACAAGTGGCTTGAGTTTAGAGGCGGATGGGGTAAAAATTCCAAAACACCTGGCTTGTCGCATTTGTACCCCGAACCTCGATACAGCGACAGGTTAGTAGCTCAGTATTTACCCTCAAATCCAGATCATCAGCTGGTGATGTATCATACCTATATTAATTACATTGCTCGCAATAGTCTTCTTGAAAACTCAACCAATACCAAAACCGAATTAGGTGTTGATGTAAAGCTACCCAATAGTATGACATTCTCAGTAGTGGCTTTCAATGATAAGCTTGAAGGTGGGTTTGGTAATTACACAGAGTATCTTACGTATTTCTCAAACTTTTATACTGTAGACAATGGCATCACTGTTATTCCCGACTCAAAGCCCGTAATTGATTGGAGCAATCCTGCTAGAGTTGACACAGTATTTACAACTAAAGGAATCGTTGGTAATACCCAGGCAAATCTCAACAGAGGTGTAGAGCTTGATTTTTACTTAGGCCGAGTTGAACAGCTCAGAACCCAGTTTTACCTTAGTGGCGCCTATATCGAGTCGCAGTCATGGACTACGGGTCCAACCTTTTCTAATCCTGTAGGAATTCCCCCATCATCGGTTTATGGACAGGGAGGTTCAAACACGCCTCCTTTTAAACTCGAATACCCTAGTGGTCTTCAGAAAAGCATTCAAAGGCGATTTAGCAACGTGGTGAGGGCTGTTTATAATATTCCTCAAATGCGTATGGTGGCTTCAATCAATGGCCAGATAATTTGGTATTTGTACTCGAACACTACTAACCAAATGCAGAAGCCCATTGGTTGGCTTGATACGGATTTAACGTACAATCCAATAACAGATGAAATGTTTGAAGATCCCAACTATAAGATAAAGGGCATTTCGCTAGTCGATCAGATAAGAGACCCTAGGGATACAGATCCTGTTATAATGCCTCCTGTTTGGCTGATTAGCGCTAGGTTAACCAAGGATATTTCAAAGTCAATGAGGATTTCGTTTTTCACCAGCAACCTATTTTACTACACGCCTTACCAAACCTCAAATGTGTCTAATACTCCCATCGAGCGGAACTCCAATTCCTTTGCGTTCGGTATGGAATTTTTGGTTAAAATATAAAACTTGACAATTATGAATAAAATATTAATCCAAATTATTTCACTTCTGCTACTCTTGTTGAGCCTGGGTTGTTCGAGGGAGGAACCACAATACCTAACAGATATTCGTATAGAAACCATAATGCCTCATGGGATTAAGGCCGAGATAAAATATGCCAGCAAAGAGGTTGTGCTTTACAACCAGACTTCCACTCACAAATTCGAGACGGATGCTGATGGAGCGCTTATAGTTCCCGAACTAATACCTGATGTTTATACTATCAATACCTGCTGGGAACTCACTGGAGAACAGTATAAAGAGCTGGTTGCCGAAACAATATTTTTGGAGGATAATGCAAAGGTATTAATTACTGCAACCTTGACCAATGTGCCAATTTACGATTCCAAGGACGTGGTAATCCTTTTAGAATCCTTAATTCTTAAGGATTTGGTAATCTCAAAAGTATATTATTCGGGGACTAAAGACGATATGAACCGAAACTACATTGTGGATCAGTTTGTGGAGATTTTTAACAATTCTGATGACACGGTATTTCTTGATGGGAAGTACTTAGCGTTGGGCGAATCAAAAAGTCCTCCTGCTTTTTTGGCAAGCGACAACCCAGATTATATCTACACTCGGCAAATATGTATGTTTCCTGGAAACGGGAATGATTATCCTGTTTACCCAGGGAAAAGCGTTGTGATTGCTGCCCGCAGCGCTCGCGATCATACAACAAGCGCCGCTAATTCTGTGGATCTTTCCGCTGCTGATTTTGAGGTTAAGGATACGGACGGTATGGGTAATCCTGCCATAAAAGCGCTTCCTATGTACTCATCGTCCACCTCTCTCAAGTTTTTTAATTTAATCACTGGGGGGCCCAATGCCGTGTTCTTGTTCGAAACTGACGAGAATGTTCTTGAATGGCCAGAGTTTTACACGCCAGGAAGTTCAACAGGTGAACGTTTCCGTAGGGTTCCAATTGAAACTGTGACAGATGGTGTGGAGATTCTAAAGAACGAGGCAGCTAATGGCCCCAATATCGACCTGAAAAGACTACAGAATTCAATTGACGCAGGTTTTGCAACCATATCAGCCACCTCGGGTTATGTTAACGAGTCGGTGGAGCGAAAGGTTTGTAGAATCGGTGATGGACGTGTGTATCTACAGGATACAAACAATAGCATCGAGGACTTTGTGCTTATATCTGGATCAAAACCAAAGGATTACGAAAACCCCCAACTATTAAATCTGGAGTAGTAATATGAATAGGTACTTATCATTACTAATATTTATAGTATTCTTTCAGCCTGTTTTTTCTCAACAAGCCGACTCGGTGAATACTAATCCCAATTTAAACCAGCGCGAACTTCAAGTTTTGATGCAGCAATGGATTTATTCAGATAATGCTGCTGGATTGGCTTTTGCCAATGTATTCAAGGGAGGATTAACAACATTCGAAAATTTCTATGCATCTGGCGATCACCATAGAGTGCAAGAGGGCTCTGCTCTAAATGGACTTAAGTTTTATTCCGAGGGATATAGCCGATTCAACGATAAAATTTTTGCGCGTGGGCACTTTAGGTTCAGCAAATTTGTGGAGCAGGATAGAGCCTGGTCCGATGCAATAAATACCTACAACGCTAACCCATACATTTTTGGTAGCAGCGTTAGGGGCGATTACGATAACCAATTATTTGATCTAAACCTAAAGGTTTACTCCGCTCTCATTGGCCGATTCAACTATGGATTTACCATCGATTATCGAGTTGGAGATATATCGAGACAACGCGACCCCCGAACCCGAACCTATATGCTTGACTATTCGGTTATACCTTCGGTAACATACAGTATATCAGATAATAGTAAGTTGGGGGTAAATGCTTTCTATCGTTACGGGAAGGAGCGTATGCCCAGCATATCAACGGTACAAACAGATCCCAACCTTAAGTACTACACCTTTACGGGTCTTCATCATGCAATGGGTAGAATTGGTGGATACAAGGCATTTCAGCGCCAGTATATAAGCGATTTTGCAGGTACTGCCCTGCAGTATAACTACGACAATAACAGTATCAAATTTCTATTGTCTGCAGGAGTTGATATGCAATGGCAACAAACTATTGGCGATAAGAAACAATCGCCAGGTTCCTACAATTCCTATGGGCTTAATGTAATGGCTAACCTTATTGTTAATTCCAACACTTTTGTACACAATGCGATTATAGTTGCAAAGTATGCCAATGGTGGGGCAAACGAATTTAGACAATCCCTGTTTTCCGAGCGTGATACCATTACCGGGGTATCTACAGAGTACTGGGTTACTGACTATGTTTACAAGAACCGATTTGTTGTAGAGACCTACAATGTTGATGCTTCATGGAAGAGCATTGCGCTTAAGCCCAATGGATTGGAAAAAAGGTGGAGCGTTGGAGCCGATGCTGCCTACCAGTCTTTTATGAACACATACTACCTTCCTAAATCAGAGTATGCAGCATCTCGAGTGAGTGCTGGGGTTAATGGTACATTCTTCGTCCTCGATAGAGGCAAGCATTCAGTTGAGGTCTCGTCGTTTGTGAGAGGAACCTATAACCTTAGCAATAAACTAGAACTTGATAGCGAGACGGAAATTGCAGAATTTATTCTACGCCCCGATTTAGATTTTCACTCAAGAAATACAGTTGAAATAGGCGGTTCACTAACATACACTTTCCCTTTAATGGTGCCTAGGATGAATGCTATGACTGGCTACGCCAGGCTATATGGCAAGAATCTATTTGCTAACAAATCTTACGGTTGGCTTTCCTTTGGGATGGCAATCGGTTTACTAACCTTTTAATTTTAATGACTATGAAACATGTAACGAAAAGAATTTTTATCACTGCAACACTTCTATTTGCAGCGCTATTCATCAATTACTCATGCCAAAAAGATGAGATTGAAGCAACTCCACCTGTTGTATCGTTTGAGACTGCCCAGATAGCAGTGAATACTGACGACAATGATTCTTACAATGTAAATTTGCGACTATCATCGCCTGCTCACAAGGATATTGCCGTTAAGGTAGATGTATCTGGAACAGCAGTTGAAAATGAGCATTTCACCGTACCTGCAAAGGAAATTTCGCTTGCTAAGGGTGATACCGAAGGCGTATTTCCCATTACCATTCTTAACGAGAATATATGGGACGAGGAGTTAACAATTGAGGTGTTGCTTGCGCCTGGTACCGATTATACCATCGATCCTCAGCTGACCAATAAAATTACCGTTAAGCTGACCAAAGAGATCGTGTTGCCCGAAATTGGTTTTGAAAGTATCGAAAGTATCCATACAAACCCATTTAATGCCGAAACCATTAAAATTGAATTGGTAGCCAACGAGGAGTTAACCTATGATATCGACCTGGTTATTGAATTTGATGGTGAACTTACGTTGGGAGAAGATTTCTTACTCAACGGAGCAAGCGAAAGCAGTATCACATTTGCTCAGGGTACAACTACCCAGGAAATTGAAATTACATTCAATAGAATTGACGAGGCGGGTTTCAGTAAAAACCTTGGCATTAGCATTTCGCCTGCTGACCCCAAGAAGGTTGCTGTTCCTCAGGAAACAAAGGCCGTTATCATTGAACTACTTGACCCCGTTGTGGACCTTAGTGCTATGCTCGGAACACCAGCTCTACTAGGAGGTGAAGGTTATCAAATCTACCAACAGATTATGGATGTAAACTCCGAGTGGAGCGGAAAGGTTTTAGTAAATGCTAGCGTTAATTCCAATAACTCGAACTACATTAAGTCGCATAGGAATATGTATTTCTATGATGCGTTCGATTGTTATGGAAATACAATTGGCGGCGATGTGTTAAGATTAGCTGATATGTTACGTTTTGCCACAACCGACACTACGATTGCTGATTATGGTGTAGGTCGTACATCCAGATATTTCTCCCCAACCGATAGCTTGCTAAGGTTTGTTGCAGAGAGCAAGGACGTTGTAAATAAAGGGTTCGTTACTGCACCTAGGCAAAAATTTTCAGCAAATCTAATTCTGAAGGTTGACTGGGAAACTGGCGCTAACACAGAGAAACAGTGGCATATAGATTCTAAAGCTACAGGTGGAGTTATCGAAAATAGCACAGTGCCTACTTTCCATACCATTGAGGTTTGGCTTGAGAAGTTGGAAGGTACTTACGATTTTACCGCTGAGGTGCCCGAAATAGTATTTGAGGCTTGGTATAGCAGCGATTCAGAGTTTTTTATGCGAAACTACCCCGAAGGGCTTGACGTTGTGAAAGATGGCGATCTTTACAAAGTTACTTACAGGTTATACCCACGGTAATACTAGTAGCTAAGTTATAAATGGGTAATAGGAGTTGCTTTAAGGGTTTTCCTACAATATGTATTTTACTGTTTGCAACACTATTGCCCATTTTTTTATCATCTCCAAACTTTATGTTTTATGATTAAACGATTGGCGTTTTTACTCCTCATCATTCTCACAATTCACCAGGCGTATCCCCAAGGCATTTTCATCAAAGTAGTTAACGAGGGAGACAAATATAAGTTTGAAATCCCCGACTCCCTTCTTGGCCAGCCAGTTCTATTTGGCTCACGAGTTGTCGATATAAGTTCTCCATCGGCAAAAGTTTATTCGGCTGGGCAGATGCGTAAGCCACCTGTCCTCATTAGGTTCGCCAGGCGAAACAACCTGATGGTTATGGAGGAGCTTGTGAACTTTGTTGATGTTAACGAAAACGATCCAATTTTTGAGCCCCTAGAAAGAAACGCTAAGGTGGGAGGAGTTTGCTACTTCGAAATTGAGGCTAGAAACGAAAACGATGATGCTTCGGTTATTGATGTTACAAAGTATTTTGCTGAGGAGGTACAGCTGGCATGGCCTCTCCCCGACAATGTTAAAAAAGGTCGGCTGGATAGCAAGCTAAGCAAAATCCTTTCGGTATGGGAGTATAACGACAGAGTGAACGTGCGAAGTTACTACGAGTTTCTGGGAGGCAAGCAAACCTTTACAATTACAGTACAGTACTTCCTGCTTAGTCTTCCTGTTGACCCATTGCTCACCCGATTTAATGACGATCGAATTGGTTTTCAACCATTCAATAAAAAGTCGTATGCTAGTGGTAAGCCAATATCCACCAATAGGTACATATCCCGTTGGAGGATTGAACCATCCCCATCTGATATGGATCGGCATAGGGCTGGCGAACTGGTTGAACCCAGAGAACCAATAGTTCTTTACATTGAGCCTTACTTCCCAGAGGACTGGATCCCATACATCAAAGAAGGTGTTGAGGTTTGGAATGCAGCTTTTGAGAAAATTGGATTTAAAAATGTGTTGGTAGCCAAGGAGTTTCCGCAAGCCGATTCTTTGTTCGACCCTTATGATATTAAAACTAACGTAATAAGATATCTTCCCCTCGACGAAGCTAATGCTGCCGGACAAATTTGGACCGACCCACGAAGTGGTGAAATTATCAATGGCGAGGTACTATGGTGGAACAACGTGGTTGAACTAATCTCGATGTGGCGTTTTACTCAAACTGCAGCTGTTGATGCAAAAGCTAGAGCGCTAAGCTACAATTCTGAATTTCTTGGTGAGATGATAAGATATGCCATAGCCCATGAGGTTGGCCACGTGTTGGGAATACAGCATAACCTAAGGAGTTCTTACGCTTATCCTGTCGATTCGTTACGATCGCCTACTTTCACGCAGCAATATGGTACAACGGCCTCCATCATGGATTATGCCCGGTTCAATCATGTTGCCCAGCCCGGTGATCTGGAAAGAGGGGTTAGCCTTTCTCCACCCTCGCTAGGACCATTTGACTACTTGTCCATTGAGTATGGATACAGATATATTCACGATGTAAGAAAGCCTGAAGATGAATTGCCAGTGTTAGACTCACTATTTAAATCAAAAGGAGGCGATCCGATGTACAAATTTGCACCGTTTTTGGCAGTGCCAATTTCTCCCGACCCCACGGCACAAACCGAAACCCTAGGTAACGACATTATCCAATCCTCATCTATGGGGATTAAAAACACACAGAAAATCATAAGCAACCTAGTTGAGTGGACTTTAAGCGAGGGGGGAAACACCTCCGATATTAATGCCCGTTACGAGGCTTTGGCTAAACAGTATTTTAGGTATATCACATTATCCATTTCGTATATTGGTGGAACCTACTCAGTTTACGGCCCAATTGACTCAACACTAACTAAACATATCCCTGTGAGCAAGGTAAAACAGAGGATGGCTCTTGAATTCGTTATTACATCTCTGAAAGATGTTCATCAGCATCTCGACAACCAAAATCTCACCAAGGTTATTGGATCTAAAGCAGAGAATTTGCTAAAAAAACAAGCCGAAATTATGGAGTCGTTGCTAGGGACTTTCATTCTCCCTAGAGTGCTTAGGAACTCTCTGTCAGATGGCGATCAATACACATTGAGTGGGTATTTTAGCGATATCGATAAGCTTGTGTGGGAAAACCTAAGTCCGAACTTACTTTATCACCAAAATCTACAGATAACATACATACAAACACTTAAGAACCTTGCAATAATTCCTGCGGATGCAGATGCGGGTAAGCTGGGAGCGAATGCCATTATTGCCGAAACGGCATATAAGCAACTGCTCCTAACTCGAAAAAAACTTGAAAAGATGATGCGTAAAGATTCAAAATCTAAGGATCACTTTATGTTTTTGCTGGAATTATTGTAACGTTTTGTTAAAAATGATTTTTATTATGAAAAGGTTTTTTCTTGCAATTGTTTCACTTCTCTTGATTTTTCCTAGCCTCACGAAAGCCGATGAGGGGATGTGGTTGCCCCTGCTTCTTAAAAACGAGAAGTACGCTGAGATGAGAAAAATGGGCTTAAAACTTAGCGTTGAGGAGATCTATAGCGTGAATCAGGCATGCCTTAAGGATGCAGTGGTTGGACTAATGGGTGAAGGAACAAATTTAAGGAGCTACGGCACGGCAAGTTTCATTTCCGAGGATGGCTTGCTTATAACTAATTACCATGTTGTTCTTTCGTATATCGAGAGGTTCTCAACCGAAGAGAATGATTTTATCAAGTACGGGTACTGGGCGGGGAGTAAGGATCAGGAATCGTTGTGCCGTGGCTTACAGATTAAGCAGCTGGTGAGGATGGAGGATGTTACCGAGCGAATGCTCGCAGGAACAGAGGGCTTAACAGGTGTGGAAAAGCAGAATAAAATAAACGAGAATGGAAAACTGATTGCCGATGAGGCCACTAAAGGGACAAAGTACGAGGTGCGTATGCAGGCGCTATTTGGCTATAGCCAATATATAATGAATGTATACGTGGTGTATAAAGATGTTAGGATGGTTGCTGCTCCACCATTTGCTCTTGGCAAGTTTGGAGGAAACACCGACAACTATCGTTGGCCTAGGCATACGTTGGACTTTTCTGTTCTTAGGGTATACGCCAACGAGAATAATGATCCTGCAAATTACTCAACCAAAAACGTTCCCTACAAACCGAAACACTACCTGCCCATCTCGTCGAATGGAGTTAAGGAGAACGATTTTGTTATGGTAATGGGCTTTCCTGGCTCTACACGTCAATATATACCATCCTTTGCCCTCGAAAAGATTATATATGACGAGACTGCTGAAAAAGTGGCCATTACTCGCGATAAGATGAATATCCTCAAGAATGCTATCGAGGAGGATCCGAGTTCAAAATTCCGATACACCAATCGTCTCTCATCCGTAGGTAATAATTATTTACGTTGGAGTGGTGAGGTTATGGGCGTAAACAGAATGGATTTGGTGGCTCGAAAGCAAGAGGAAGAGAAAGAGTTTAGAGCATGGGTGGCTAAAAAAGCAAACCGGGTTGAAAAGTATGGCAATATACTTGATCGGATTGAAGAACACTACAAGCAGGTAGCGGTATACAATCTGGCCAATACTTATTTCCTTGAAGCAGGAATCAATGGTTCTGAGATTGTGCCATTCATTGGCAAGTTCGAGAAACTTGTGGCTATGTATAACCGCAACAATTTGAACCAAGTTGCTGCCAATAGGGAAGCATCGAACCTGGTGAAGCTAACAGATCAATTTTTTAGAAACTGGAACTACGAGGTAGATCGCAGGATGTTTAGAAACCTAACCTATAGGTATTACCAAAAGATGCCACCCCAGTTTCAACCCGAGGAGTTGGTTAAAACTATTCATAAGTACGATGGTGATATTGAGCTGTTGAGCAATGAGGTGTTTAAAAATTCAATCTTTACCAATAAGGATAAGCTTATTGCCTTTTTAGAGAGTGAGAGCCGTGATGTGGAAGAATACATTAAAAACGACGAGCTTTACCAAATTGCTATCGGGTATTATCGCATTAATGTCGATAAGATTGCCCGTCAGCGAACCGATTTGCAGCGAGAACTTATCGATCTTCAGTCCATTTATTTGGCCGGACTGCTTGAGATGAGTGGGAAGAAGGCTTTATACCCCGATGCCAATAACTCGCAGCGAGTTAGCTATGGGTGTGTGGTTGGTACCAATGCCGAGGATGGACTATCGTATTACCCTTTTACAACTTTTGAGGGTGCTTACGCAAAGTATATGAATAATAATGAGGATGAAGAGTTTTATCTCCCCAAAAAGCTGCGTGATGTATACTCAGCAGGAAATATTAAGCAATATTTAACTAGGGACGATAAGTTTATAACAAATTTTTTAACCAATGCCCATACAACCAGCGGAAGTTCTGGTTCACCTGTAATAAACGGCAAGGGTGAACTTGTGGGCCTGAATTTCGATAGGATCTGGCAAGGGGTTGCCTCCGATTATCGGTACAGTAGCGAAACCTCAAGGTCGATATCTGTTGATATTAGGTATGTACTGTTTGTGTTGGAGAAGTACGCCCCCAACAATTATGTTTTCAATGAGCTTTCAATTAAGAGATAGTTTTTATGCATAAAAGCGTCATTTTTGTGTTGCTGCTATTGCCATTGTTGGCCCTGAGCGTTAGACCCGATTGTGGAAGGGGCGAGATTGATTGTGTTGGGCTTTGTGCTCGATTTATTGATGAGAATAGTGATGGGTTTTGCGATATCGGAGGGTTATCAGAAAAATCCAAGAATGAAAATTCTGAGATGAGCACGGATGAATCCAACTCTAAGCCCTATCGCTTAATACTTATTACTGCATTAACACTGGGGCTTTACGCTCTTAGTGCCTTGGTTAAGATGTTTGGAGTGCTAACTAAAACTCAACATCGTCGAATTTGGAATATCCTATTGCTTATAACATTTCTAATGTCAGGTATTTTGGGCTTAGTGCTTGTGGTGCAGCTAAATTATCAGGTATTGGGCGATTGGTATATGTCTTTTCTTCATCTTCACGTGGAGTTTGGCATTGCCATGGCTCTTATTTCAATAATTCATGCCCTATGGCATGTAAGCTATTATGCTAAGGCATTTGGAATAGCAACATCAAAAAAGGGCAAGTTACGGTCTACACCATTTAATGCTAGGCAATCAGCCTAATTCTTAAGTGGCTCTTACAAAACAACCTGACTGCACTAACGAGTTTTTAGTGCAGTCAGGTTGTTTTGTGATTATAATAGGATACCTATAGTTTATTCAGATATCTGGGCAAGCTCTAATGCCAAAAGATTGAGATCCTGTTTCATTTGGTTGATATGAGCTTTTAAATGGCTAAGCATATTAGCCCTGATTTCAAGTTGTTCAAGGGTGTATTTTCCCCCACTCTCAAAGTAAATCCCGTTTAGCTTCTTTCCTTTTAGGCTGTCAATGTTGTCAACCTGATCTAAACATTCCCATTCTTGTATAATGTGCTCTCTAATCGATTCGTTCCTCGTTATGCACATAGGGTTGTGATAGTTAAGATAATACCAAATACTTTGTGGAAATAGGGTAGATGAGTGTTGTCCCTCCCAAATGTCCTGTAGCACATTTTTTTCGTGGTATATTTCAACGGTTTTGCTATTTCTTAACGCCATAATTCCCAAGGTAGTTTCGGTAATCCCAGTCGCTATGCCAATATAATCGGTCATATTCCCTTCAATGCCCTTTAGCACTGTAAAGCCTGTAGCAACAGCCCCTATGCCACCAACTACTATAGCGCTTACTGTAAGCTTCGTTTCAACTTTATCCTCAATGCCCATTAGGTATTCAGCTATTTGCGCAAGGTGTACCTCTTCGCAGTTAATCTCACTGGTGAACGATAAAATCTCAAGAGATGCTATAGAAATAAGCAGATTTATGTGCTGTACCTTCTCTACTAAAGCTAATCTTTGCCCAATTGTCATACTCTCCGAGTATTGCTTTCTTAGTTTTAAATACTCTGTTATTGGTTTAAGTATACCTGATGCGTTAGCAACATTTATGCTTTTGCAACTTAAGTGTTTACTTGCTAAGGAATCTACCTCTATGCTGTATGTTGGTTCCGGTATGGTGTGGCTACTACTTGAGTATGATTGGTAGCAATTGTCTTTTTGAAGTTGTGGTTTTAAGGGTATTTCCTTTGGCCCTAAGCATGAACTTAGTGAGATAGCTAAAATGAGTAGTGCGACAGTTCTCTTGTTACTCGAAATTTTCATGATTAACTTTATTCTTTAATTGGTTTAACAGATTGATCCTTAATTTATATCCGCCCAAATAAAATTTTTGTTTAAAGCAGATGCAAGGTGAAGTTCAGGCGATATTTTCTACTAACATACTTTTAAAGTATGACACATATTCGGTTAGTTAATTGCGCTCAATCAATGCGTTTTTTTCAACCTTTTCGATGTTCTTATGATGATTGTAATGTTCCACAGTAGATGAAAATATAAAAGACCCAAAATATTATAAATACGCATATAGAGTATGTAAAATATGGGGTGCAGTAACAAAAAAAGCATAAAAAAATTAAATATATACAAAAATATAGGGGTATAAGTAAAAAATAACTACATTTGTACGTCGAACCCCCTAAAATAATTTATTATGCCTCAGTTACGTTTTAGAGCCGTTGAGGATGCACTCCGGCGCACTGTTCCAACTGTCGACAGCACGGTCGGCAAGATCTCCGAGATTTTTGGTGAAAATGTTTTCGATCGTGCTAAAATGCAACAATACCTTTCGCGCGAAGCTTTTGAGAGCGTAGTGAGCGCAATTGATGAGGGAAGGCGCATTGATCGTAAGGTTGCCTCTCAGGTAGCCGCTGGGATGAAAGCCTGGGCGACGGAACAGGGAGCTACTCACTACACCCACTGGTTTCACCCGCTTAATGGGGCAACTGCGGAGAAGCACGATGCATTTTTCTCCTTTGGACGAAATGGTGAAGCCATTGAAAGTTTTAGTGGCGATTTGTTGGTTCAGCAGGAACCCGATGCCTCGAGTTTCCCCAGCGGAGGCATACGTAATACTTTTGAGGCACGTGGCTACAGTGCGTGGGATCCATCGTCGCCAGCATTTATTATGGATCAAACGCTCTGTATTCCAACAGTGTTCGTGTCATACACTGGCGAAGCGCTGGATTTTAAAACCCCACACTTAAAGTCATTAACCGCCTTGGATAAAGCAGCATCAGCTATCTGCAATTACTTCGATAAGGATGTTAAAAAAGTATTCTCAACGTTGGGATGGGAGCAGGAGTACTTTTTGGTTGACGAGGCGCTGTTTAACGCTCGCCCCGATTTGGTGTTGACCGGTCGCACCATCATGGGGCATGCCGCAGCCAAGGATCAGCAGCTCGAGGATCACTACTTCGGTTCAATTCCCGAGCGGGTTGGCGCTTTCATGCGTAATTTAGAGATTGAGTGTTATAAACTTGGCATACCCGTAAAAACCAGACATAATGAGGTTGCTCCAAACCAGTTCGAGTTGGCGCCCATATTTGAGGAGGCTAACTTGGCGGTTGATCACAACCAGCTGCTCATGTCGCTAATGGATAAGTTGGCACGTAGGCACAATTTCAGGGTACTTTTCCATGAAAAGCCATTTAAAGATGTAAATGGATCGGGGAAACACTGCAACTGGTCGCTACTTACCGATACTGGGGTTAACCTGCTGTCGCCCGGCGGAACACCAAAAAACAATCTCCAGTTTCTCACTTTCCTTGTCAATACCATCAAGGCTGTGTACGATCACTCCGCATTGTTGCTTGGGAGCATTGCCAGTGAGCCCAATACCCATAGGCTAGGAGCCAACGAGGCACCACCAGCAATTATGTCGGTTTTTATTGGTAAAACCCTTAGTAAGGTGCTCGATGAATTGGAAGAAAAAGTGCATGAGAACAAGATGACCCCCGATGAGAAAACCGAGCTCAAACTCGATATTATTGGAAAAATCCCCGAAATTTTACTCGATAATACCGACCGTAACCGCACCTCGCCTTTTGCTTTTACCGGTAACCGGTTTGAGTTCCGTGCAGTTGGTTCATCGGCAAGTTGTGCATCGCCAATGATTGTCCTGTCAACAGCCCTGGCCGATCAGCTTAATATGTTTAAGGCCGATGTTGATGATCTAATTGCAGGTGGCGTAAAGAAAGATGAGGCTATTTTCCAGTGTATTAGGAAAGTTATTGTTGCATCAAAACCGGTTAGATTTGAAGGTAATGGCTATAGCCAGGAGTGGATTGATGAGGCAACCAAACGTGGGTTACCCAACTTGCCGATTGCGCCCGAGGCATTCAAAACATTTCTATTGCCCTCAACAACCGAACTTTTTTCGCGCTATAACGTGCTAACTCCAAGAGAGCTTCACGCTAGGTATGAGATTAGAAACGAAATATTTATAAAGAAAGTACAAATTGAGGCTCGTGTGCTCAGCGACTTGGCAATAAACCATATTGTGCCTACTGTTATTGCTTATCAAAATGTGCTGATTGCTAATGTAAAAGGCATAAAAGAGCTGTTCCCTGACGAGAACGACTATTGTAATTTAGCAGGAACACAGTTGCTCTCAATTCGAAAAATCTCTGGTCATATCAAGGAAATTCGCGAGCAGGTTAAAGAGCTGGTCGAGAAACGAAAGGAGGTGAATCAGGTGGAAGATATTGCCAAACGTGCTGAGCTATACTCAAGTACCATTAAGCCCTATCTCGAGGAGATTCGCTTTCATATCGATAAGCTGGAGCTAATAGTCGATAACCAGATGTGGCCTTTACCCAAGTATCGGGAGTTGATGTTTATTCGCTAGCGTAAATCCCATTTGTATAAGTTGATAAAATGAACGAGTAGTTTATTGCTCGTTCATTTTCGTTTATGTAATGATGCGTAATTTTCGAAATTATGTTTACTTTTACAAGGTTTACTGATTTGATCGTCTTAAATTGAACAATAAAGAGTTCGATTATTCGTATCATAATCAACAGAAAATCTGGACCAGAAAAACATCGTACAATGAGGTTTACACTTAAAGCACTTGTAGTACTTTTCATTATAATCTTTAGCCATGATGGCATTGCTCAAACCGCTCGCATTAAGCGAGCCGATGCCCTGTATGAAGCTGGAGGTTTTTTTGATGCCGTGGAGATTTATCGTCGCGAGCTTGATAAGGTTGCTCGTGAGGATATGGGGTTTTACTTGCAACGTATAGCCGATTGTTATCGGTTTGTGGGCAATGCTCGCCAGGCCGAACTTTGGTATTCTAAAGCCATTATGCGCGATGCCCCCGATCCCAAGGTGTTTTTTCACTATGCCGAGATGCTCAAAATGGGGGAGAAGTACGACGAGGCCATAGAGCAGTACGAAAAATACAAGGAGCTTGTACCTAACGACCCTCTTGCCGATGTGGGTATTCGTTCGTGTGAATTGGCCCAACAATGGATAGCCTCACCTGCTGGTTACGAAGTGGTAAGTTTACGTGCCATTAATAG
Source organism: Bacteroidales bacterium UBA2295 (assembly GCA_002345825.1). GTDB lineage: Bacteria > Bacteroidota > Bacteroidia > Bacteroidales > Tenuifilaceae > Perlabentimonas. The sequence goes on from DDWD01000181.1 coordinate 23,115, forward strand.
CCGGCAATCCGACTTTAGCCCCGTGTATGCATCCGAGGACTACTCCATCCTTTTCTTTACCAGCTCTCGCGACGATGCAACCGGATCGAAAAAACATGCTGGAACAGGTGAAAAATTTACCGATATTTTTGTTACACAGCGCGACCGTAGAGGGAATTGGAGTGAACCAAAACCCCTTGAGGAGAGTATAAATACCTCCTTTGATGAAGGAACTCCCTCCATATCATCAGACCTCAATAAATTGTTCTTTACCAGATGCAGAACCAGCCGACGCAATAAGCTGGGATGCGAGATTTTAATGAGCGAGCGCCGTGAGCAGGGATGGCTTACTCCCGAACCGATTCCCATAGCTGCCGATAGTATGGTGGTGGCTCACCCATCAATATCCAGCGATGAACTCACACTTTACTTTGTAAGCAATATCCCTGGTGGTTATGGTGCCAACGATATTTGGAAGATTACTCGTAATTCGCCCGAAGACAATTGGGGAGAGCCTGTAAACCTTGGCCCAGAGATTAACACTAAGGGAAACGAGATGTTTCCCTACATTCACAGTGACGGTACTTTGTACTTCTCGTCCGACGGGCATCCCGGAATGGGTGGCCTTGATATATTTAGGGCTAAGTCCGAAAATGGTAGTGAATGGGTGGTTGAAAATATGCGTTACCCAGTTAACTCGCCTTCAGACGATTTTGGAATTATTTTCGAGAGCGATCGCGAAGCGGGTTACTTCTCATCACGCCGAAGGGATGTTGGTGCGCGCGGAGGCGATAATATCTTCCTGTTCTATCTGCCCGAAATCAACTTCAATATGATTGGTAAGGTGCGCGACGATAAGTCGGGCAAACCCCTTGCCGAAGCCAATGTTCAGTTAGTAGGTAGCGATGGGCTTATTGCTAATGTTAGAACCGAAGGTGACGGATCGTTCCGTTTTATGCTCAACCCCAATACCGATTACGTGCTAATTGCATCGCGCGAAGGTTACTTAAATGGGAAGGGACGAGAATCTACCCGTGGACTTTCGGAAAGTAAGGAGTTTGAGGTGGATATTGAGCTAACTTCAACTGCTAGGCCAATTGAACTACCCAACATATTCTACGATTTTGACCGCTGGGAGCTTCGCCCCGAATCGATGGTAGCTCTCGATAGGCTTATCGAGGTGCTTAACGATAACCCAACCATTGTAATTGAGCTGGGCGCTCATACCGATAGTCGCGGTACCCTCGATTATAACTACGACCTATCGCAAAAGCGTGCACAGTCTGTAGTGAACTATCTTATTGAGCGGGGTGTGCCAACAGAACGATTACGCGCAAAGGGCTATGCCCAATCGCAACCCAAAGTTGTGGACGAGCAGCTGGCTAAGCAGTATCCATTCCTGCAAGTTGGAGCCAAGCTCGATCAGCAATTTGTCGATCAGTTGTCCGATGAAGAACAGCAGGAAACCATTCATCAGATTAACCGTAGAACTGAGTTTAGAGTGCTTAGTACAGATTTTAAGGCCGAATAGTACGGTAAATTAAAATGATTATGGTTTTAGTAAGGCTGCTTATTGCTATGGTTTTAACCCTTTGGTTTACCTCGGGGTATGCACAAAAAATATTTCAGGCGCAATCGGCTGATGAAGCAAGTGTTAAGGTTTATCCTGTTGAAGAACCCGACAATGCCGACCTGTGGGTTTGCTTTGTTTGGGATGAGGCCGAAATTACCCGCACCGGCCTTTGGATGGATATGCGTTTTGACCATGAAGCCGATGTGATAATATTTTTTGTTGATGATGAGTCGCAAGCTGACCTGAAAATCTGGTTGGTTGATACCCCAGATGAATCAAAATGGTTAGATCAAAGCAAGAAAAATCTCCTAAGCATAAACAAGAAACCTCCAAAGTAACTGTAACCGCCTTTACATTTTACCAATCATGTCCGATAATCTTAGATATTCCCAACGTGGAGTTTCAGCATCCAAAGAGGATGTTCATAATGCCATTAGCCACTTAGACAAGGGGCTATACCCAAAGGCTTTTTGTAAAATTGTGCCCGATATTCTGACGGGTAGTCCCGATCACTGTGTTGTGATGCATGCCGATGGAGCGGGTACCAAATCTTCATTAGCCTATATGTACTGGCGAGAGACTGGCGACCTTTCGGTTTGGCGTGGCATTGCACAGGATGCTATTATAATGAATATTGACGATTTGCTCTGTGTAGGTGCAACCAACAATATCCTTCTATCGTCAACCATTGGGCGGAATAAAAATCTGATTCCCGGTGATGTTATTGCCGAAATTATAAAAGGAACAGAGGAGTTTTGCCAGCAAATGCGCGATATGGGAGTGAATATCCACCTCACTGGTGGCGAAACTGCCGATGTTGGCGATCTGGTTCGCACAGTAATTGTCGACTCAACCGTAACTGCCCGGATGCGCAAATCGGAAGTAATTGACAACTCCAACATCCGCGATGGTGATGTTATTGTAGGGTTTTCATCCTACGGACAAGCCAAATACGAATCGGAGTACAACGGTGGGATGGGGAGCAATGGCCTAACCTCGGCTCGTCATGATGTGTTTGCAAAGTATCTGGCCCAAAAATACCCCGAGAGTTTCGATCCTGCGGTTGATGAAAGCCTGATTTACTCTGGATCACAAAAGCTAACGGATACGATTGCCGATTTGACTTTAGATGCAGGCAAGTTAGTGCTTAGCCCCACCCGAACCTATGCACCAATCATAAAGGAGGTGCTAGATAATTACCGACCCGTAATTCACGGAATGGTTCATTGCTCTGGTGGAGCACAAACTAAGGTGATGAATTTTGTGCATGATCTGTTTGTTGTAAAAGATAATCTCTTTGCTATTCCTCCTCTTTTCGATTTAATTCAAACGGAATCGCAAACCCCATGGCAGGAGATGTACAAAGTGTTTAACATGGGGCATCGATTCGAGGTATACGTATTCCCTGAGTACGCCGAGGATATTATTGCAATAGCCAAGGAGTTTGGGGTGGATGCACAAATAGTTGGGTCGTGCCATAAACGAGAGAAGGGCAACAAACTTGTTGTGAAAAGCCCCAAGGGAGAGTTTATGTATTAGCAGTGTGAAATACAGCTAAATAAAATTTTGATATAAGGGGACACGTTATGTGTCCCTTTCTTTTTTTGCTTTTAGCATAACGGCATAAGTTGCCTATAAACAATCAATTTTCAAATTTGTTACTGTGACACAGGGGTAATGTTGGTAGAGGTATAAGGGGGTATTTCGCGTGTGTTACGGAGCACTCTTGTTATGAAAATTGCCCGTTTTTTCTTATTATTACAGCACGAAATATTAATCAATCAAAATAAAAGTTATGGACTACATTAAGAAGTACGTTGAAGAGAATAAGGATCGCTTCCTCGACGAGCTGTTCGGGATGCTTCGCATTCCATCAATTAGCTCAATAGCCGATCACAAACCCGATATGCAGAAATGTGCCGAATACTGGCGCGATTCAATGCTTAGTGCTGGTGCCGATAAGGCCGAGGTATTCCCAAC
>DDWD01000214.1 GCA_002345825.1 Bacteroidales bacterium UBA2295
CTACTCACCATTCAGCGCTTTTCGAAGCATATTGGTAATACGGTACATGTTGTTGAGCCAGTCCGCATCAAGCGGATCGATAACCTCAACCTTACCACCAATATCGGAAGCGGCAGTTTTGGCTGTGCTCACATCAAATTCCCTTTGAATGAAGATGGTGGTTGCACCCTGCTCTCGCGCTTTCAGTATAACCGACTTAAAATGTTGCATCGATGGAGACTTGCCATCCTCCTCTAGTGATACTTGGGTTAAGCCGTAATCGCGAGCATAGTAAGTTAGGGCAGGGTGGAAAATGAATATTTTTTTCGATTGAGTATCGGACAATGTAGCCTTTATGTGCCGATCGAGACTATCGAGTTGAGCGGCAAATGCCAGCGCATTGCTATTGAAATGCTCGGCATAATCGGGTAGTTGCTGTGCAAGGGTCATTGCAATAGTTTTCACCATAGTTTTCACCTCGGCAGGCGAAGTCCATACGTGGGGATCGTGCCCGTGGCTGTGCGAATGTCCATGGTGGTCGTGGTCGCATTCCCCTTCCAACAGGTTCAACTCTTTTGAATGGTCAACCAGCAGGAGATTAGGGTTTTGCTTTTTAATATTTTTAAGCATCGATAGTTCAAACTCAAGCAGTCCCAACGAAAAGTATGCGTTCGAGTTGCTTATAAGCTTAAGCTGTGATGCGGTAGGCTCGTAGGTTTCGGGACTCGATCCGGCAGGAACCATTACCTCAACTCGAACCAATGTATCGGCAATTTGCTCTACAAAAAACTTTTGGGGAGCAATGCTAACCATCACTGTTGGCTTGCTATCGGTTGTGGTTTGTGTGCTGCAGCTGGCCAGTATTATAGAGAATAATGATAGGATTGGAATAAATCGTTTCATTGATATGATAGTATAAATTAGTATTCAAAATTACCTACAATTACCCAAAACACAAAAAAACAACAAAAGTTCCACGGTACTCAAATTTTTCAACCTATACTGCCATATTTAATTGTAAGTGCATACCTTACATAATAAAAAGATTTGTTTAATTGCACATAAAATTTGGTAAGATTATTAAAAACTAAACGATTGTATGTATTTTTTTACTTACTTTGGTGTAAAATAGATATTTCGATGCAACGTTTAATTACCTTACTCATATTTCTACTTGTGTCCATCTTATCGTTTGGGCAAGAACCACAAAGCAGAGTAGATAGCCTTCTTGTTGATTTAGACAAGGCCAAGGACTCCGATAAGGTTGGCATTCTAATAGAGCTAACTGATCACTTTTTGGATCGAGAGATAGGATACGAGTATGCCACGGAGGCTTTAAAGATTGCCACCCGACTTAATCAGCCTAGGCTCAGAGCCGATGCCCTATTTATTTTAGGGAGATACTATAACGTTAACTATCAGGAGAACGATGCTTTAAAGCCTTTTAACGAAGCGTTAAGCATATACACCTCAATTAAAGATCAAATTGCAATAATTGATACAAAGCGAAATATTGGCCGCACATACCGTTACCTAAAATCCTTTGATTTGGCAGAGCAGTTTACCTTACAATCGCTAGCATTGGCTAAAGAGATTGACGAGAGGGTTAAAGAGGCGGAAGCTCTATTGGATTATGGAGATATTCTTATTGACTTAAATAAATGTACCGAAGGTACTGCCAAGCAGCTAGAAGCCTTAGCAATTTTGCAAGAACACGGGTCGCCCAATGAGCTATATAGTGCTTACAATAAGCTGGGAGGCTCGTACTTCCATTGTGGCGAGTATAGGCTATCTATTGAAGCTTACCTGAGGGAGATTGAAATTAGAGAATCACTTAACGATCTGCAGGGTGTAGCCATGGCACGTCATAACTTGGGCCGAACCCATAGGGTTATCGGCAATTTTCAGCTTGCCATTGAACAGTATCAGATAAGTTTGAAACTATCGGAACAACTGGGGAAAAAGAACTATATAGCGGCCAATAGCAGCGAGATTGGATTGGTTTACGAATCACTTTCACGATCTCAACTAGCCGTTGAGGAGAACGAGCAAAATTATCGGCGAGCCCTAATGTATCATAAGGAGGCTTTGGCGTTATATCGAGAGATGGAGAACCAGGGCAGGGTGGCGGAGTCGTTAAATAATATTGCGAATATCAGCTCCCTGTTGGCTATGAATAAATTTGTGGCTGAGTATGGCGAGGAGTGGGAAGACTCACTAACAAGGCTAAATGTGAGTGATGTCGATTCGGTCTATCAAAGCACATTCGATTACTATTACCAAGCATTGGATATTTTTAATAGCCTAGATAATACCAAAGAGATTATCAATGTGAATATCAATCTGGGTAGCCACTACATATATATTCGCGATTGGGCTAAAGTTAGGCATCACCTAAATACAGCTTTCGATTTGGCACGCCAAATTAATAGCCAGTACGATATTGCGCTAATCCACTTCTATTTTGGTGAGTACCATAGCAAGCTAAGGAACTTCAACAACGCCGAGCAAAGTTTCCTACTTAGCCTAAAAATATCGGAAGATTTAGGCATTAAAGATTTAGCAAGGCATACACACCAGAAACTATCCAAGGTTTATGAAAACACTGCAAACCTCACCAAAGCCATAGAGCACATAAAATCCTTCAATAAGATTAAGGATGAACTTTTCTCGGAGCAAAGCCAAAAGATAATTACCGAGATGCAAACCAAGTACGAGACCGAGAAGAAGGAGCAAGAGATTAAATTGCTAAATAACGAGAAGGAGCTGCAACGATCGGTGATACAGCGACAAAAACTTACCATTGCCATATCTATTATTGGTATAATTGTGATTTTGGCATTTGCCGGTTTGCTAATAAATATGGTTCGCCAGAAACAACGAGCCAATCGAATACTTGAAGAGAAGAATGTACTTATTTCGCATCAAAAGCAGGAAATTACCGATAGCATTCGCTATGCCAGTCGAATTCAAACTGCAATATTACCAACTCCAGTAATTCTTAAGGAGGCTTTAAAAGATCATTTTGTGCTATTCTTACCCCGCGACATTGTTAGTGGCGACTTTTACTGGTTTACCAAGCAGCAGAATAAGATGGTGCTTGTGGCAGCCGATTGTACAGGACACGGTGTTCCTGGGGCTTTTATGAGTATGTTGGGGGTATCGTTCCTTTACGAAATTGTGAATAAGGAGGGGATTATGCAGCCTGCCGAAATACTCAACAGGCTTAGGGAGTTCGTAAAGCTAACCCTGTCGCAAACCGGGAAAAAGGATGAGCAGAAAGATGGGATGGATATCTCGCTTAGCACCCTTGATTTGGATAATATGAAGCTACAATGGGCCGGCGCTTACAACCCGCTAATCCTAATAAGAGACAGTGAGGTGATTGAGTACAAGGCCGATAAAATGCCTGTGGCAATTCATATTACCGACCATATGCCATTTACTAACCATGAGATTGATCTGCAGCCCAACGATGCCTTCTATATGTTCTCCGATGGTTTCCCCGACCAGTTTGGCGGAGCCGAGGGGCGTAAGTACATGTCGAAACGCTTCAAACAATTCCTGCTCGATATTCATCAAAAGCCCATGGAGGAGCAGAAGGAGATATTACACCAAGAGCACTTGGCTTGGCGCGGCGATATGGAGCAGATTGATGATATAGTGGTATTTGGCGTAAGGGTTTAGTATCATTTAGCTACGCTATGGGGGTAATCTTTAGTTTAATGATTCAAAATACCTACCTTTGTCTCATCTTTGAGCAATTCATCAAACTATGACAACAAAGGACGATTTTAGATCTGCACTAAAGGTTAATCCTGGGGTTGAGCAGCCGCCCACTGTCAACAGCAACATCGCTTCCCGTTTTAAAAAAAACAAGCGAAAGGCGCTGGATGTCAATCAGTATGTGCAGGGGATATTAAATCGTGACATTTCAATTCTAAGCCAAGCAATTACCCTTATCGAGAGTTCACTGCCCAGCCATCATGAGCTGGGGCAACAAATTATTGAGAAGTGCCTGCCCCACACGGGCAAATCAATAAGGATAGGAATTACAGGTGTGCCCGGTGTTGGTAAAAGTACTTTTATCGAGGCGCTTGGCGGCACAATAACTCAGGCCGGAGGCCGTTTGGCTGTGCTGGCCATTGACCCTAGCAGCGAGCGAAGCAAAGGTAGCATACTGGGCGATAAAACCCGTATGGAAACCCTTTGCAACGACCCCAATGCATTTATCAGGCCATCGCCTTCTGCCGGTTCGTTGGGAGGGGTGGCCCGCAAAACCCGCGAAACCATAATTCTGTGCGAAGCGGCTGGGTTCGATACTATTTTTATCGAAACTGTAGGGGTTGGCCAAAGCGAAACGGCTGTACACTCTATGGTTGACTTTTTTCTGCTGCTAATGCTTGCCGGTGCCGGTGACGAGCTGCAGGGGATTAAGCGTGGTATTATGGAAATGGCCGATTTGATAGCCATTACCAAAGCCGATGGCGAGAATGTAAACAAGGCCAAAAGTGCCAGGGTACAATACGAAAATGCGCTACATCTTTTCCCAAAACCCGAATCGGGGTGGCTACCTCGGGTGCGTACCTGCTCATCGGTTACAAAAGCAGGTATTGATGTGGTTTGGGAACAAATTCTCGATTATGTTGATTTTACCAAGCGTTCGAGTTTTTTCCAAAAACGCAGACTTGAGCAGGCCAAGTACTGGATGTTTCAAACCATAACCGAGGCATTAAAGGACGATCTGTTCAACAATCAACAGGTTAAGGAATTGATTAAAACCACAGAGCAGGATGTACTGTCCGATAGGATTAGCTCCTTTGCTGCTGCCAAACGGATTCTAGATTTTTACAAATCAATATAAACCATATTGCTCTTTAATTGTTATCAACCAAAAAAACGTAAAATGAGAAAACTATTAGCAATTTCTTCTGTAGCCCTAATGCTACTATCGTGCTCAACCAGTGAGTACAAAATTAATGGAACCATTGAGGGGGCAACCGATCAAATGGTAGTTTTAAAAACTATGCAAGATAATGAGTTGGTTGCCGTAGATTCCACCATGATGACTAACGGAAAATTCGAGTTCGTTGGCTCAGTTGAGGTGCCCGATATCTATGCAGTTGATTTCAAATCACCTGAAGATAGGCTTATCCTGTTCCTTGAGAATTCAAATATTACCATTAGCGGTAATGTTGATAATATAATGTCGAGTGAGATTAAGGGATCCGCCACACAGGATCTGCTGTTGGAATTCAACCAAATGCAGGAAGAACTTTCCGGTCCTATGATGGAAATCCAACAAAAATTTCAGACTGCAGCAATGGACGGTTCACTTACCCCCGAGTTAGAAGAGCAGCTGCGTTCGGAGTTTATGATTGAGAACGACAAGATGATGAAATCGGTTAAGCAATTTGCCCTCGATCATACCCAATCAGTACTGTCGGCATACATTACCCTAACCCAGCTGGCTAACCAGCTGTCGTTCCAGGAGCTGGACAGCATCGTATCTCAATTCCCAAAAGAAATTCAGACATCACCTTTTGTTATTGCCCTAAACGAGAAGCTGGATATTGATAAGCTTACCGCAGTGGGTCAAACATTCATCGATTTCACTCACCCAGATCCTGATGGCAATATGGTTACATTTTCATCGGTAACTGGTGAGAATTACATCTTGTTAGATTTCTGGGCTGGTTGGTGTGCTCCTTGTCGTCAAGAGAACCCAAACTTGGTGAACCTTTACAATCAGTACAAGGATAAAGGTTTTGATATTTTTGGTGTTTCGCTAGATCGTAGAAAGCAGGAGTGGCTCGACGCCATTAAGGATGATGAGTTGGCTTGGCATCAGGTATCGGATGTAACAGGTTGGGAAAACCCTGTTGCCAAGATGTATGGTGTGCAGTCTATCCCAGCAAATCTGCTTATCTCACCAGAGGGAAAGATATTAGCCAAAAATCTTAGAGGCGAAGATTTAGCCAAAAAACTTGCTGAGTTATTAGATTAGCAGTCGGTATATTGAATAGTGCAAAAAAAGGGGCCATTGGGCCCCTTTTTCAGTATTCAAGCTTCCTAGTGTTTTTGCTTTTCGAAGAGTTCAACCGCTTTAGCAATAGCTTTATCGAGCCCTTGCACATCTTTACCTCCTGCTGTTGCGTAGAAAGGTTGGCCACCGCCACCACCTTTCATCTCCTTGGCAGCCTCGCGGATGATGGTAGAGGCATTTGCTTTATTGGACTCGATGAGCGACTCGGATACCATTATGGTTAGCATCGGTTTGTCGTTGATCTGGGCGCCAAGAACAAGGAAAAGATCTTTTACCTCGTTTCGGATTTGATATGCCAGATCTTTTACGGCATCAGCGCTATCGATATCAATTTTTTGAGCAATAACAGCTGCACCATTCTTAGTTACAGCGCTAGATATTAGGGAGCCCTTAAGGTTTTTTACGCGCTCCTTGCTGTAACCTTCAACTTGCTTTTTTAGGGAGGCATTTTCTTTTACCAATTTTTCAGCTGCCAACATTAAATCGGGAGGGTTACCCATAAGATCTTTAAGGTTCTTAATGTAATCGACCTGTTGGTATAAAAAATCTTCAGCCCTTTGGGCAGTTATGGCTTCAATTCTTCGTATTCCTGCTGATATTGCACCTTCGGAAACGATTTTGAACAGCCCTATATTCCCGGTTGCATTTACGTGTGTTCCGCCGCAGAGTTCAACCGAATCGCCAAAACGTATAACCCTAACCGAATCGCCATACTTTTCGCCAAACAGAGCCATGGCTCCCATTTGTTGGGCCTTATCCATAGGGACATCCCGATGCTCATCAATAGTTGTGTTTTTGCGAATGGCAGTATTCACCATATTTTCCACCTTACGAATTTCTTCGTCGGTCATCTTTTGAAAATGTGCAAAATCGAATCGGAGGTAGTCGGGGTGTACCAACGAGCCTTTCTGCTCAACGTGCGAACCAAGCACCTCTCTGAGCGCATGGTGTAACAGGTGTGTTGCGGTATGGTTATTTGCTGCGCTATTTCTTTTCTCTATATCAACCTCGGCTGTAAAAGTTTTGCTAGCATCCGTTGGGAGTTTGTCTACCAAATGGATTGTAAGATTGTTCTCCTTTACAGTATTCAGTATTTTAATAGTCTCCTTATTGTTAGCTATAGTTCCCATATCACCAACCTGTCCGCCCGATTCGGCGTAAAACGGTGTTCTGTCGAATACCAAATGGAATTGCTCCTTGCCTTTTTGCTTTACTGTTCGGTAGCGAGTGATTTTAACTTCGGACTTCAGCGAGTCGTAGCCCACAAATTGGGTTTCGGTGTTTGGTAAAATCTCCAACCAGTCGAGAGTTTCAACGTTAGCCACGCTGCGCGAGCGCTGCTTTTGCACTTGCATTTCCTTTTCAAAATCGGCTTTGCTTACTTTGAAGCCGTGCTCGCGAAGAATCAGCTCGGTGAGATCGAATGGGAATCCATATGTATCGTAAAGGATAAATGCATCGTTGCCAGTAATTTCTTTCTTTCCTTTTACGCTGGCCTTTTCCATAATTCCGTCGAGCATTCTGATACCGGTTTCGAGGGTTCTGAGGAACGATTGTTCCTCCTCGAAAATCACTTTGGTAATCAGTTCCTGCTGAGCAGTAATTTCAGGGAACCATTTACCCATTTGGTTTGCAAGTATGGGAACCAGCTTATTGATGAATGGCTCGTTAAAGTTGAGGAAAGTGTAGCCATATCTGACCGCACGCCGAAGAATTCGTCGGATTACATATCCTGCCTTAACATTTGAGGGTAACTGGCCATCGGCAATGGAGAATGAAACCGCTCTGAGATGGTCGGCAACTACGCGCATAGCCACATCGGTTTTTATATCCTTACCATATGCAATGCCGCATTCACGGCTAATTTCTTGAATTATTGGTTGGAAAACATCAGTATCGTAGTTGCTTTGCTTGCCTTGGAGAGCCATGCAAAGTCGTTCAAATCCCATCCCGGTATCGACATGCTTTGCCGGAAGCGATTCCAGAGAACCATTAGCTTTTCGGTTGAATTGGATAAATACCAGGTTCCAAATCTCAATTACTTGAGGGTGTCCTTCGTTTACCAATTCTCTACCCGATATTTTTGATTTCTCTTCGGGGCTTCTTAGGTCGATATGTACTTCGGAGCAAGGGCCACATGGGCCAGAATCTCCCATTTCCCAAAAATTATCCTTCTTTGACCCCAGTAGAATCCTATCCTCTGGCAGAAACTTTTTCCACAAGTCAAGCGATTCCTTATCTACCTCAAGTCCATCGTCTTGACTCCCCTCAAATACCGTAGCATACAGGTCGGCACTGTTAAGCTTGAGTATGTCAACCAAAAACTCCCAAGCCCATTCAATGGCTTCTTTTTTAAAGTAATCGCCAAACGACCAGTTGCCCAGCATCTCGAACATGGTATGATGATATGTATCATGCCCAACCTCATCCAAATCGTTGTGTTTTCCCGATACTCTAAGGCATTTCTGCGAGTTAGCAACCCTTTTCTGCTTGGGGTCCAAGTTACCCAGAAAGATGTCCTTAAACTGGTTCATCCCAGCATTGGTGAACATAAGCGTAGGGTCGTTTTTCACAACCATAGGCGCCGATGGCACAATTTGGTGATTTTTGCTCCTAAAAAAGTCTAAAAATGCTTGTCTTGCTTCTCCCGATGTCATAAATATTTATAATTTAGGTATTTGATATTTTTGTGGGGTATCCAAAATGCATTAAAAATTTAGCTAAAACTTTGCAAAAATAAATATTTACCTTAGATTTGCCGCTATTAGTCAATTTAGAAACTTTTTAAACAAACCAATTTTTAGCTTTTTAATGACAAGTATGGCCAAGCATAATTACAGATATAATCCTGCAACCCTATCCTTTGAGCCCATTGAAGTACCTGTACTTAAAAAGTTTGCAAATGTAACAATTCAATTCGTTATTAGCCTCGTGGTTGCCCTAATTGTTTTCTTATCCTATAGCTATTATTTTGATACGCCAAAGGAAAAGATTTTAAAACGCGAGAATGCCGAGATTGCACTCAAATTTGAGCTTTTAGGCAAAATGCTTAACGAATCAGATCTAATGCTGGAGGAGATCCAGATTAGGGATAATCATACCTACCGAGCAATTTTTGATGCTGATACTATCTCCTCGAGCCTGAGAACAGGTGGCATGGGTGGAGCAAGTAAGTACGATGACTTACGAAACTTTAATAATGCCGATTTGCTTATCGATATTGCAACTAAGCTCGATCAGGTTACGTGGAAAACATATATACAATCAAAATCGTTTGATGAGGTGATTGACCTTGCACGGGATAAGGAGAAAATGATTCATAGCATTCCGGCAATACAACCAGTAGCCGTTGATAATAAAATTAGAATAACTAGCTATTTTGGGCATCGCAGCGATCCCTTTTTACGTACCAAGCGGTTTCACCAAGGGATGGATTTTGCCGGGCCTAAAGGTGTTCCGGTATATGCCACTGGCAACGGCAGGGTTATTAGCGCTGCATACTCATACTTTGGCTATGGTAATGTAGTACTTGTCGATCATGGGTTTGGCTACAAAACTCGTTATGCTCACCTAAGTGCAATTGGTGTTAAAAAGGGTGATACTATTACTCGCGGGCAGATTGTTGGCCGATTAGGGAACTCGGGCAGGAGTACAGGACCACACCTTCACTACGAGGTGATCTATCGCAATAAAACGGTTGATCCGATAAACTACTTCAACGATATGAAACCCGAGGAGTATGAAATGATGGTACGAAATGCAAACCCTCTAGAGTAGTTACCTCACCTGTAGTTTCAACAAATAATCAAGCTATTTTTTGTTTCATTTTTTTTCATTACCACTGGGTTGTTGCACATTTTTTTTATATTTGTCGCAACTGATTTTAACCCATCAATGGTGTAATGTCTAAGCGAAGCTATAGGTTCAACCCCGATTCTTTGAGTTTTGTTGAGGAGCAAGAATCTCCTTGGCAAAGGGTTAAGGTTTCTGTTTCTTATTTTGGACTAAGCCTTGTTGTCGCTGTCCTCTATTTCTCTGTTTATACAGCTTTTTTTGAAACACCCAAAGAGAAAACGCTTAAAAGAGAAGCGCAAGAAAGTATACTCCAGTTTGAACTCCTAAATCGTAAGTTCAATTACGTTTCTAGCGCTTTAAACGATATACAGCTTCGCGACGATAGCATTTATCGTGCAATCTTCGAAATGCCTCCAGTTCACAACTCCGTTCGCCAAGCAGGTATTGGAGGTGTTAATCGATATAAAGAGCTTGAGTCCTCACCCAATGCAGAAATCCTAACTGCTACAGCCAAGCGAATGGATATGCTGGCAAAGCAGATGTACGTTCAGTCAGTTTCTTTTGACGAAGTGATTAAGTTGGCCAAAAATAAAGAGGCCATGGTGGCCTGTATCCCCGCAATTATGCCAATTGCCAATAAAGATTTAACAAGAGTTGCCTCGCTGTTTGGAATGCGCATGCATCCATTTTACAAAAGAATGCGAATGCATAACGGGATGGACTTTACAGCTTCATCGGGAACCGAGGTTTATTCCACGGGCGATGGAACTATTGCTAGGGTGGACTTTTCAGCAAGTGGATACGGAACCCTTATAGTAGTTGATCATGGTTTTAGTTACTCTACTTACTATGCTCACTTAAGCAAGGTGTTAGTAAATGTAGGGCAATCGGTGAAAAGGGGAGAGGTGATAGGATTGGTTGGGAATACAGGAATGAGTATGGCTCCACATTTGCATTATGAGGTTAGAAAGAACGATAAGCCCATTAACCCAATTAACTACTATTTCAACGATATTACATCCGACGAATACGATAGGATGGTAGAGCTAGCAGCCAGAAACACTCAAGTACTCGATTAGTAACTTTTTCTTCAGTATTAATTCATTAATCTAGATTTTTAATGAGATTTTCTCTTTCCCTCCTCGCTGTTTTTCTTGGTTTTGGATTTGTATACTCACAGGACATAAAGAATGACAAAACCTCGGAACATTCAATAGAAATAGTAATTCCCACCTTTTTGGGTAACGATCAGCGGAACTATTACGGTAATGTTGCCCCATCAAATCTAAACGTAAAATGGAAAAAGTGGCTAGGTAAGGGAACTACCATTATATCTCGTCGTTCGGGCTCTAGAACTTGGGCTGGGGCAGGATGGACTGGCCAGCCCCTATACATACTCGAGGATGGTGTACCCTACTTAATTCAGGGTGCTTACGATTTTAACCTCAAAAAAATTGATGCCCGTGATGGGAGCATTGTTTGGCAGTACAAGTTTGACGATGTGATTAAGGGTACCGGTACGGCTTGGGTTAATCCCAATGCCAAAGGCGAGAAAGATCGCGTTGTGATTTTCCAGGGAAGTAGGCTAGGCGTTGGGAATTATTTAGACACAAAACACATTCCATCATTCCGAGCCATTTCGTACCTTACTGGAGAAGAGTTATGGCGATTTGATGTAAAATGGACTGGTAGCTATTCTCGTGATGTTGATGGCTCAGCCCTAGTGGTTAACGATACCCTCTACATTGGGCTCGAGAATTCTCTTTTTACCCTACTCAATCCAAACCCTGCCAAAGCATCAATGAAAAATGAGATGCTTCAACCCAAAATATATTCGGAGCATAGGCTTTATCGCAACGAAGATGTGGTGTCGCACAAAAGCAACGTGGTAACAGAAGGGTCGGTGAGCCGATTGGGTTCACACTTTTACCTTGCCAGCGGATCTGGGCGAGTATTCCGCTATAATTCCGAAAGCGGAAAACTCGATTGGGAGTTCTTTATTGGATCGGATATTGATGGAACCCCTATTGTTACTTCCGATAGTTGCATATTGGTAAGCATTGAAAAACAGTATATACCTGGACGAGGAGGGATGGTAAAGCTCGATCCTCGGAAAGATCCCGATCAGGCGGTGGTCTGGTTTCACCCTACAGAAGATGCCACATTGAGTTCATGGGAAGGCGGAATTATTGGCTCAGCAGGTACCACCGAATCTTATAACGATAAGTCATTGGTTGCATTTGTTGGGATTGACGGATACCTATATGTGGTCGATCATAAGGAAATCACATCGCAGCAAGAGGTGTCCTGGGATGGAAATCGAAAATTCAATACACCCAAGTTGGTGTTTAAAGATAAAACAGGAGCAAGCATTGCAACGCCCATTTTTTCTAATAACAGGCTGATTGTGGCGACATACAATGGCCTCTATTTATACTCCTACGACCAGGATAACAACTTCGAACGATTAGCTCATTTTCCCACCACTTTCGAGTCTACTCCAATATTTATGGATGGGAAAATTTATGTGGCATCGCGCGATGGATATATGTATTGTTTTGGTGATTAGGGGTTTTGCTGATCAGTGAATTAAAGATAAGAAAACGCAATTGATAAAACCTTAGGGATTGAGTAATCGCTAATCTGCACTAGGGATTTGCATTTTAGAAATACTTAATATCTGAAAACAAACCCAATATTCCTTGCAAGGGAGTTTAACCGCTAAAAGACAAGTTTGTTCGTTCATCTACAACTATTGTAGAGTTATTTACTGCTTACCAAAACAAAATCACAAAAGTACTAGCGCCTCCGGGCAACAATAATAAACTGTTTAATTATGAAGAAGAAGATTTTATTCCTAGCCGTATTGGTATGTAGTTTAAGCCCTTTGCTGAGTCAAAAGCGAATTCCAATTGGAACAGCCTCAACCCCCGATGGTGGAGAGGTAACCCTAACGCTAACCAATAGAACCCAGCATTACAATTGGAGAGCAACGCATGAAAACGATAGGCTCGATAGGGACATTAACTCGCCCAAATCAGCAAATATCCTACACAAAAAGTCAAAATACTACATTAATTCGCTTGAGGGATACGCTACGGTGGTCTATGATCTTAACACCCATCAAAAGCTTAAGGTTATTAACCATTCATTTAACAGCTCCAATCAGCATCTTTTTAAGGATACCTTGTTTTTCGACTATCGCTTCAGAACAGCCAAAAGTAATTTCAATATTTTTAAAGGAAAACCCGTTGAAGGATGCTTTTCTCACGACGGCAGGTACTTTTGGGTAACCTACTATCGTCGTTCCTACGACAGGAATGCTATTGACCCTTCGGCTCTGGCAATAATCGATACTGAAACCGATGAGATTGTAAGAGTGATGCCTACCGGGCCCCTACCCAAAATGATAAGCTGCTCACCCAATAATCAGCGCATTGCGGTTACCCATTGGGGCGATAATACCGTTGCTATAATTGATATAAGCTCCTCTGATGTTAACGATTTCCGATACACTGAGAATATTACTATTGGCAATAGGATGCAGCTAAACTATGCTCAGGATACCGTTATCAACAGGGATCAGAATTGTGGGCTTTGCCTAAGAGGCACGGTTTTTTCGCCCAGCAGCAAGTACCTACTGGTTGGCAAAATGGGAGGAGCCAGCATTGCCGTTATCGATGTTGCAACGAATAAGCATATTGGTAATATCAGTGGAATAATGCCAAATATCCGTCATCTTGTATTTAATAACAACAACCTTTACTTGAGCATTAACCGGGGGGGTGTTGTTCAAAAAGCCAATTTTGCCGAGATTGAAAAGGGAATACCAAACAAAGAGTTTGGTTACAAAAATTGGCAGAATGCCAAAGTTGGCGTAGGTGCAAGAACCATTAGCGTACACCCCAATGGCGAGTACCTATTTGCTGCGGTTAACAACGAAAGCAAGATAAGCATTGTAAGAACCAGCGATATGAAGGTGGTTGGCACCTGCGATGTTGATAGTTTCCCCGTTGGGATGGATATTTGCGATGAGGGGAAAACCCTTATTGTAACCTCGCAAGGCAAATCGGGCTTAGGTGGAGGCAATAGCGTTTGTATTTACGAAATCAACATAAATAAATAGGCACAAACGCATAGTTAACGTGCTGATATGGTGTTTGTTTTCCGTTTTTTTAAAAATACTGGGTATGTAGTTTAAATTTAATAAATTTGCAAATCAACCCTTGCCCTAAAACCTTTAAAACAAAAAGATTTGAGTTTGCAAATCATAAAGGTATAAAGAATGCATAAAGAGAAATACAAGTTTAACCCAGATTCACTTTCCTTTGTAAAGAAAAGAACCTCCAGATCTAAAAGGGTTTGGCGTTTCGTTACCTATTTACTTTTCAGCATAGTTATCTCTGTAATTTACTATATCATTTTTTCTTCCTTTTTCGATACTCCTTCGGAAAGAGGCTTAAGGCGTGAAAACCAAAAACTGGCCGAGAAGTTTGAACAGTTTAGCAGTAAGTTCGATCATATTACCCTGGTGCTCCAAGATATTCAGCAACGCGACATAAATATCTATCGCACCATTTTCGAGGCAGAACCAATGCCCGCATCCATAAGACAGGCCGGTGCTGGTGGGGTAGATCGTTACACATACCTTGAGGACTTATCCAATTCGGAGATTGTAATGGAAACAGCTAAGCGAATCGATAACTTGTCGCGTCAGGTTTACATTCAATCAAAATCGTTTGATGAGATTCTTGAGTTGGCCAAAAAGAAAGACGAGATGGCTGAAAAGGTCCCATCGATTCAGCCCATCGCTAACAAGGAATTGCATCGCATTGCATCGCCTTTTGGCGTGCGTATGCACCCTTTTTACAAGGTTCTCAAAATGCATACTGGGGTCGATTTTGTTGCTCCCTCAGGAACGGCAGTTTTTGCCACAGGAGCTGGGGTGGTTTCCGATGTTATTCACTCATCCAGAGGGTATGGAAATACTATCATTCTCGATCATGGCAATGGCTATCAAACTCTATACGCTCACCTGAGTAATACTATGGTTCGACGAGGGCAAAAAGTTAAGCGAGGCGAAGTGATTGGATTAGTGGGTAATACCGGGATGAGTGTTGCTCCCCACTTGCACTACGAAGTGAGGAAAGATTACGAACCAATCAATCCGATTAACTTTTTTTTCAACGAGTTAACGCCACTTGAGTATGAGAGGATTATTGAATTGGCAGCCCAGAGTGGTCAGTCTTTAGACTAAGTTTTGTAAAGCTAGTTGTCACAGTCAGTAGTGTTTCTTTCGAATAGTATAATTGTAAAATAACTAATTGAAAAATAATGCAATTCGTGAATAATAAATCGTTTAATTCAGTAACACATAGTTTTTCCAAATCATGTGCTTTGGCATTGCTTTTTCTTTTGGTAGTTGGCAGCTCATTTGGCAAAAAAAACCTTACAGAAAGCGATACTCTTACGCAAAGCAAAGGCATTACAGTAGTTGGTGTTGGTGATATAATGCTTGGAACCCATTTCCCTAACCGGTCATACTTGCCAGCAAAGGATAATTGTGAGCCCCTGCTTAGCCCGGTTAAGGGGTTATTGACTGATGCCGATGTTACATTTGGTAATCTTGAGGGGTGCTTTTTGAACGAGGGTAAAGTGGTAAAGCAATGTCGCGACACCACTAAATGCTTTGCATTTAAAATGCCTGAGCACTATGTTAATTGCCTGGCCGATGCAGGCTTCGATGTGATGAGCCTAGCCAATAACCATGTTGGCGATTTTGGCGATCTGGGGCGAAATACCACCATGCGACTGCTCGATTCCGTTGGCATAGCCTATGCCGGCTTACTTACTCACCCCACAACTGTTTTTGAACGAAACGGAGTAAAAATCGGATTTTGTGCTTTTGCCCCCAACAAGGGTACTTGTAGCATTAATAATATTCCACGGGCAAAGCAAATAGTATCATCACTAAAAGCAAAGGTTGATATTGTTGTGGTTTCATTCCATGGTGGTGCTGAGGGCCCCGACCACAGGAATGTGAACCGCGAAAGGGAGTACTACTATGGAGAGGATAGGGGTAATGTATACGAGTTTGCTCGCCACGTGATTGATGCTGGCGCCGACATTGTTTTTGGTCATGGCCCCCACGTTACCCGGGCAATCGATTTGTACAAAGGCAGATTTATTGCCTATAGTTTAGGCAACTTTGTTACTTACGGACGTTTTAATCTTAGGGGACCAAATGGATTTGCCCCCGTTGTGAAGCTAAATGTCGATAAAAATGGTAAATTTGTTGACGGTCAAATTTTTTCCGTTGTGCAGAAAGGAAGAGGTGGCGCTGTATCCGATCCTGCTATGCAGGCACTCAAGGAAATACAAAGGCTTACTGCTGCCGATTTTCCCGAATCGCTGCTCGATATTCGTAACGACGGAACGATAATCATAAAGAAATAATGTTATGCCCTACAAAGAGAAAAAAGTTGAAAAGCTATACTACAGCATTGGCGAAGTGGCCAATATGTTTGGGGTAAATACATCTCTGATACGTTTTTGGGAGAAGAATTTCGATGTTATCAAACCCAAAAAAAACAAGAAGGGAAACAGGTTGTTCACCAAATCTGATATCAACAACTTTAAGTTGATATATCACCTGGTTAAGGAGCAGCGCCTTACTCTCGAAGGGGCAAGGAAAAAACTTGCCGAAAACAAGGAGGATACGGTCAATAATTTTGAGGCCATCGAATCGTTGAGGCGAATTAAGGAAATGTTGGTTGAGGTTAGAGAAATGCTATAAATATGACTGTACACGATATAACTTCAATAATAGAAGAATTTGCCCCGCTAGGATATCAGGAAAGTTACGATAACGCGGGGCTTCTTGTTGGTTCAAAATCCAACAAGGTAAACGGAGTGCTACTAGCTATTGACGTAACCCCAGAAGTAATTGATGAGGCCCTGGCTAGAGATGCCGATCTTATCATTGCGCATCATCCAATAATATTCAAGGGGCTAAAGCGTTTAACCGGGTCTAACTATGTTGAGCAAACCGTTATAAAAGCTATTAAGCATGGCATATCAATATACTGTGCCCATACAAACCTCGACAACGTTTGGAATGGCGTAAGCACAGCCGCAGCTAATAAGTTGGGCTTAATAAATTTAAGAGTGCTTGTCCCAGCTAGCAACCAGCTTGTAAAGCTTATTGCATTTGTCCCCAACGATAAAGCCGAGGATGTTCGTTTAGCCATGTTTAATGCTGGGGCAGGGCATATTGGCCATTACGACCAGTGTTCGTACAATACGCAAGGAACCGGCACCTTCCGCGCAGGCGACAATACCAATCCTTATGTAGGGAGCAAGGGTGAAATACACCTAGAGGCGGAAACAAAAACCGAAGTGATTGTCCCCAAACCATTGCTTCCCAAAGTAATTGATGCACTGCTTCAATCGCATCCATACGAGGAGGTAGCGTACGATGTTTATCCGCTAGAGAATATAAATCCGAAGGCAGGATTAGGGGTTGTGGGAGAATTAGCAAAACCGCACACCGAGATGGATTTCTTGAAAAGGATTAAAAAAGTATTTAAAACAGGATGTGTGAAGCACACAATGCCAATGGGTAAACCCATAGAGACTGTTGCTATTTGTGGGGGAAGTGGAGCCGAGTTTATTCCTCGTGCCATAGGGGCCAAGGCCGATATTTATATTACTGCCGATGTTAAGTACCATCAGTTTTTTGATGCTGATGGAAAAATAATTATTGCCGATGTAGGGCATTTCGAGAGCGAACAGTTTGCTTTAGACATTTTTTATGAACTACTTACAAAAAAAATTCCTAATTTTGCAGTCTTAAAATCAAACGTGAAAACCAATCCAATTAACTACTTATAATAAGGTATGGTAGCAAACAAAAACAAAACCTCAGAGGTAAGCGAGATGCCTGTAGAGGAGAAGCTTAGGATTCTATACGAACTTCAGCAGATTGATTCAAAAATTGACCAGATTAGAACGCTAAGAGGAGAACTTCCCTTGGAGGTTCAGGATTTGGAAGATGAGATTGCTGGACTTGAGACCCGAATTGAGAACCTCAAGACTGATGTTGATACCCTGAACGAGCAAGTTGCCCAGAAGAAGCTCGAGATAAAAAATGCTCAAGGCCTTATTGCAAAGTACGAAGAGCAGCAAAAGAATGTTCGTAATAATAGGGAGTACGATTCGCTTTCAAAAGAGATGGAGTTTCAAACCCTTGAAATTGAACTTTGCGAAAAACGCATCAAGGAGTTTGTTCAGCAAGCAAAGGATAAAAAGGAGCTGATTGATCAGGCCGAAATACTCCATGGTGAGCGCGCTGGTGACCTTCAGACCAAAAAGGCTGAGCTGGATAGCATTATCCAAGATACTCAAAAGGAGGAGGACGAATTGGCTCGTAAATCGGAAGCGTACAAGGAGATTATTGAACCCCGGTTGCTATCGGCTTACAAGCGTATTAGAGGTAATGCACGCAACGGTTTGGCCGTAGTTACCGTGCAGCGCGATGCTTGTGGCGGTTGTTTCAACAAGATTCCACCTCAGCGTCAGCTTGATATTAGGGTTAGGCGTAAAGTGATTGTATGCGAGTACTGTGGCAGGATATTAGTTGACGATGCTTTTTCCGAAGAATCGCATGATTAGTTTCCGCTATGCATAATAATAAAGGGGGCTTACCGAGCCCCCTTTTGTGTATTCTGTGATTTAGAACTTACCAGCTACCGCCTGCTCCTCCGCCACCGAAAGAGCCACCTCCACCGCCGCTAAATCCACCAAAACTACCCGAGCCCGAACTAAAACTTCCAAATCCACCGCTGCTCCTTCCTCCCGAGAGCATGCCCAAGGCAATCCAAAGAGGGATATTATGGCCAACCGAACGGCCCTTGGTTTTCCTCACATTAAAAAGGACAACAAGGAAAAGGGTTAGGAAAATTATAAAGGGCAATACGAGTAAAGCTCCACCTTCGCCCATGTAGCCCTCGGCCGAGAATTTGCCCGAAGCCAGATTTATCATAATTGTAGTTGCCCTATCGAGACCCTGATAGTAATTCTCGTTCTGGAAATGAGGAATCATCTCTCTCTCAATAATCCTTTTCGTAAGGGCATCGGGAATCACATCTTCTAAACCATAACCAGTAGCTATGTAGGCTTCGCCACGTTGATTCCCAACTCGTGGTTTTATCATGATAACTGCCCCATTGTTTTTGCCCTTTTGCCCAACATTCCAGCTCTCACCAACACGAACAGTAAAATCCGCAATATCATAGCCCATCAAATCGTTAACGGTAATGATATAGATTTGGGTTGTGGTGGTGTCATGGTAATTCAGCAGCTTTTGCTCTAGGCGCATCTGCTCATTTTCGTTCAGGATGCCAGCAAAATCGTTCACTAGCCTTGGGGGTTGCATAGGCTTTGGCAGATCCTGAGCGAAACCATTGGCTAGCAATAGGCTTAACGATAGTAGTAATATGTATTTCAATCTTCTCATAATCATTTCTATTTGCCAAACGATATCTCGTCGGGTAGTTCGTTAACATCATCTTTTTGATAGGGAAAATGCTCCTTGAGTTTTTGTCCTGCAAGCTCAATGCCCTTGGCCAGCCCCGATGTTAAATTGTTTTTAGCAAAATGCTCTATCATCAAGTTCTTCACTTCCTCCCAAAAGTTATCGGGAACAACAGCATTTAGGCCAGCGTCACCAATCACGGCAAACTTTCT
This sequence comes from Bacteroidales bacterium UBA2295, assembly GCA_002345825.1. GTDB lineage: Bacteria > Bacteroidota > Bacteroidia > Bacteroidales > Tenuifilaceae > Perlabentimonas. The sequence goes on from DDWD01000214.1 coordinate 19,568, forward strand.
GTTTTTGAGAGCTAAGTAAAATAGAACTCCATTTCGGAGTTCAGTTTTATGCATCTTTAGCATTGCAAATACGTCTGCCGCACGATCTAGCACATCAACTTTGCAATTCTCCTCAATGTGAACCCTAATTTCACCCGATGTGTTGAGTTCGGCCTCCCTTATGGCGTTTTCAATGATTTTTTTTTGGTCCGATGTCAAATAGTCTTGAGCCATTTACTTATAGTTTTTAAAGTTTCTATCCTAGTTGCTAAAGTCAACTTGAGGTGCCTTTTGTGCTGCAGGATCGGCTTCGAAGTATGCCTTTTTCTCAAAGCCAAACCAACCTGCATATATAACCCTTGGGAATGAACGGATGTAAGAGTTATATGATTGAACAGACTCGTTAAATTTCCTACGCTCAACAGCAATACGATTCTCAGTTCCCTCGAGCTGAGCCTGAAGCTCCAAGAAGTTTTGGTTAGCCTTAAGATCGGGGTATCGCTCAATGGTTACCAGCAATCGCGATAATGCGCTGCTGAGTTCACCCTGTGCCTGTTGAAATTGCTGAATGTTGGCTTCGTTTAAATTTGTTGGATCAATAGTTACTTGAGTGGCTTTTGCCCTGGCCTCAATTACCTGGGTTAAGGTTTGCTGCTCAAAATCGGCATAACCTTTTACGGTGTTAACCAGGTTTGGAATAAGATCCATTCTGCGTTGGTAAACATTTTCAACGTTAGCCCACTGCGATGTCACACCTTCATCTAGCGATACCATGCGGTTGTATCCGCAGCTGCTGAAAAAGGGAACAAGCATAACCAATGTTAGGATGTATAAAAGTTGTTTTTTGCGCATAACTCTTTAGTATTTAAAGTTGATAATGATTTTTTAGTCATTCAAGGTCAGCAAAAACTGTGCAAGGGCATACCGATTTTTATTCTAATATCGTCTTTAAAATTGTAACTTTGGTGCCAGAAATTAAAATACACTAAACGATATGGCTACAGATAACTTCAAAGACCTTGTTTTACAGGGCATCCCCAACGATTTACCCCCAGCAAAAGCGTGGGATTCTACGGTAAACCATGCCCCTAAACGTAAGCAAATTTTATCCGCAAGCGAAAAAAAGTTGGCGCTAAAAAATGCGCTCCGCTATTTTCCTGAGAAACACCACGCCATTTTGGCAGAAGAATTTGCCAAGGAGCTTAACGATTTTGGTAGGATATACATGTATCGCTATCGACCCAACTACGAGATAACTGCTCGTAGTATCAACGATTTCCCACACAAATCGGTGCAGGCGGCCTCCATAATGCTTATGCTAAGCAATAACTTAGATTATGCTGTGGCACAACACCCGCATGAACTTATTACCTACGGCGGAAATGGTGCAGTATTTCAAAATTGGGCACAGTACCTTCTTACCATGAAGTATCTGGCCGAAATGACCGATGAGCAAACCCTTGTGCTATATTCTGGCCACCCAATGGGTCTATTCCCATCGCATAAGGATGCGCCCCGAGTTGTAGTTACCAATGGGATGATGATACCCAACTACAGCAGCAAGGACGATTGGGAGCGTTTCAACGCGTTGGGGGTTACACAGTATGGGCAGATGACAGCCGGTTCGTTTATGTACATTGGCCCTCAGGGAATTGTTCATGGTACAACCATTACCGTCCTCAACGCTGGTCGCAAAAGGTTAAAAGCAGGCGAAACCGATTTGAGTGGCAAGCTGTTTGTATCCTCCGGATTGGGAGGAATGTCGGGTGCTCAGCCAAAGGCAGGCGTTATTGCTGGCGTGGTGAGTGTAATTGCCGAGATAAATCCAAAAGCAACCGAGGTGCGTCATACTCAGGGTTGGGTCGATGAGGTTTTCAGTGATCTCGATAAGCTTATTCCCCGCATCAAAAAGGCTATGGCCGATAAGGAGGCTGTTTCCATTGCCTATCAGGGCAATATTGTTGACCTATGGGAACGGTTAGCCATAGATGATATTGCAGTGGATTTGGGAAGCGATCAAACATCGTTACACAATCCATTTGCAGGTGGCTACTATCCAGCGGGACTTTCACTAGATGAGTCGAACGAGCTGATGGCATCAAGCCCTGAAATGTTTAAGGAGAAAGTTTACGAATCGTTACGTCGCCACGTAAAGGCTGTCAATACGCTTACTGAGCGAGGGATGTACTTTTTCGACTATGGAAATGCCTTTTTGCTTGAGGCCAGCCGTGCGGGTGCCGATATTATGGGCGACAACGGGAATTTCCGATATCCATCGTATGTTCAGGATATTATGGGGCCAATGTTTTTTGATTATGGCTTTGGCCCTTTCCGCTGGGTATGCACATCTTCCGATCCTGCTGACTTGGAAGCATCCGATAGGATTGCACAGCAGGTGTTGGAGGAGATAGCCAAATCAGCCCCTAGCGAGATTACTGGTCAGCTTCAGGATAATATTCACTGGATTAGAGAGGCCGGTAAGAATAAGCTGGTTGTGGGATCGCAAGCGCGTATACTATATGCCGATGCTGAGGGACGTATAAAAATTGCCGAGGCATTCAACAATGCGATTCGCGATGGGAAAATTTCGGCCCCCATCGTTCTAGGACGCGATCATCATGACGTGTCAGGAACTGATTCGCCATACCGCGAAACCTCAAATATTTATGATGGCTCTTGTTTTACTGCCGATATGGCTATACAGAATGTGATTGGCGACTCCTTCCGTGGGGCTAGCTGGGTATCGATTCATAACGGTGGTGGTGTTGGCTGGGGCGAAGTTATTAACGGAGGATTTGGCATGACCCTCGATGGTTCGCCTGACGCTGAGCGTCGCTTAAAGATGATGCTGCATTGGGATGTGAACAATGGGATTGCCCGTCGTAGCTGGGCGCGCAATAAGGAGGCAATATTTGCCATTAAGCGCGAAATGGAACGCACGCCCAACTTAAGGGTAACCATTCCTCACATTGCCGACGATTCAATTATTGACAACGTTATTGGGTAGATACTGCTCAATTATCCAATCCATAGCCCGCTTGCCAGCGGGCTATTTTATTTATTGCAATAGATATAAGCGAGTAGGGTTGCTTAAGTGCGATAAATCATCTTTTTTTCTGGGCGCTACAGGCTCTATTTGGAGCTTAATTCCTTAATTTTACAACACTATGGCGTTGCCTAAAAAATCAAAATAGAGTACTCTTATGTTTGTTATTGAGTTGATATACAATCTTTCCATGCTGGTTGCGCTAAGCGTAATTTCAGGTTTTTTTGATAATAGATGGAGTAGCAAGTCGATTAAAGGAGCAGTTTTACAAGGGATTCTCTTTGGCTTGGTAGCAATGTTAGGAATGTTAAATCCCTTGGTTTTTGAGGAGGGGCTTGTGTTCGACGGTCGATCGGTTGTTATTAGCTTGTGCGCTCTATTTTTTGGCCCTGTAGCCGCTGCCATATCGGCAGTTATGGCCATCGTTTTGCGGTTGTATCAAGGTGGGATTGGAACCTTGATGGGGGTTTCTGTGGCTTCGGTTTCTGCTGTAATTGGCGTAATATTTTATTATCAGCGCAAGCTTAAAAACAAGCGATTGTCCAGCCTTTTTCTTTTGGGCTTTGGTGTGCTTGTTCATATAGCTATGCTATTGCTCACCTTAACGCTCCCCGAGCAGCGTGCCGAGGCTGTTCTGCGCGAGATTGGATTGGCAATCATTGTGTTTTACCCCTTAGCTACAATCCTAATTGGCAAAATTCTTTACGACCAGGAGGTTAAACACCAGTCTATTGATGCTTTGCATAAAAGTGAAGGATTATTTCGGTCGCTAGCCCAATCATCGCCAGTTGGTATTTGCAAAATCAGTAGTTCAGGACAATTTACCTTTGTTAATGAGCGTTGGTGCGAGATTGTGGGTGTAAGCTGCAACGAAACACTAGGGAAAAATCATATCGATCTGGTTAATCCGATTGATTTGGAAAGGGTAAAAGCTATTTGGCACGATGAGACTAACAAGCAGAAAACCTTTAGACTTGAGTTTCGAACATTTGTTGAAGGTAGCCCCAGCCGATGGGTACTTGCTCAGTACGAACCCGAGTTCGATGAGTTTGGAATTATCCAGGGATATGTGGGCAGTATAACCGATATTGACGAGCGGAAAAAGGCCGAAGATAAGCTACGACTATGGGAAAATATTTTCACAGCTACCCGCATGGGAATTGCGGTGGGTGAAGGCGATGAGAGAACCTTTCAAATATTCAATCCAGCATTTGCTCAACTATACGGATACACAGAGGATGAGATCAGGGGTAAACCCATATCGATGGTGTTTGCAGAGAACGAGAGGGATAAAATAGCTGGTGCCATTAGCAAAGCCTACCAGGATGGATACTACGTTTATCAAACATGGCATATTAAGAAAAACGGTCAACGATTCCCTGTTCTGATTAGCATAACGGGGGTGAAGGATAACGAGGGACATCCGCTTTATCGTATTGCAAATGTTCAGGATATTAGCGATAGGGTTGAATCGGAATTCAAACTTAAACAGGAAAAGGCTAGGCTAGCCGGAATAATTGAGGGAACCAATGTGGGTACATGGGAGTGGAACGTGCAAACAGGGCATACTCAGTATAACGAACGGTGGGCCCAGATAATTGGATATACACTGCATGAGTTGGGTCCCAATACCGTTCAAACTTGGACTAAATATATGCATCCCGAAGATGAGCCTAGGGTTATGAAAGCCTTACGGAAGCATTTCGATGGGAAATCAGAGATATACCAATGTGAGTTTAGAATGAAGCACAAAGAAGGCCATTGGGTTTGGATACAGGATAGAGGCAAAGTAGCCCAGTGGACTGACGATGGAAAGCCATTCATGATGTTTGGTTTCCATTTAGATATTACGGAACGTAAGAATTGGGAGCAAAGGCTCAAGCAGAGTGAGCAGAAGTTGAAAGAGCAAAATGAGGAGTACCTTGCTTTAAATGAGGAGCTAACAGAGATAAACGAAAGGTTAATGGAAAGCGAGAAGCGCCTGAAGGAGCAGAACGAGGAGTACCTGTCGCTAAACGAGGAACTTACCGAGTCGAACCAGCGGATTATATCCATTAACGACGAGTTGGAGCAAGCCCGAGAGAAAGCCGAAGAGAGCGATAGGCTCAAATCTTCATTTCTGGCCAATATGAGCCATGAAATCCGAACTCCTATGAACGCCATTGTGGGCTTCTCTGAAATATTACTGCGCCCCAATCTCTCCAAAGAAAAGCAAACTCTTTACACAGAGGTTCTAAACGTTTCTTGTAACCAGCTGCTTGGAATTATCAACGATGTGCTCGATATTTCAAAGATTGAAACGGGCCAAGTGGTTGTCCATAGCTCTCAGCTAAACATCAACAAGATGTTGCGTAGCGTTGCATCGATGTTTACTCATAATGCGAACAATAAGAAAAATAAGCTTAATCTATCGTTGTATTTGCCCGACGAGGAATGCCTTATGGTTACCGATGAGGGGAAGGTTACTCAAATTATTACAAATTTGGTGAGCAACGCCATTAAGTTTACCGATTGTGGCACCATTGAGATAGGCTATCGGGTGAGCGAGGCCAATGTAGAATTTTGGGTAAAAGATACTGGTATTGGCATATCACCTGAGGATCAACCCATTGTTTTCGATCGCTTTAGGCAGGTCGATTCATCACCCAAAAAGAACTATGGTGGCACAGGGCTAGGCTTATCCATCTGTAAGGCTTATGTCGAGATGCTTGGTGGTGATATCGGCGTACAGTCGCAGGTTGGTAAGGGGTCTCGTTTCTACTTCACCTTGCCCTTTATATCGGTACAATCAAAAGCACAAAAACCGTCAAGAGCACATCGTCAGAACTACGATTTTAAGGGTAAAACCATTTTGGTAGCCGAGGATGAGCCTGCAAATTTCTTTTATCTTAATGAGCTGCTTCTGGAAACGGGTGCTAGTATTATACACGTTGTAAATGGTGCCGAAGCCGTTGATAGGGTTGAGCAAAATTCAAATATCCATTTGATACTTATGGATATTAAAATGCCTGTTATGAACGGGATTAGGGCAACCGAAATAATCCGAAGCAAAGGGAATTCAATTCCAATTATAGCCCTTACGGCCTACGCCATGTCGGGCGATAAGGATAAATGTATCAGTGCTGGATGCTCCGATTATGTTGTAAAACCCATTGTGCGCGACGAGTTGTTCTCCACCATCGAGATGTATTTAAGTTGACCCTGTTATCAGTTTCCATTGCTATGTGCAAATAAATTTTGCTGAACAATTTTGTTGAACGAGAGTTTTAAATTTATAAACTTTTCACTATTTTAGTAGTTACTAATTGCTCAGCAAATCAAAAAAAATTAGCAATGCTATGGATTTTGAAAATAGTTCCCAACGAGATGAACTAAGACGACGAGCAGCAGAACTCCTAAGTAGTAAACAATCAATAAACCCACAAGAGTTCACCGAAAACCTTGAAGATTTAATCGAGAACCTTCAGGTGTACCAAATTGAACTCGAAATGCAGAATCAGGAGCTGATTCGCACGCAGGAGCAACTTTCGCATACTAAAGCAAAATTCGAAACGCTATTTAATCAGGCTCCTGTTGGTTACTGTACTCTTACCTTTGATGGGGATATGGTTGATGTTAACTCAACTTTTGCTGGGTTCGTGGATTTAGACCAAGCAAAGCTCCGCGGTGATAATATTAAGAGGTTTGTGCATCCCGACGATCAGGATTTGTTGCACATGCATTTCCAGAAAGTATGTCGTAATGAGGATGCCGAGAGTGTTACGCTGCGTTTTGGTAGCAATGAATCATACATTCATGTTGCTCTCCATTCTGTTATTCTTGATGATGGGGATGGGGACACCCTGCTCTGCTCTTTAAGCAATATTTCCAGAGAGGTTGTTTACCAAAAGGAGCTATTGGCCAGCGATGCGCGATTTCGCTCCTTGATATCATCAATGGATGATGTGGTTTTTACTATGGATACCCAACATAGGCATACAGGTGTGTATGGTCGATGGGTGCAGCAAAACAATCAAACCCCTGAGGATTTTCTGGGTAAAACCGCCGCCGAGATTTTTGGTGACGAGGCTGCTAAGCTGCACAACCAAAATACCTCAGAGGCCCTTAAGGGTAAAAATGTAGTTTACGAATGGTCTGTATCAACCCCCAATGGGGAGGAATATTTCCAAACCTCATTATCGCCAATTTTTGGAGAAAATAATGTTGTAGAAGGAGTTGTTGGGCTGGGTAGGAACATAACCAACCTCAAGCGTACGATGCAATCGCTCAAAGAGAGCGAAGAGAAGTACCGAAACCTTGTGGAGAATGTGAATGATATTATTTACAGCCTTAGCCCCGATGGGTATTTCAATTACGTCTCTCCAAATTGGTTAAATATCCTTGGGCATAACATCAATGAGGTAGCAGGTCGACACTTCTCCGAATTTGTTCACCCCGATGACCTTGAGGTATGTAAATCATTCCTCGAAAAGGTAATTGCAACGGGCAAACGGCAACGCGGTGTTGAATACAGAGTGAAGCATAAAGATGGGCGTTGGCGCTGGCACCATTCCAGCGGATCGATAAATTTGGTGGCAAACGGTAGCATAGAGTTTATTGGCATTGCATACGATGTGACAGATGTGAAAGTGATTCAGGAGCAGCTCCGTGAGCGGATTAAAGAGATTGACTGCTTGTATAAGATTACTACCCTGGGAAACGACACCACCATTACTCTAAATGATTTTCTGCACAAATGCATAAGCATAATTCCCTCAGGTTTTTTGAGTCCGCAACGGGTAGCGGTAAAAATTTGTTTAAACAGTAAAACCTTTGTATCACCTACATTTACAGGAGATCTTAACGTGATGTCAGTCCCACTTAAAACCGTACTTGGCCAGAGTGGGGAAATTCAGGTAGAGCTATTGGACAATAATCTGCAATTCTTAGATGAAGAGCAAACCCTGCTAAACCTTTTGGCCGAGACCATTAGCCAGGTGGTTGAACGTGGTAGGGTACTGGATGAAATTAGCCAAACCAATGAGAGCCTAAAGGTTATTAATGCCGAAAAGGATAAGATTTTAACCATTATCGCCCATGACTTGCGTGGTCCTTTATCAACAATTATAGGGTTAAGCGAGCATATGAAGGAGGCATTTTTTGAAATGGGCAGTGAGAAGCAGCAAATGTTTATTGATGGTATTCACAAAACATCAACAAACCTTTCGCAACTTTTAGATAATCTTTTGGTTTGGGCAAGGCTCAAACGAGGTAATATTGAGTTCAAACCTAAGAGCAATAATCTTTTCCAATTAGCCGAAAATGCAATTGTGCTTTTTGAAGACCAATTGATTAAGAAACAGGTACACCTAAGCAATGCAATCAATAAGAATTTGCACGTATTGGCAGACGCTAGGATGGTAGAAACAGTTTTCCGAAATATTATTTCAAACGCCATAAAGTTTTCATATCGAGGGGGGGATGTGGTTGTATCGGCCAAGCCAAGCCATGAAAATATGGTATTAGTATCCGTTACCGATAACGGTGTGGGAATGGACGACTATATTCTAAGTCACCTGTTCCAGTTCGATAGCGAGGCTGGTCGTGAAGGGACGGAGGAAGAGCCCAGCACAGGTTTTGGAATGCCCCTTTGCAAAGAGCTGGTTGAAAAAAATAATGGGCAAATTTGGGCCGAGAGCAAGGAGGGAAAGGAAAGCACTATATTCGTTACCCTGCCATTAGCCTAAGCTTGGTATGTTTTGCTTTAAGGCTTAATTATTTATTAATTGCCCTTGTATTGCGCATAGTATTTTTCCATATAATTTGAGTTTTACTCTATTGCCAAATCAGCTGTGCTTCTCCCGGCATTGTTGAATTGGTTAGGATCATGCCCATACATCATTTGGGGAGTTGGCTAACATTAGCTTATCCACTTTGAGAAAGGTGCATCTTTATCTTAAATATCTTCCTGAAGAATGATTGGAGCCATTGTTTTTATGCTTCAAGGTAATCTAAGCACACATATACCTCTCGAGATCTTTGGTCAAAAACTTGGCGAAGAATTAACAAATTCACATATTCAGTTTCCTGAGTTTTTCTTATATTATCCAACAAAAAATTGGTTATGGGTTCAGATTCAAATTTCAAGAAGGAGTGGCTTACTAAGCGTGCCGAGGAGCTTTTAAAAAGCAAGGAGAAGTTAAGCCCTTTGGATTTTTCCGATAGCCTTGAAGAGCTAGTGGAGAGCCTGCAGATTTATCAAATTGAGCTAGAGATGCAGAATACTGAACTTATTCGGGTTCAGCAGTCACTAGATAGGGAAAAAAGCAGATTCGAGACGCTGTTTAATCATGCTCCTGTAGGCTATTGCTCCCTATATCTTAATGGGGAACTACTTGAGGCAAATAAGGCATTCTGTCGAATCCTAGCCCTTTCTGAGAACCAAAGTAAAGGAAAGCATTTTAGCATTTTTGTTCACCCCGATAGTCAGGATGATTTTTACATCCATCTAAGGAGGGTTAAAGATACGCTAACCGATCATTCAACAATTTTAAGAGTTGGGAATACATCTACTGTGGTTTATATTAAGCTACATTCATCCGTTGCCCGATTTGAGGGCGATGATAACGAGGTTTTGCTTTGTACCATAAGCGACATTACCAATGAGGTATTATACCAACGCGATCTTCATCAAAGCGAGGAGCGGTTCCGTTCGCTCGTCACATCCATTGATGATGTGGTGTTTACTCTGGATAAAAATCAGCGCCATACTGCAGTTTATGGGAAATGGCTCGAAAAGTTTAACCAAACCCCCGACGATTATCTGGGTAAAACCTCAGCCGATATGATGGGCAATGAGTTGGCTCAAATCCATGAAAAGAACAATACTATTGCCCTTGAAGGGCAAAGTGTGGTTTACGAGTGGAATATTGACTTCGTTGAGGGGAAACAATATTTCCAAACCTCATTATCGCCAATTTTTGCAGCAAATAGAGAGGTAGTAGGGTTGGCTGGTGTGGCCAGGAATATCACTGACCTAAAAAGCGCTGAATTGGCACTAGCCGAAAAGGAACTACAGTATCGTACTCTTGCCGATTCGGGTCAAGCGCTCATTTGGGCTTCGGGTTTGGATATGAAATGTAACTATTTTAATCAGGTGTGGCTTAGTTTTACTGGTAGAAAAATTGAGCAGGAACTTGGCGATGGTTGGACCGAGGGCGTTCACCCCGAGGATATGGAACGCTGCATTGGCATTTATACAAATGCTTTTAAAAATCGTGAAAAGTTTAGTATGCCCTATCGTTTGAGGCATTTTACTGGTGAATACCGTTGGATACAGGACGATGGAACGCCAAACTATAATAGTAAAGGAGAGTTTTTAGGTTACATAGGTCATTGTCTTGATATCTCCGAAAGAAAAAACATTGAGGAAGAGCTTAGGCATAGCGAGGAGAAGTTTAGGGTAATTTTCGACAATGCTCCCGTGGGAATATTTCACTACAATCAGGAGGGGATAATAACTGCGTGCAACGATGCTTTTGTTAGTATCATTGGATCAACGCAGGCCAAACTAATCGGTCTCAATGTGCTAGACCTTCCGAATGCGGAGGTGGCAAATGCCATTAAGCTTAGCCTCGAAGGTAAAAAGGCCTATTTCGAGGGATACTACTCGCCAGTCACAGCAGACAAGTCGCTCTTTGTAAAGTTGCACATTGAGCCAGCTCAATATCAAGATGGTGAAATTACAGGGGGTATAGCAATTGTTGAGGATATTACACAGCAAAGATTAGCCGAGGATGCCCTTCGCGATAGCGAGGAGAATTTCCGTACCCTTGTGGACAGCGCCAATGATATAATTTACACGGTAAGTCCAGAGGGTGTTTTTACTTTCGCATCACCAAATTGGCAAAGTATTCTTGGGCATAAGCAGGATGAGGTTATTGGTAAGTCATTGGCCGACTTTGTTCACCCAGATGATGTTCATCTGTGCGCATCATTCTTACAAAAGATATTAGAGACGCAAAAGCCCCAAAGTGGAGTTGAGTATCGCGTTTTGCATAAGGACGGTAAATGGCGATGGCACAGATCAAATGGTTCAGTCCGTAAGCTAAAAGATGGCACCGATGGGTATGTGGGCGTAGCCCATGATATAACCGATTTAAAACTTGCTGAAAGATCACTAGTTGAGAGAATGAAGGAGATAAACTGCCTTTACGATATCTCATCGCTTGGGCATAATACCGAGATGGACACCCCATCTTACCTTCAACAATGTGTTAGCCTAATCCCTTCGGGATTTAAAAATCCTCAGAATACTGGGGTAAGGATTGCTCTAGGTGATTATTTAGTGCAAACCGATAACTTTGTTGAGTCGGCTAACCGATTAACAACCAAAATCAAGCTAGAAGAGGTATTTATTGGTTCTATTGAGATTGTCCTAATCGAAAACATTGTTGATGATGATAAACCATTCCTAGATGAGGAGCAAACGCTTATAGAGCTTATTGCCGATGGATATGGCGCAGGTTTTTCAACGCGAAAGGATTATGAATGAAATTAATGAAAAAAACACTGCCCTGCAGGGACTGAACTCTGAGAAGGATAAGATCCTTTCCATAATTGCCCACGACCTGCGTAGCCCGCTGTCAACAATTATTGGCCTATCGGGATTGCTAGAGAGCAAGCACGGTGAAATTGAATCTGAAAAGCAATTGGCTATGATGCAAGGGGTTAGCAACACGGCCAATCGGCTATTCCAACTATTGGAAAACCTTTTG
>DDWD01000052.1 GCA_002345825.1 Bacteroidales bacterium UBA2295
CTATTACCTTAACTAAACGACATTGAATATCGAATGTCGAATATCGAAGTTAAGACAATCCCTATGAGGCGCAATCACCAGCTTTCAATCAAAAAGACTCTGTGCCCCTGCTTGACGGCAGGCAGGTCTGTATCTCTGTGTTATTAAAAACAAAACAATATGACTAAACTGCTTATCATTGACCGCGATGGAACGCTTATAAAAGAACCGGCCGACTACCAAATTGACTCGTTTGAGAAGTTGGAGTTTATGCCCGGAGTTATTCGCTGGCTAGGAAAAATTGCTCGCGAAACCGATTACCAGCTGGTTATGGCAACCAATCAGGATGGACTAGGAACCAACTCGTTTCCGGAGGAAACGTTCTGGGGGACACAAAACCTCATACTACAAACGCTTAAGGGCGAAGGAATTGTTTTTGATGATATTCTTATCGACCGGTCGTTTGAGGAGCAAAACTCGCCCAATCGCAAACCCCGGACGGGAATGTTTGGCAAGTATCTTAATGGCGACTACAACCTGGCCGAATCGTTTGTAATTGGAGATAGGCTTACCGATGTGCAGTTGGCTAAAAATATAGGTACAAAATCAATATTAATAGCCAGTGAACCAAACCCTGAGGCCGATTTTTCAACGGCAAACTGGGAGGATATCTACAAGATAACTAAGCCACAGCGGGTAGCCACAGTAAACCGTAAAACCAAAGAAACGGATATAACCATTACCGTTGATTTGGATGGGAAGCTAGACGGTAAACTTGATACCGGCGTGGGCTTTCTGGACCATATGCTAGAGCAAATTGACCGCCACGCGGGCATAGGCATTTCGGCAAAATGTATTGGCGACCTTCACGTTGACGAGCACCACACGGTTGAGGATATTGCCCTTGCCCTTGGCGAGGCCATTAAGCAGGCGCTGGGCAGCAAGGCTGGCATTGGACGCTATGGCTTTGCTCTACCAATGGACGATTGCCAGGCAAAGGTACTACTCGATTTAGGTGGCAGACCATTCTTTAAATGGAAAGCGAAATTTAGGCGCGAGAAAATTGGCGATATGGCCACGGAGCTGCTGCCGCACTTCTTTCAATCACTATCGTACGGGCTTGCAGCCAATTTACACATTAAAGCCAAAGGCCCAAACGAGCACCACAAGGCCGAAGCAATATTTAAGGCTTTTGCACGGGCGTTAAGGCAAGCGGTGCGCATTGAGGGAAGTGAGTTGCCTAGTACTAAAGGGAAGTTATGAGAAATTTAAACGCAAAGGCGCAAGATCGCTAATTTATAATAAGAGTATTAGCGGTTTGGCGACTTAGCGTTAAATCTAAAAAATATGAAAAAAATAGCAATTCTTTCATACGGAGCGGGGAATGTGGCCTCGGTGCAAAATGCGCTGGAACGCTTAGGCGTTAGCGCCTATATCTCCGATAATCCATCAGAATTAATGCAAGCCGACAGGCTAATCTTTCCGGGTGTTGGGCACGCCACCCACGCCATGCAGCAAATAGAGCAAAGGGGACTAAACGAGGTGCTAAAATTGTTTAAACGCCCGCTATTGGGAATATGCTTGGGTATGCAGCTTATGGGCAGCCAGTCGGAAGAGGGCGCAACCCAAGGGCTTGGACTAATTAATTTTGATGTGAAACAGTTCAACATATCGGCTAAAGTACCACATATGGGCTGGAACAGCATTGATATTAGTGAAAGTCCTTTATTAAAGGGTGTTCCCAATGGCACGTACTTCTACTTTGTACATAGTTTCTACGCCCAAATAGCCACCAATACCATTGCTACCTGCGAATACGAAATACCATTCGCCGCAGCAGTAAGCAAAGACAACTATTTTGGCGTACAGTTTCACCCCGAGAAAAGCGGGGAAGCGGGAATGGAAATTTTAAGGAACTTTATTAATCTATAATGACATAAAATGATGGTAACACAGAGACACTGAGCCACAGAGTTAATTTTTGAGCTACAACAGCAAGATTAATTAAATTCAATTTTGGTTCTTTTGATTATCGTCTTGTAACCTAAGGAGGAAATAATGTAATAGTATATTTACAAGAAAAAGTCCTCTGTGCCTCCGTGTTTAAAAATCTCAAAATATTATGAAACTAATCCCAGCAATAGACCTAATAGACGGCAACTGTGTTCGACTTTTTAAGGGCGATTACAGCACATCAAAAATTTACAACCCAAACCCTTTAGACCAAGCAAAAGCATTTGAGGATAAGGGTATTGAGAACCTTCACCTGGTAGATTTGTCGGGTGCGAAGGCCGGCCACCCAATGCACTTAAGGGTACTAGAGCAGATTACTCGCAGCACAAAACTAAAGGTTGACTTTGGCGGTGGAATACGCAACCAACGAAGCCTTGAGGATTGCTTAAGCGCAGGCGCATCACAGGTGAATTTGGGAACAATTCTAATACACCAACCCCAACTTGCATCCAAATGGATTGAAATATTTGGCACCGAAAAGCTAATTGCCTCGGTTGATGTTATGAACAGAAAGGTGAAGGTTTCGGGTTGGCAGGAAGAGTCGAATTTGCAAATTGACGATGTTATTACCCGCTTAATAAAAGATGGTTTCACCTATTTTACCGTAACCGATATCGACCGCGATGGAACCCTTGGCGAGCCAGCATTTGAGCTGTATACCGACTTAATTCAAAAGTTTCCTTCCATTAAACTAAATGCTAGCGGAGGGGTATCAGAGCAATCGCAGCTGGGCAAACTCCAGGCCATTGGATGCTTTGGTGCCATTGTGGGTAAGGCGATTTATGAAGGGAGGATACGGTTGACTGATTAGTTGATTGGTTGATTGGTTGATTGGTTGATTGGTACTCCACATCCATCAATCATTCAATCATTCTTTCATTCAACCTGCCTGCTCTGACACCAATCAGGCAGCCTGCCCACTGGCAAGCAGGGTCATCCAATCCCTCTTCAGTCCTCTATTTTTTTACATTTTACATTTCCTAGTATGCTGACAAAACGAATAATTCCGTGCCTCGATATTAAGAATGGCAGAACAGTGAAAGGGGTAAACTTTCAGAACCTACAAGATGCTGGCGACCCGGTTGCTTTGGCAGCACACTACTCGGCACAAGGCGCCGATGAGCTAACCCTGCTCGATATAACCGCCACGCTCGAAGGGCGCGAAACCTTTGTAAACGTTGTAAAGGATGTGGCAAAAGCCATAAATATTCCCTTTACAGTAGGCGGAGGTATTAGCAACGCAAAGCAGGTTGAGGCGCTTCTTTCGGCTGGTGCCGATAAGGTTTCGGTAAATACATCGGCCATTGTAAATCCGAAGCTTATTGCTGAGCTGGCTAAGCAATTTGGCTCGCAATGCGTTGTGGTGGCCATCGACACAAAGCTAACCAGCAACGGCTGGGAGGTGATTAGCCACGCCGGTACAAAACCCACTGGACTTTTGGCTACAGACTGGGCAAAGGATTGTTACAACCGGGGAGCAGGCGAAATACTGTTAACCTCGTTCAAATCGGACGGAACGCGGCAAGGTTTTGCGTTGGATATTACCCGTGGGGTATCGGAAATTGTCAGTATTCCCGTAATTGCATCGGGAGGTGCAGGCAATGCGCAGCACTTTGTTGATGTGTTTACTCAGGGGAAAGCCGATGCTGCCCTTGCGGCAGGGATATTTCACTACAAAGATCTGGAAATTAGAGATATTAAAAATTACCTGAAATCCACAGGAATATCTGTTCGATTGTAGTTCTATATGATACAACAGAAAAGACGCAAATTAAGCATATGCTTTTAATTGCGTCTTTTCAAAATTGTATACGGTTAAATCTTACAAAGTTTTCAACTTTTACTCCTCTTAATCATCCTTATTCTCCAATAACGGTTCATCTCTATACTCCAGAATATCGCCAGGTTGGCAATCCAGCTCCTTGCAAATAGATTCAAGGGTTGAGAAACGAATAGCTTTAGCCTTCCCTTTTTTAAGAATCGATAGATTTGCCATGGTAATACCAACACGTTGCGATAGCTCCGTTAACATCATCTTGCGCTTGGCAAGCATTACGTCGAGGTTTACTATTATTGCCATGGCTATATAGTTAATTGGTTATCGGTCTCTATTTCGGCTCCCTTCTCAAAAATATGCGATAGTACCCACAGGAACAATGCGAACAGAAGCATCTCCCCGAATGATCCGTTGGAATACCCAAACTCTACCCCATCGAAATTAAACTTAGGTACAACCACCAAATTATAAATAGTACTAACAAGTTGCAAGTAAACCCAAACAGCGGTTACCGAGTATGCTATAAGTTTAAACCGCTTAATGTTCGAAATGTCGAAAATTTCACCAAGCTTCACAGAACGGGTAAAACCCTTAAAAAGCCACAGGATATAAAGCAACGCAAGCATAAGTGGCAAAACACCTACGGAGATGCCAACAGATAAAAATCTTGGCATACTCTTAAATGTAATTACACCACTTGCCTCCTTAATTTCAACAGCCGTTTGGGTGTTAGAATAGGTGAAAGTACCCTGCTCATAAACGGTAAAGTTCGTAGGTAGTTCCACTCCAACATCAACACTACTGGGAACAAGTCCCATTATATTCACTAAAGTAAAGAGGACAAAAATTGCCGATACAACAGCAAAGAACCAGAAGATAAAATGCGAAAGGCTATCGATAAGCCTAATGCTGAATGAGGGTTTCTTTGTTTTCATAACTTCAATGTTTTTCGTTAATATTTTATTGTTATTCGATATGCAAATATATAACCTATTTTTAATATTACAATAATTATTTATTGTTTTTCGATATTTTTTTAAAAATTTTTATAGTTAAACCAAATTGTAATATAAGCTGTTTAGTGTTTATGGTAAAACACCAGAATATAGTTTTGGAAAACAAAGGGGTTATCCTTTTCGATGGGGTTTGCAACCTTTGCAACACCAGCGTACAATTTATTATCAAAAGAGATAAGAGCGATTACTTTAGATTTGCTGCACTACAGAGCGATACTGGGAAAGTAATAACAAGCCAATACGGTATATCGGCTAATGGTAGCTCAGTTATTCTTATTGAAAATGAGAAGATGTATAGCGAATCGACTGCTGCACTAAGGATTGCAAAAAAGCTTCGCGGGCTTTGGCCACTAATTTACCTTTTTATTATTATCCCCCCTCCCATTCGCAATTGGTTTTACCGAATAGTTGCACAAAGCCGCTACAAATGGTTTGGAAGAAGAGAAGAATGTATGATTCCATCCCCCGAATTACTCCAAAAGTTTGTTTAGCTCTCCATCATTTATTCAAGAAATTTTATTGATGCTAAACCTCCGCAATACGAATTGAGGTTTTCCTCACCCCATTTCTGAAAAAAACATCTAAAATATTGCTTGTTGACCATTCTATTTTTGTGCCAGAAAAAATCAACCCTATAATAACAAATTTTCGAACAAAATGGAAGCAATAACAATTCAATCGGTAATCCTAGCAGGACCAGTAAGCCTAACAATTATGTTTATTGTAATGAGAGTGCTATTTAAGAACTCTGTTCTATTTAAAATTGGGATAGCCACTGGTATCGCAATTATTTTGTCTTCTTTTATATCTGGAGTTGTAGCTAAATTAGGCCCAATGCACAACCTATGGGGTTTTCCTTTGCAGGCGTCAATAGCCATTCTAGCTTATGTTTATGTTGCTAAGGTTTTAAAAAAACCGTTAAATAAAATTATTAGTAATATTAATGAGCTAAGCGAAGGAGTTTTAAATACTCAAATCGATAAAGCTTTAACTGAACGAGAAGATGAAATTGGAACTCTTTCTGCCTCAACCACAAAATTAGCAACACAGCTTACCAACGTTGTCTCTCAAATATCATCAAGCGCCAACCAGCTATCATCGGCCAGTGAGGAGCTAAACGGGAGTGCCCAGGAGCTATCGATGGGCGCCAACCAGCAAGCCTCATCGGTTGAGGAGGTTTCCTCGTCGATGGAGGAGATGGCTGCAAATATCGACCAGAACAACGATAATGCGCAGCAAACAAGCCAGCTAGCCGATCAAACCTACAACAAAATTACCAAGGTAGAGGCCGCTTCGCAAAAAAGCGTGGAGGCGGTGCGCAACATTGCCGATAAGATCAGCATAATCACCGATATTGCATTCCAAACCAACCTGCTAGCCCTTAACGCTGCTGTAGAGGCCGCTCGTGCTGGCGAGCAGGGACGTGGTTTTGCCGTAGTGGCTGCCGAGGTGCGGAAGCTAGCAGAGCGAAGCCGAATTGCAGCCGACGAAATTAACCAAATTTCGAAGGATAGCCTTCACCTTACTGAAGAATCGGGCGCGTTGCTTAAGGAGATTATTCCTGATATCAACAAAACGGCCAAGCTAATTGAGGAAATAGCGGCATCGAGTGCTGAGCAGCGCAATGGTTCGGTACAGATAAACTCGGCCATTCAGCAGCTTAACAGTGTAACCCAGCAGAACGCCTCGGCCAGCGAGGAGCTATCGTCGAGTGCAGAGGAGCTTAACGCCCAGTCGGAAATGCTTATTGAGGCAATATCATTTTTTCAAATAGAGAATAAATCAACCGGCTATGGCAGAAAGGTATCTAGATCATAGATATTCAAATCCATCATTTCAATCCCCCTTAAGGCCTGATGCCTGCTGGCAAGCAGGGTCAATCAGTCAATCAATTAACTCAAAAAAAAACACCAAATGACACTACTTAGCTACAGGATACTTATAGCCGACGATAATAAGACCTTTGCTGATACGCTTGCCATGCTATTAAAGAATATTTTAGGTGATAAGCTTAATAGGCTCGACTTTGCAACCAATGGCAGGCAAGCTGTGGAAATGGCTTTGGGAGACACACAGTACGACATCATATTTATGGATGTGCATATGCCCGATATAGATGGCATTGAGGCTGCACAGGTTATTAACCGAACCCACTACAGGAATACTCGGATAATAGCCGTGTCGTTTGAGAAGGATATGAACTCGGTTACCCGTATGATTAGCGCAGGTGCTGAGAACTATTTGCACAAGGAGAATATCACGATGGAAACCATCGAAAGGCTCTTTGAGGTAAAGGTTCTATAGATCAACCAGATTATTCTTAATTGCATACACAGCCAGAGCCGTAGAGTTGGGCGAGTTGGTTTTAAGCAGCAGCTCGGCACGGTACTTCTCGATGGAGCTTACGCTTAAAAATAGTTTAGCGGCAATTTCGGAAGTGGACAATCCCTGACAAATAAGCTGCAGTACATCACGCTCCCTATCGGTTAGCTCAATTGTAGGCTCTTGCCTTTTGGCTTTAAGCAGCTTTAAAAGCAGCTCCTGCGAAAAATATGGACGGCCATCGAATACCGATTCGATGGCCTTTTCTAGTTCGTCGTAGCTCGATTCCTTAAGCAGAAAACCATCCACCCCAAGCTGCACAATGGAATCGTAATACTTAATATCATCGTGCATCGAGAGGATTATAATTTTAAGGTTAGGGCAAATTTTTAACGCCTCGCGCGATGCATCAATACCATTCATCTTTGGCATATTGATATCCATAAGAATAAGGTCTACGTTGCAATCGCCAAGCATCGGTAGTAACACTTCGCCATTTGCTGCCTCACCAACCAGCTCAACATTGCCCATCTCTCGGAGAAGGGCTTTAATCCCATCGCGCAGAATTCGGTGATCGTCAACAATAATTGCTCGTATCTTTTTGCACATTTTCCTATATTCGAATCAACATATCAAATCGAGTGCCCTCCCCAGGTTTGGAATCGAACCGGTATTTTCCCTTCAATGATTTCACTCTATTTATCATATTTAAAAGGCCAATCCCTGTTGTTCCTTCCCCAATCACTCGCTCAAAATCAAAGCCTACGCCATCATCATTATAGGATAAATGTAAAAAATTATCGCGTAAGTTCATTCTAACCCAAACAGAATTTGCATTTGCATACTTAACCGTATTGTTAAATAGTTCTTTAGTTATCCTATACACCATCACTTCAACAATGGTTGAAAACCTTGCATCTTCAAGGTTTTCCTCAAAATTAACCTCTAGCAGTTTTGATCCTTGCTCCAAAAATGATCTTACAGCCATGGCAAGGCCATACTTATTGAGGGTATGTGGACTAATATTATTTGAGATTTCCCGAACGCTTTTTATTGTTTCCTTTATAATACTCTGCATATTAGAAACAATTTCATTCTTATTCTCTGTTTGCTCTCGGGTTAGCAATGATAAATACATATTTAGGCTCGAAAGCAAAGGCCCAACATCGTCATGCAAATCTCCGGCTAGCCTCAAGCGCTCCCGCTCCTCGGTCTCTACTATAGCGTTTAGTTTTAATTGCTCAAAATGTTTCCTTTCAGTAATATCATGCAGAATAATTTGAAAGATAGGTTTTGACTCGTTATAAAGCATACCAATGCTCATAATGGAATCAACTGTAGTACCATCAGCCCTTTTGAATTCCCATTCCACCTTATTGGAAGTTCCTTTTTGCGCATCGAAAAAGAGTTTGCTAAGTCTATCTGAGCAATCTTGACTATCATCATACTTACAGCTTAACTCTGAGAGTTCTAAGCCAACAAGTTGTTCTCTGCCTAATCCAAAAAAATCAATAGCAATGTTATTTATATCAATAATAGTTCCATCTGCAATTAGCATTATTGCATCATTGGCATTCATAAATAGCTTCCTATATCGTACCTCGCTTTCCTTAAGAATCTGTTCAAGCTCTTTGCGGGGGCCAATATCGGTGTGGGTACCAAGAACCCTAATGGGATTTCCTTGCTCATCGCGATCAATAATCTTTCCCTTAGTCAGAATCCATTGCCATTTCCCTAGGTTGTTTTTTATACGATATTCAATGTTTGCTGAAGGTGAAAAATTCGACATATGCTCCCTTATATTTTTCATTACTTCTTCAATATCCTCAGGATGAATTAAATTTCTCCAGCTATCAAAATCAAGAGCAAACTCATTAGGGGCAAAGTGCAGTATCTCAAAAAACTTTTTACTAACAAAGGCCTTTTTAGTTTTCACATCCAGTTCCCAGATTACTTCATTTACGCTTTCAAGGGCTAGATCATATCGTTCTTCACTTACTGCTAAATTCTTGTTTATTTTTTCAAAACTATTATGAATTAAGCCAATGGTAATTACTGTAATAGAAGAATAAACAAGAAAAAAGACCCCTCGCAAAACCCACTGAAGCGTTGAATGCGATAGGGCATTAAAATCCCATTGGAATGAAATCCACTCGTAATGAACACTTAATGTTAGTATTACAATAATAACTATTGATATACCCATAAGACCTAACCCATATCGAATTCCAAAAAGTGTGGTAGTAAAAATTATTGAAAAAAACATAATAAACAATCCAAAACCCCAGAGACCCCAAGTATTAAGCGAAATCCACCCCAGCATAAAAACATAGCCCAGAAGAAATGCCATTCTTTTACGGTAATTCGTTTTCCTCCGAGTAAGGTGGGCTACAATAAGAATAAATGCAATAAGGATATCTACAATGAATTGAACCTTTACACCCATTATAATTATCCTATATCCAGAGGCAATTGCAGCAGGAATGGAAACAATTAATCCTACCAGAAGCAACTTATCAGCAATTTGGTTGCGAATGGTATCAAAACTATGATATTTTGTCATTTTAATAAATTTCTGACTTTTTTGCTAATCAAATATATTGAAATAAATTTAAAGAGGTATTGGGTCAATATTTTCAACCCAATAAACAAAAACCCTTTTGATGATGTTAGTATAACAAAAACGCTATGGCATTCACACTACAAATTGGGCAAATAGCCCCCGGCTTTAAGCTACCCGCTACCGATGGTAAAACCTACCAGCTATCGGATTTTAAAGAAGATACGCTTGTGATATTTTTCACCTGCAACCATTGCCCCTACGTTATTGGTTCCGATGAGGTAACTCGAAAAACAGTTGAAAAATTCGCCCCTAAGGGCGTTGGGTTTGTAGCAATTAACTCCAACAGCAAGAATACCTACGAGGAGGACAGCTTCCCCAATATGGTAAAACGTATGGAAGAGCATAAATTCCCATGGGTTTACCTTTACGACGAGTCGCAG
>DDWD01000116.1 GCA_002345825.1 Bacteroidales bacterium UBA2295
ACCAATAGTGCCAACTCCAGCAGCAGCCAAATATGAGAGAACAGGACTGCCCAGTGCACCTGCACCTACAACAAGCACCTTGGCACTGTTTACCTTATTTTGAGCCTCAGGGCCAAAATCTTTAACCCGAATTTGGCGAACATATCTCTCGTAACTTTTATCGAACATAGGAACTTTAATTTTTGCATAAATCTATCAAATTCTTCGGTCACCTTCCAAACTAAACCATACCAATTTTACTTTGTCTTACACATATGGTTTTTTATTTGCCCAATAACATACAAAATGAAACGATCTAATACATTTCAATTTCCTACCTTTGGGACTAGTAATAACACTTAAAAAGTAGTCATCATGCAACAGCTCGATTGGAGTAACCTACCCTTTGGTTACATTAAAACAAACTACAACGTACGCTGCAAGTATAAAGATGGTAAATGGGGTGAATTGCAGATCTCTGATTCGGAATCGCTTCCTCTTCACATTGCATCAACTGCTCTCCATTATGGCCAGCAGGCATTTGAGGGGATGAAGGCCTACCGTGGTAAGGACAACAAGATTCGTCTTTTCCGCTGGGAGGAGAACGCCAGTCGTTTACAGCGTTCGGCCGAGGGAATACATATGGCCCCAGTGCCTACCGAACTGTTTAAGCAAGCGGTGGTAAAAGCCGTTAAGCTTAATCAGGATTTTGTGCCACCATACGGAACAGGTGCTTCGCTTTACATTAGGCCAATGCTATTTGGCTCGGGTGCCGAGGTGGGCGTAAGGCCAGCCAGCGAATATATGTTTGTGGTGTTTGTTACTCCCGTTGGCCCATACTTTAAGGAGGGTTTCAACCCTGTTAAGATTGCCATAGTGCGCGATAGCGACCGTGCTGCGCCCCTTGGGACAGGAACCTTTAAGGTGGGTGGAAACTATGCCGCTAGCCTAAGGGGAACCATCAAGGCACAGAAAGCTGGTTACGGTGCACCCATGTATCTCGACTGTGTTGAGAAAAAGTACATCGATGAGATTGGTGCAGCCAACTTCTTTGGCATCAAGAATAAAACTTATATTACGCCAAAGTCATCATCTATATTGGCTTCAATAACCAACCTGAGCCTTACCACCCTTGCCGAGGATTTGGGTCTAAAGGTTGATCGTAGGCCCGTTCCCGTTGAGGAACTTGAGACTTTCGAGGAGGTGGGTGCCTGCGGTACTGCAGCGGTTATTTCGCCCATTGGCGAGGTGAACGATTTGGATAGCGGCAAGGTTTACAAGTTCTGTAAGGATGGTAAGCCCGGTCCTATTTCAAAGAAACTATACGATACCCTAGTAGGAATTCAGTATGGCGATATTGACGATAAGCACGGTTGGATTACTGTGATTGAATAAGGCATTTCTGCTTAACAAAAAGGGTTTCTCTCATGCGAGGGAAACCCTTTTCTGTTTAAGTATGATTTTGGAAAACTATCAGTGACCCAGCATCAAATTCAATTTCGAACCATTCGCCTAGGCTCTCGTTCAGCGTTCCCATCCAGGGTTCGGGCAGTGGACTATCAGCTATTGGATACTTAAGGTTGCGTGTGGTGATTCTGGTTGAGTTATTGAACGAAAAGATGGAGACCTGTTGCCCTGCGTAGCTCTCGAGCCGCGCGCTGGTGAGCAGTGGTACAAACGTACCAAAATCGGTTACCATTTTCACATCGAGCCCCAGCTTGCAGTAGCGTGTAAGTAGCCCTATGTTGCCAATGGTGTGGTCGTCGCGCTTACCCGTGCCAGCCAGTATGGTAATACTTTTAAAACCTCTCTCGTTGCACCAGAGAATTGCTTTGGTTAGGTCGTTGGTATCCTGATCGGGGTTGAAGAAAACTCTATTGGCATACTTCTGCTTAAGATTTTCGGGAACTGAGTCTAAGTCGCCAACAATGGCCGAGGGTTCAAGCCCTATCATTTCAATATTCTCTACCGATCCGTCGCAGCAAATAATGCGAGATGCATTATTAAGCACCTCAAGCGGAATGGGGTGGGAGGGGAAACGACCGTTGGCTAGTATTACCGTTGACATATCTGCTGGTTATCAAAATTACTTAGGGCTGGTTATCGCTCTGGTATTCATACTCTTTTTCCACTGCAAGTATCCCACAAAGCTCATGGCAGAGTATAAGAAAAAAAGAATAGAAGTGGGGTATAATCCTTTGTAAATATATAATCCAAGGGCAACTCCATTAACAACAACCCACACCCACCACATCTCTAAAATTTTGCGTGTTAGCATCCATGTGGCAATTATGCTAAGCGCTGTGGTAAACGAGTCGCCAATGGGAACGGGCGAGTCGGTGAAATTTTTTAGCACATAAATTATCCCTACAAATATAGCAATTGTTGCCAACGATAAATATATTACTTGTTGCAGAGTGATGTGAGTAACTGGTAACGCGTCTGTTTCCTCCCTTTTACCCCCGTAAAGCCAGTGCCACCATCCGTAAAGGCTGATGCCAAGGTAGTAGAACTGCAATCCCATATCGGCATAAAATTTTGACACAAAGAAAATATAGATGTAGAATGCGGAGGTGAGAAAGCCGAATGGCCAGAGCCAAATCTTTTGCTTAATCTCAAGATAAAGGTATATAATGCCTGCTAGGGCACCAATTACCTCAATGTAGTTTGCTTGTAACCAGTTAATCATTGTTTGTTGATTTTTTTAGAAGACGGAAGACAGAAGACAGAAGACAGAAGACGGAAGACCGAAGTTGGACTTTTCTTTTCTTCCCGCTTCGGTCTTCAAACTTCAGACTTCAACCTAAAACTCCAGTGCAATGCGGCCCATAAAGTTTATGCCCGCTTGCGGAAAGAATCCATCCTCGCGGTACTCGGGGCTGCCATCGTTAAACTCGGCACGCCATACCCAACCATTGGCTATGTAATCGTTGTTAAAAATATTGTTAACCAAAAGTTGCAGGTTGATGTTTTTTATTCCCTTTACTTTTAGGCTGTAATCTAGTTTAAGGTTGTTCACCAGGTAGGCTTCGAGCATACGCTCTTTGCTGCTAGTGTTATCGATATACTGTGAACCAACGTATTTGCTAATAAACGATAAGCCAAGGTTTTTAATAGGCTCAATTCTAATTTGGCTGGCTGCAACAACGGGTGGCGAGAACGAAATGTCAGTTGTACCCAGTTCGTATCGGTTCTGGCCAACGTATTCCCAGCTTGCATCGTAAAGATCGACGTACGATACAAAGTTCTCAATCTTATTCTGGCTTAGCGAAACGTTTGCGTCCCACCTAAACCATTTCAAAGGCATTATACCCAGCGTTAGCTCAATTCCACGTCTGTAGCTTTTTTCCACGTTGGTCATCAGCGGGTATCCCACTTCGCTTAGCTTACCCGTTAGCACCAGCTGGTCTTTGTAATCCATATAAAAGAGGTTTACGCCAAAGGCTATACTTTGCGATTTTAGGTTGTACCCAAGTTCATAGTCAATCAGTTTCTCGTTGCGGGGTGTGTTGTTGGTGCCGTATTTCATAGCATCCTTAATGTCGGCCCGGCTGGGCTCGCGATGCGCCATGGCAACCGAGAAAAATGCCTCCTGATTGGCCGATAGTTGATAGAAAACACCCCCTTTGGGGTTAAAAAATTTCCAGTCATGCTTCTGTTCGAGGCTTTGCAGGTCATCGTCGCTTCCCGAAAGTTTATAATCTATACCCCTGTATTGTATGTCGCCAAAAAGCGATAGGTTTTCAAATACCTCGTAGGTGGCTTTTAAAAAGATATTTAGGTCACTCTTCTCGCCCTGATTTCTGTACCATTCGTGGTTTTTGCTGATGTTGATATTGGGATCGGCCCATAGCAGGTTACCAAAGTGGTTGTTGTTATAGCGATTCCATCCACCACCCAAAATTGCATTCAGCTTGCTTTTGGTGTACGACAGTGAGTAAGTGGCGCCAAACAAATCGTTATCGAGCCACTTTTGGCGTACCAGATTAAACTTTTCAATGGTCTCGCCATTCAGTTCAAAAGGAGTAAAACCGTAGTCAGCTAGCTTCTTGTTACGTTTAAACTGCTCGTAGTAACCCTCTCCAATAATCCAGTAACCAGCCACGTTTAGCGAAAGGCTATTGCTTAGCTGGTGGCTAAAAAGAAGGTGATGATGTGTTTGGGTGTAGTTGTCCGATTCGTTTGGGTAAAAAAGTTCGTTGCCCAGCTCATCGGTACCCATGTATCCAGCAGGGTTATATCGTCTGTTTTCTTCAAGCATATAGCTGGGGGTTCCTTCCCAGGTTATGCCGGTGTGCTGCACTCCGTGAATTAGGTTGTAGCGGAGCAGACTCTTCTCGCTATGCCAAGCCCCAGTAACAAAAAGCGATTCGTGGTCGGACCAGCCACGGTCAATAAATCCATCGGATTTAACTTTTGAGTACCTTGTTTCGAAGCTAAACATATCGTTAATTAATCCTGTACCCGCTTTTACAGATGTTCTGAATGTGTTGAACGATCCAGCCATTGCCTCGGCGTAGGCAAAAGGTTCAGGGGTAAGGGTAGTGGTTTGGAAATTTACTGATGCCCCAAATGCTCCAGCTCCGTGGGTTGATGTTCCCACACCGCGTTGCACCTGAATATTTTCCACCGAGTTGGCAAAGTCGGGCATATTAACCCAGTAAACACCCTGCGACTCGGGGTCGTTTAGCGGTATTCCGTTTACCGTAACATTTATGCGGGTTGCATCGGTTCCCCTAATGCGGAACGACGTGTTACCAACGCCCGTTCCCCCTTCCGATACTGCCACCACCGAGGGAACCATCTCTAACAGGTATGGTACATCAAACCCGGACTTTTGGCGCTCAATTTCCTCTGCATTGATATTGGTTTGTGCAATTGGCATTCTGTTACTTGCACGCGTTGCGCTAACAATTACGGCCTCGCTCATAATGCTCTCGGGCACAAGGTTAAAATCAATTTTAGTGTCAGAATCAATAAACACTTCTTTAGATACTTTCCCGTAGCCCATGAATGATGCGAAGATTTGATAATCTCCAGCTCTGCGGAGTGTTAAACTGTAGCTACCATCGGCAGTGGTTGATGTTCCCAGCATTGAGTTTTCAATAGCAACCACGGCTCCTGCAAGCGGGTGACCCTCTTCGTCGTGTACATGGCCAGTAATCTTAAAAACACCTTCGCCTTCGGTAGGCGTTCCGTAGGCAATCCATCCAATCTGCAGCAAAAGCAGTAATAATACAATTCTTTTCATCACAAAAATCCTTTTAATGGTTAATGAATATCTTGCTTAAATACCATGTGATAGGGAAGGGTGTGCACCGTCCGCTTACCATCAAACACAAGGCATTCAGCAACCAGTAAAAGGGGGTTAATACGTGTAGGTTGAATTAAGAAGACTCTTTTTCCCTTCGCCGGTACTACCCAGATCAGGTTCCAAGGGTGTGATCTCAGCCCGTTGTATTAAGGCACCCCTAAAAGTTTACGGTGCAAAGATAGGGTTAATAGTTTTGATTTTGCAAATAGAAAGGGATAATTCGGAACGAATGGATTGGTGTTATGGGGCATTAGGCCTTGCCAAGATGCATTCCCATAGCTAATTGTGATGTGCTTTTGGGAAATTGTATTTTACAAAGAAGATGTAGCTTGTGCCTGCTAAAACAATAAAGACTAAGCCTGCAATTATAATGGCTCCTCCAAGGCTAAATGCATCGGTGTACCAGCCGTAGAAGGGTCCCCAAATGGCAAATATTATGCGGATTACAAAGTTGCGTACCGATAGAATTGTTGCCCTAATATCCGAGGTGGTAATGCGGTTTATGTAATCTTTTAGAACGGGAGTGGCAATCCCTCTTGCTAAGTAAAAAATTAGCAGAAACAAAAGTCCCCAGTAGCTCTCGAGGATTGCAGCACCAATAAAACCCAGAGCAAGTGATATGGTAATTCCTACCACGGTTGTTCTAACACCAAAAAAACGTTCAAACTTGTAGGCAAACAGAGCCGATATGCCAACCGATAGGTTTAGCAGTGTCCAAAGCACCCCAAACATTGTAACGGGTAACTCAGCCCTGATAAACCATGGCTGTACAAACCACGCCATGGTGAGGGTTGAAGCACCTACAACGGAGGAGTAGATGATATTCGATCGTAACTTTTTGTTCTCGATAAGTGCGTATTTCACAACACCAATAATTTTGCCAAGCGACATCTTTACCATTTCGCCATATACTTTTGGCTCGTATAGGGTTAATGAGGCTGGCACAGCCATAAACGCTATGGCCGTTTGAAAGTAGTAGGGGTAGCGAAGGCTAATGGCAGCCAGCAGTCCGCCAGCAACTCCAGCCAATGCCTCGGCAAAGTTTCCTGCAGATATCATACGCCCCTCATGCTTCATATAGTCCTTTTCGCGCTTGCTCTGCAGCAGGGTATCGTAAAGCAGGGCCGAATCGGCACCTGAGATTAGGCTTTGGCCAAATCCAAGAACCACCTCGGCAACTAAAAATCCCCAGAAGCCGAAGGAAAATGAGTAAACCAAATATCCAAGGAAACCAAAAAAACTGCCAATTATTAGCGTGTTTTTTCGCCCAAGGGCATCGGCAAAGTATCCCGATGGTATTTCAAGCAACACAATTGAGATGGAGTAGATGGCTTGAAGGATAAACACTTCCTGCATTCCCAGCCCATTCTCCTGATAGAAAAGTACCACTATGGGCATGATCAGCATGAACCATTTGGCTGCCTTAATGATGTATAGCCTTATGATATTGTGAAGTGGATTCTTCGCCATAGCGGCGCAAAGATAGCTGAAAGCGATGTGTTGCTAGAAGCTAAGAGTTAAAAAAAAGCCCTATTCGTTACAAATAGGGCTTAATCGAGTGTATATTTGAAATTTACATTGGAATGTAAAGCGGTCCGTCGGGGCCAAGTGGAAGCCCAATTAGCATCCAAATAATAAGGAGGATAATCCACCCTAGGGTAAGCATAACCGTGTAGGGTATCATTGTGGAGATAATGGTTCCAATGCCATACTTCTCGTCGTACTTTTGCGCAAAGGTTACAATTAGCGCAAAGTAGCTCATCATGGGGGTGATTAGGTTTGTTACCGAATCGCCAATACGGAATGCTGCCTGTGTTAAGCCAGGGTGGTAGGGCGGATCAATTAGCATCAGCATAGGAATGAAAACTGGTGCCATAATGGCCCATTTGGCCGATGCGCTACCCATAAACATATTGATAAATGCCGATAATAGAATAAACGCAATGATTAGAGTAATCCCTGTAAGGCCAATCGATTGCAGCGTATGTGCTCCCTTAATGGCAAATATTATCCCAAGGTTACTGTAGTTGAAAAAGTACACGAATTGGGCGGCAAAGAATACCAGCACAATGTATCCACCCATGCCACTCATCGATTTTCCCAGGTACTTGGCAACATCCTTATCGCTTTTTATGGAACCAACTATTAACCCGTAAACTAAGCCAGGGATAAAGAACATTAGCAAGATAGCAATGATGATGCCGTTGAAAAAGGGTGAGTGAAGAACCGATTTGGTTTCGGGATCTCTAAAAATTCCATTCTCGGGGATAACCGTTAATGCCAATAACGCTATTGTTATTAGCAGGGAAAATCCAGCCCACCTAAGGGCTTTTTTCTCTTTGGGTTTTAGCTGCTCAATGGGAAGTTTTTCTGCTGTACCCTCGTATTTTCCTAGTCGGGGTTCAACAATCCGTTCGGTTACCCAGGTGCCCACAATAACAACCAGAAAGCTAGAAACAAACATGAAGTAGTAGTTCACGGCTGGATTTACCGTAATGTTGGGCATTATCATTTGGGCTGCCGACTGTGAAATACCTGCAAGAACCGGATCGATAGAGCCGATGAAAAAATTTGCTCCAAATCCACCGCTTACGCCGGCAAATGCGGCAGCTAAACCTGCCATAGGATGCCGCCCTAGGGCGTGAAAAATCATTGCACCAAGCGGAATAAGGATTACGTAACCGGCTTCGGAAGCCAAGTGCGATAGGATACCTGCCAGAACAATGGCTCCAGTAATTAGCTTTGGAGGGGCGCTCAGTACAAGCGATCTGATCATTGTGGTAAACAGTCCAGACCCCTCGGCCACTCCAATACCTATCATTACAACAAGCACGTAGCCCAGTGGGGGGAATTTCAGGAAGTTCTCAATTAGATTAGTGTACATCCATCTTATACCATCGGCGCTCAAAAGATTTCTGGCCTCAATCACGCTACCATCAACAGGATGCGTTGCTTGTGCCCCTAAAGTATGACCAAGCCAAGAGAGAATTACAACTATAACCGCCAGTAATAAGAATAGTGTTGCCGGATGGGGTAGCTTATTACCAATTATTTCTACATAGTCTAACGATCGAACAAATAGCTTAGATGCTTTCGCGCGAATCTTTCCTACAAATCCTTTCATCTCAAGTTATTTTATGTTTGTATTATGGCTATGGAGTTGCTATTGACCTGGCTGCAAAAATTTGTCTCCAGTCTCTTCAATAATCGTTTCTTTCCAGCTATCGGGATAGTTAGGGTGCTTTGGATTTAGGGGGAATCCCCACTCGTTGCGTAGGAATTGTCCATCTTTTTCTTGCTTTACATTGCCATCTAGGTATTTAACTAGCATGAAGTTGCCTAAGTCGCGCCAATCGTTCACGGTGTTTATGGCCGTGTTGTGCGAGAACTCTTTTAGAAATTGTGTGGCAAGCTTGGGATCTTGCTCGTAAAGCATCAGTGCTGCTTTGTCTATTGCAGGTATAAATGCATCGAACTTATCGCGCAGCTCGTTCTGCTTTTTGCGGATATCAACAATGGCTCTGTTGTAGAAAAGATAGGTGAAGTGCGATACCCTCTGGAATACCCAGAAGGCAGCCGACTCGCTGTAATCCAGAATATCGCCATTGCCCTCGGCGTGGGTATAGGGCACGGTTTCCATACCAATATAGAATGGTACGTGTACTGAGAGGTTAGCATCATCGAGGCCATACCAGAAAATGCCGCCAATGGGGTTGGGCATATCCTTACGTAGCTGGGCAACCCATGAAAAGGCGGTTTGCTGGGTGGCTGTGGTGCGTTCATGGAAATACTTCTTGCCCTGATGTTCCCAGGTCATTGGGCGCCAACGGTATGGTAAGCCCTGTGGGCCAGCGCCAACATCTTTGCTCATATCGAGCTCGGTTCCCTGCAAATGGTTTGCTTTAAATTCCATTAAATCGCGGGGTGTAAGCTTTTTGTTGGGTTTTATCCAAAGCGGCATGCGCGGTCCTTGGGCTTTTCCGGTGGCGTAATCCCAGTACTGCTGCATATCGTCGTTTGCCTGATTAAACATAGCCCAAACGCGAAGCTCGCAAAAACGGGCTGCGCCAAAATCGAGAGGTGCATAAGTGTCGGAAAAGCTAAAATCGGTACCATCGCCATTGTAATATCCTTTTGTGCGGGCAAAATCTACCACGTCGTGCGAGTAAACCACCTCAACCGATGGGTCGAAAATCTTATCCAAATTTACTGAACTGATAGATTTTACTCCATCTTCCTTTGGGAAAGTGGTTATACGTGCGTGGTTGGCATGGGCGCTGATGTAGCCATCGGGAACGCGCATGGCCACCCAAACGGCTCCCTTGTTGGTGTTGTAAGTTTTTTTTGAACGGCGCTCGGTTTTCATATCCATCCCCTTGCCAATAATCTCGAGTATCCAAACCTCGTTGGGATCGGCAATGGAGTATGATTGCCCAGAGCTGTAGTAACCGTGCTCCTCAACCAGTTCAACCATGGCCTTAATGGCTTCGCGGGCGGTTTTGCCTCTTTCCAAACCAAGGAACATAATGCTTCCCCAGTCTATAATTCCGGTTGTGTCAACCAGCTCGCTGCGGCCACCAAATGTGCTCTCGCCAATGGCCACTTGGTGTTCGTTCATAAAGCCAATTACCTGATAGGTTTCGCGTGGGTAGGGAATTTGTCCAAGCGGACGGTTCGAGCTACGGTCGTAAATGGTTTGCATTGCCCCCTCGGGCCAAATGGCACGTGGGCGATAGTAAAGCTGCCCAAAGCGAACGTGCGAGTCGCCAGCATACGAAATCATGTTGGAACCATCGGCCGATGCTCCACGAGTAACCAAGTAGCTTGTGCAAGCACTGCTATCAATTGCTGCAATTAAAAGCAGTGCGAAAAGGGAAATAATCGATTTTCTCATAATATATTTGATTTTGATTTTTTATTGGAATTTGCAAATATATTATAATTGTTGAAATAGGTATTTTGTTCAATTGAGCTTTATAACATATGTTAATATGTAGCATATTACGAATATGAATACCCAAGGCAAGATTTTCAAAGAAAATATGCACAAAATTTTGGTTTATTTGTTGTTACGATATTAACCCCACAAGTAAAAATGTGTTTTAATTATGCTTACTAATGCATTGGAACTATCTGCAAGTCAACAAGGAGAACTGTTGGGTGTGTTGAAAACCCGATTCGAGATGAATTCGCATCGCCACAAAGGTATTGAGTGGGATTCTGTTTATGAGCGATTAAATAGGGCAAGTGGAAAACTAAGGTCGCTTTGGAATATGGAGCAAACAGGCGGAGAGCCAGATGTTATTGGGTTTGATGAAAGCACTGGTGAGTACTTGTTTTGCGACTGTTCTGCAGAGAGTCCTTTGGGGCGCAGAAGCATTTGTTACGACCATAAAGGGCAAGTATCGAGAAAAGCAAACCAACCAAAAGCTAATGCTGTTGATTTGGCCAACGAGATGGGAGTTGAGTTACTAACTGAAAGCCAGTATAAAGATTTGCAAAAGTTGGAGGAATTCGACCTAAAAACATCGAGTTGGATAAAAACACCAGAAAGAATTAGAAACCTGGGTGGTGCATTGTTCTGCGACCGAAGATACAATCAGGTATTTGTATATCACAATGGAGCCCAATCTTACTACTCAGCCAGAGGTTTTAGGGCGATGCTAAGAGTGTAACAAAATTGTTCTAACTTTATCCACGTAATAAATCATAACCTACATCAAAACGAAAATATTATGCGTAATCTATTCATAATTATATTTATAGCAATATCCTACACAGGTTTTGCTCAGCATGAAATGCCCCGTTTTTTGCAAGGTACCTGGCAAATAGAGGGACAGGATGTATTTGAACACTGGGACCTGATTGCCGATAATAAGTTCAAAGGCTTTTCATATAGCAGTGGTTCTACAGGGATTTCGGTTATTGAACATCTTGTGATTGAGAAGGATAACTCTGGCATTTCGTTAACAGCCACAGTGAACAGCAATGGTAGTTGGGATAATGTTAATTTTAAGCTGGTTGAAAGTAGTACGCAATACCGTTTTGAAAATCTAGAGCACGATTTTCCCCGGCAAATTATTTACAATTTGGTTGATGATAACAAAATCAACATCATGCTAACCGATGGCAAGGAGAAAGTAATTGCATACAGTATGCACAAACTTAGGATCCCAGAAGACCTATCCGACTCAATAGCCAATCCAAATTATGACCCAGCGCTAGCAGCAAGGCTTGGTGCCGACGATTACGGTATGAAAAGCTACGTATTTGCAATTCTTACAACTGGGGCTAATAAGAGTAGCGACCAAAAGCAGATCAGTAAGAGTTTTAGGGGGCATCTCGATAATATTAGCCGGTTGGCTAGCGAGGGTAAGCTGGTTGTTGCCGGTCCGCTTGGCAAAAACGATATGGGATATCGTGGTATTTACATCTTTGATGTTAAAACCATAGAGGAAGCTGAACAGCTGGTGCAATCCGATCCTGCATTAACCCAAGGATTTCTTGACGTTGAACTCTTTCAGTGGTACGGCTCGGCAGCATTACCCTTATACCTTGAGCCATCGGAAAAGATATGGAAGTTAAAACCCTAAAGTTTAGGAGTTAAAATGGATAATTCAAAGATTTTTAAAATGCCTTTTGCTAAGGTTTACCCTATGTACATTCAGAAAGCCCAGAAGAAGGGGCGCACCAAAGCAGAGGTAGATGAGATTATATTCTGGCTAACTGGGTATGATGAAAACTCATTCCAAAATCAGCTCGACAAAGAAACCGATTTTGAAAATTTCTTTGCCCAAGCACCACAGATTAATCCTAATGTATCAAAAATTACGGGTGTAGTTTGCGGCATTAGGGTCGAGAATATTGAGGACAAGCTAATGCAGCAGATTCGCTATCTCGATAAGCTAGTTGACGAATTGGCTAAAGGCAAAACTATGGAGAAGATTTTGAGAAAGTAAGATTATGAAAGTAAAATTCTTTTCTAATCAAGATGAATTTAGACTGTGGTTAGCAAAACACTGCGATAAAGAAACTGAATTATTGGTCGGTTTTTATAAAGTGAAAAGCGGAAAACCATCAATGAGCTGGTCGCAATCTGTTGATCAGGCTTTGTGTTTTGGTTGGATTGACAGCGTTAGAAGATCAATTGATGATGACAGCTACTGCATTCGATTTACCCCAAGAAAGAAGTCGAGCAATTGGAGTGCTGTTAATTTAAAAAAAATGGAAGAGTTGATAAAGGCTGGCTTGATGACAGAAAAAGGATTGCAAGCATTTAACAGCAGAAAGGATAGTAAATCGAAAAGCTACAGCTATGAAAGCCTTCAGAAACTCTCAACCAAATACGAAAGTTTATTTAAAGCAAACAAAACTGCTTGGGGTTTCTTTACCCAACAAGCACCATCCTACCAAAAAATGATTTTTCGTTGGATTATGAGTGCAAAGCAGGAAAAGACACAGCTTACACGACTCGAAAAGGTTATTAATGAGAGCGAGCAGTTATGCAGAATTAAATCGTTGTAGAAACAAAACCAATAAATTATGGCAGAGTTAAAAACAAAACAAACCGATGCCGATGTAATAGAGTTTATCAACTCATTTGCCGATACCGAGCAAAAGCGTCAGGATAGTTTTGAACTACTAAAGTTAATGCAAGAGTCCACTGGTTATGAGCCCAAAATGTGGGGATCATCCATAATTGGGTTTGGTAGTTACCACTACAAATCGGAGAGGAGTAGGCAGGAGGGCGATTGGTTTATGGTAGGATTTTCGCCACGTAAAGCGGCCATTTCGCTTTATGTTTACACGGGTATGCCCGAACACGAGTATCTGCTAAAAGGTTTAGGCAAATTCAAAATGGGTAAGGCCTGCATATACGTTAAGAAACTATCGGATATTAACTTGGATGCACTAAAAAGGATTATGGGTGAGACCATTAAGTTTATGCAATCGAAATATCAGTAAACGTTAATGATATAATTTTGGTTATGATTGCGACTAACATAAAAATTAAAGCCTCTGCTTCAAAAGTGTGGCAGGCTTTAACCGATAAGAGCCAAATGAAGGAGTGGTATTTCGTTATTCCCGATTTTGAGTTAATGGTGGGCGCAACATTTAATTTCTATGAGCCTGGTGGAGAGAATCTTTTTCATCATCGCTGTCAGATTAAAGAAATTGTTCCTAACAGAAAGTTTGCCCATACATGGACACATCCCAGCCATAGCAAAGGCGAAAGTGTTGTAACGTGGCTGTTAAGCGAAACAAACAGCATAACGGAGGTAACTCTACAGCACGAGGGAATTGAAAACTTTACCGGTGCGGGCCCTGAATTTGCACCAGAGAATTACCAAATGGGTTGGGAGGGATTATTGTCAACTCTTAAGAACTACATCTATGGAATTCGTAAGCAAACCTACCAAGTTGAGATAAATGCATCTCCCGATGTTGTATGGAATGTGCTTTTAAACGATGATACATACCGTAAGTGGACTGACGTTTTTTGCGAAGGTTCATACTACAAGGGTGAGTTGAAACCCGGTGGACGGGTTCATTTTTTAACACCAAATGGCGATGGAATGTATTCAAAAATAGTTCTTTATACACTTTATACAAACATCCTTTTTCAACATATTGGCGAGGTAGTAAACTTTGGAGAACAACCAATTGACGAGGCTGCTGAGAAATGGACTGGAGCTTTTGAAAGCTACACCTTGAAGAGCAATGGCAAAACAACCACTCTTGTTGCAGAGGTTGATTTAACCCCTGAACACGTTGATTCTTTCAACAAAGGTTTCCCAAAGGGACTGGAGAAAATCAAGTTATTATCCGAAAAATAAACACATTCAAAATGAATACAATTTCCATATATCTGAATTTTAATGGCAACTGCGAGGATGCTTTTAACTTCTACAAGTCCATTTTTGGTGGTGAGTTTAGCTACTTTAGTCGTTTTGGCTCAGTACCTGAAGGAGATCGTTATAAAGTATCCGATGCATACAAAAACAGAGTAATGCACGTTGCTTTACCCCTCGGAAATTCAGTGTTAATGGGCAGTGACTGCCATGAGGATCAGGTCGATTCCTTTATTCTGGGGAATAACTTTTCAGTATCCATTACTGCTGATAGCAAAGAGGAGGTTGATAGAATATTTAAAGGCTTATCGTATGGTGGAGTTGTGACTATGGCTGTGAACTCTACCTTTTGGGGCGACTATATTGGGATGTTAACCGATAGGTTTGGTGTACACTGGATGGCTAGCTTCCCCGAGCAGCAGCAATAAATTTTTTATTCTGATTTTTGGTCTATGATTTATTCGAAAATCATTGCTACTCCAATTGGATCTATGTTAGCCTGTTCGGTTGATGAGGGTATTTGTTTGCTCGAGTTTTCCGATAATCAGAATTTTGAATTTGAGCTAAAAAAGTTGGCTGAAGAGCTAACCGATACAATATCAGAGCATAGCTGTAATGTTATTGAATTGCTTGAAAAGCAACTATGTGAATACTTCGAGGGCAAAAGAAAAAATTTTACTATACCACTACATCTAATTGGTACCGATTTTCAGAAAAGAGTTTGGAATACTCTTCTGGATATCAACTTTGGTAAAACGATTTCCTATAAGGAGCAAGCACTGGCTCTAGGTGATATTAAAGCGATTAGGGCAGTAGCCAGCGCAAATGGTGCTAACAGAATCCCAATTGTAATTCCTTGCCATAGAGTTGTTGGCTCAAACGGAAAGCTTACTGGTTATAGTGGGAGGGTATGGCATAAGGAGTTCCTACTCGATTTTGAAAATCGGCAGTATATAATCAACTTATAGCAGTTCAAAAAAAAGCATACCCAATGATAGAAATAGGAAAAACCCCACTTTTCAAGTTGGAAAGACTTGTAGAACCCGGAATGGCCGACATTTACGTTAAGTATGAGGGTGCTAATCCAACTGGCAGTATGAAGGATAGAATGGCACTCTCAATGATTGAAGGTGCCGAGCGTAGGGGAGAATTGAAAAAGGGGGGAACCGTTGTAGAGTATACTGGTGGAAGCACAGGCAGTTCATTGGCAATGGTTTGTGCAGTGAAAGGTTACAAAGCCCATTTCGTTTC
This sequence comes from Bacteroidales bacterium UBA2295, assembly GCA_002345825.1. Classification (GTDB taxonomy): domain Bacteria; phylum Bacteroidota; class Bacteroidia; order Bacteroidales; family Tenuifilaceae; genus Perlabentimonas. Next base: position 15,397 of record DDWD01000116.1, read on the forward strand.
TTCCGAAGCTTTTTCAGATGAAAAGCTTCAAACAATGCGTGCCTTTGGTGCTCACCTGGAGATTATTCCCAGCGTAAATGGAAAGATCACTGCCAAGCTAATCGACGATATGGTAAAAAGAGCAAAAGAGATTAGCAAGAATCCCAATACTTCCTGGACCGATCAATTTAATAATGTTGATAACCGTAATGCATACCATAAAATGGCAAGGGAAATAATTGCCGAACTAGGAACGGATATCGATGAGTTTATTACTGGCGTAGGAACTGGTGGCTCATTCTCTGGCAATGCAGAGGTTTTTAAAAAAGAAATACCAAAGATTCGTTGCCTTGCCATTGAACCATATTTTGTTCGTTCACTTTCGGGTGGCGATACATCTGGAATACACAAGCTCGAGGGTATTGGTGCTGGTTTTATTCCCTCAATTTGCCGAATTGATTTAGCCGATGAAATTATTGCAGTTAAGGATGAGGATGCAATTGAAACAGCAAGAAAACTAGCCCGATTAGAGGGAATTTTTGGAGGCACAACATCAGGCGCAAATGTTTGGGCTGCAATTCAACGGGCAAAAGAATTAGGATCGGGCAAAAGGATTGTTACAATTATTGTAGATTCGGGGTTGAAATACCTTAAGGGCAACTTGTATCGATAGCTCAATATCAACGATGCAAAGTTTTCTATCCATTTATCTAAAAAATAAAAAAATGATTAAAAGGGGAGTTTTTCTAATAATTAGCCTACTAATTGGTACGGTTTCCACATTTGCCCAGCCCGATAGTAGAATTGAAATTGACGATGATATTCAATTGATTCACCTTAAGGGTTCAGTATATGTTCATGTTAGTTGGCATTATATTGAAAACTATGGTCGTTTCCCTTCAAACGGACTCATTGTTATTAAGCGTGGACAAGCCTTGATGGTTGATACACCTATGGATAATGACAAGACAGAGAGGATTGCAAGGTTTCTAATGGATTCAATGTCGGTTGAACTCACTCAATTGATAATTGGTCATTTTCACGACGATTGTTTGGGCGGACTTGAGTATCTGCAAAGTATTGGGGTTAAATCAATAGCAAATTCAAGAACTATTGATAAATGTAAGGAGCTGCAGCTGCCAGTTCCAACAACATCATTCACCGATTCCTTAGCTATCGATTTTAATGGAGAACTCATTGATTGCAGATTCTTTGGTGCAGGCCACTCATTTGACAATATCACCGTTTGGTTGCCGAGCCAAAAAATACTATTTGGTGGTTGCCTTATTAAGTCAATGGATTCAAAAGGGCTCGGAAACCTATCGGATGCAGTTGTTCCCGAATGGGACTTCACGGTAAAAAATCTTATGGCAAAATATCCTGATATTGAAAAGGTCATTCCTGGTCATGGCGATTTTGGTGGTGCCGAACTGCTAAGTCATACCATTAGATTGGTTCAAAATGAACGTGCAAAATAAAACCTATTTACTATGCCCGACTATAACAAGCAATGGGATAATGAGTTGGCAATTCTCAAGTCAATAATTCAGAAAACTGGTTTGCAAATGGCCATAAAGTGGGGTGCTGAGGTGTATACCCACAAGGGTAAAAATGTGGTTAGCTACTACGGTTTTAAAAACTACTTTGCAATTTGGTTCTACAATGGAGTTTTTCTTGACGATAAGCACAATGTTTTAGTAAATGCGCAGAACAATAAAACCAAGGCATTGCGCCAATGGCGATTTACTTCGAAGGAAGAGATTGATGAGAACCTTATTCTTAAGTACATACACGAAGCCATTAAGAATGAGGATGAAGGGAAAGTATGGAAACCCGAAAAATCTACCGAGCTAAACATCCCCAATGCATTGACAGAGGCCTTTAAAAGTGATAAGGAGATTGAGAAGGCCTTTAAAGAGCTAACCTTTTACAAGCAAAAGGAATACGTTGAGCACATTGATGCCGCAAAACGTGAGGAGACTAAACTGGCCCGAATTGACAAGATTATCCCAATGATTCTCCAAGGTATTGGGCTAAACGATAAGTACAAAAAATTATAAGGTCTTATTTTTGCTTTTCAAGGTTTTAAATAGAAAAAGAGGTTATTTAGGTTTTTTTATTAACGAAGGCTTTGTATACGGACGTATCAATCAAAGTCAAGTTAGTTAAAAATCTTAACATTTTTTTGATTCTTTAAAAGATTTGTAATCTATATCCTAAGTTTTGAATCAATACTTTTTGGGGACTTGATACACTCCTTGCAATTATTTTCAAGTTTTCCGGTTCTCTGCGAATGGGGTACGTTTCCCTTTGCTGCTCGAATGTTTGGGGCAATTTCTTAAGCTTTTCTGAATCAAGCATGATGTTGTAAGCAAAAGCACTTAGCTCGCTAAAAATTTGCTCCTTGGATTTATCATTGCAATTTATTGTCAGGCTACTTTGCTTGGCCTGCGGTACGTTGGCGGGTTGCCAATTATCCATCCCAAGGTTAAAATACTTGCTTATGGCCTGCACGCTCATGGCCGTTCCGTTGGCCTTGCCATCGGCGGAGTAGCCTGCAATATGGGGCGTGGCAATATGTGCCAGTTCAAGCAATTTTAGGTTGATATTGGGTTCGTTTTCCCACACATCAATTACGGCACCCCCAAGATGCTTGCTTTCGAGGGCATATATAAGCGATTGTGTTTCCGCTACTTCGCCCCGCGATGTGTTTATTAACCAAGCACCATGTTTCGTTTTGGTAAAGAAATCGGCATTGGCCAAATGGAAAGTTTTGTCAATGCCTTGGTGGGAGAGGGGAACGTGCATTGTGATGATATCCGATTGGGCAATTAGCGTTTCAATATCGGTAAAATCGCTCTTGCCCTCAATACGCTCGCGCGGTGGGTCGTTAAGCAGAGTTTTTACGCCAAGAGTTTTGGCCATAGCGGCCACCTTAGAACCCACGTTACCAACTCCAATTACTCCAAGAGTAATATCCTTAAATGATTTTTTCTCAATTCTGATAATTTCGGCCAACGCCGATGCAATGTACTGCTTAACCGAGCCCGAGTTGCAGCCCGGTGCGTTTGTCCACTTAATCCCGTGGGCATCGCAGTAAGCGGCATCAATATGGTCGTAACCAATGGTAGCCGAGGCTATAAATTTTACCGATGTTCCGTGTAGCAACTCCCTGTTGCACTTGGTGCGGGTACGTATAATTAGCGCATCGGTATCTACAAGATGTTCGCGAGTGATTTTGTTTCCGGGGAGGGATACTATATTAGCCTTTTGTTTAAATGCTCCTTCAAGGAATGGGATTTTATTGTCGGTTACAATCTTTAACATTTGTGACTTCTTAAATTATGCAATACAAAGATAGTATTTAGCCTTATTTTGAATAATGTGAAGTTGAAAAGTTGGAAGGGTAAACTAACTCAACTTTCGCATACAATTTGATTCCGTGATATATAGTCAAATATTTATTCTTAATACTTATATGTAT
>DDWD01000210.1 GCA_002345825.1 Bacteroidales bacterium UBA2295
ATTACGTGCGGGCTTATGCCACCAACAGCGTGGGAACGGTTTACGGCAACCAGCAAAGTTTTACAACATTAAATGAAGGGGATGTTTACAACCCCACCACAGGAAAAATATGGATGGACAGGAATCTAGGCGCAAGCCGTGTAGCACAGAGCAGCACCGATGCCGAGGCGTATGGCGATTTGTACCAGTGGGGACGGGGCAGCGATACGCACGAAAAGAGAACCTCTGGCAAAACCAGCACCCTAAGCAGCAGCGATACGCCTGGGCATGGTAACTTTATTCTGGCACCCAATAGCCCCTACGATTGGCGCAGCCCGCAGAACACTAACCTGTGGCAGGGCGTAAACGGCATTAATAATCCTTGCCCAACGGGTTATAGGCTGCCCACCGAGGCTGAGCTCAATGCCGAACGTGCCAGCTGGAGCAGCAACAATAGCGCTGGGGCTTTTGCCTCACCGCTTAAGTTGCCTGTGGCGGGCTACCGCTGGTACGGCAATGGTTCGCTCTTCAGCGTCGGCTCCTACGGTGGCTATTGGTCAAGTACCGTGGATGGTGCCAACTCGCGGCACCTGCGCTTCAGTAGCAGTGATGCCTACATGCACAGCAACAACCGTGCGAACGGGACCTCTGTCCGTTGCCTTAAGGATTAAGTGCAACAAATAGCAAAGTTTAATAACCCTTAAACAAAGTATTATGCTTAAGTATTTAGCACTAATTTGCTTGTTTTTTCAAGTTCCATTGGGATATGCTCAGAGCATACAAATAGTTGATAATAGCGGTAAAAGCCAGTTTTTCAAAAATGGTAAGCTGGCTTTGCGTGAAGGAAGAACATTTTTTGTTAGAACTGAAAGGTATAATAAGCTGCTTTATAATATTGAAGTTAATCATAAATCATTTGAATTGGAGTATAAAACAGGCTCACTTGATTCTATTATTTCTCGATCTTCAGATAGTAACATTATAATACAAGATTTGACAAAAGATCCTTCGATGAGGTCAGATTTAAATAACTACCAACCGCTGTTTCAATACGATGTGGGTCTTTTGGCTTCATCATATAAAAGTATGCTTGCTATTCGAAATCGCTCTGACTTTGAGGCGAGATTGAAGGAGACAAATAAAAAACTTGAGGAAGCCTTAAATAATTTTCATCTTGTTTATAACAGGTTTCTTATTGATACGACAATTTCAAAAGAAGTGCATAATCTTATTGCAGACAAATATAATCAGCTTCAAAGACTTGATAAAATTCGCGATTCTATTGATGTTGGTCACCTTTTTAACTTCTGTTATTCCTTAAGAGCAGAAGGGGATGAAATGGACATCGAAATTACAATAAAGGAAAAGTCAAGGCCGGACAATATTTACACAGAAAAGTATAATGCTAAAGTATATGGAGGGCTCAGGGTAGATTTTCATACTGGTGTTGTATTCGAATTTTTCAACTCTGATGAACAGTATTCATTTAAAGAAATCGACGCAGAAACGGTTCGTTTGATTGAAAATACAAATGGTCTATCTTTTAGTCCCGCAATTTCGCTTTTTACTAATGTATATTACAGGAGTAAATATGCTGTTTCTCCTGGCTTTTCTCTGGGATTTGGTTTAAATAATAATGCTATTCTCAGCTATTTTGCTGGCATTAGTGCAATTATTGGAGAAAAGAAACGATTCATTGTTACAGCAGGTCCTTCAATTTCAAAAAGAGATGTGTTAAAAAGTAAATATGCTGCGGGTAATGTTTTTGCAAAAGATAGCCGTCCCGAAAACAGCGATTTAATTAAAAAGGCATTTAAACCTGGTTTATTTATCTCTCTCGGTTATAACTTAAATGTTAACAGAATATTAGTTTCAAGTGATTGACATTTAAGTGTTTAATTTTAAAAAGTATATTGTTAACATTTAATTGATTTGATATGAAAAAGCATATTATTAACTACAAATCAGGTTACAATACCCAAACCAATAGGGGAGCAATAACCATTTACTTTGAAGATAGTGACTCAAAAGATTTTTTAGATTTAGCATTAGAAGAGTTTATAGCCCTTATGATGGTGTTAAAGCGTAAGAATGTTTATTGGGATGGTACATGGGTTGAAGCAGGGTAAACTTTTTTATTGCCGTAGCTATAACCCAAAACTTGCATTAAGTGGTAACGAAGAAAATTATATATGTGAGTGATGTCACAGGAAATTATATTGCAGCAGCGAAGGTAAATTTTGAATTGTGTTGATTAGTTTTTAATAAACTGATTTTTAATATGAAAAAAGTATACGTTATCATCTCTTTGTTTTTTATATATGTTTATTCATATTCACAAAACATCATTACCGGCACTTTCCCTGCCCTTGCTAATCAACAAATTAAATTACTTGGTTTTGACGGTTTCGATACCTACACCATTGATAGTTTGCAAGCTAACAAAACAGGAGAATTTAACCTGTCATACAGCACACAAGACTATGGTATGGCTTATCTTTTGTCGGAGAATGAAAAAATTTTTGTTGTAATTCTATCAGGGAAAGGACTAAAGTTGAAAGGAGAAAGTTTAGCAAATCCTGAAAGTATTAAGATAATTGATGGTATTGAAAATAAGTTGTTTGAGCAATATGCCTCAGAGCATCCACGCAGGGAACAAACTTTGAGTGCATGGGATTATTTGACAAAAATTTACAGGAAGGATTCACTTTTTGCCGTTCATGAAATCCCTAAACAGGCAATAGAAACAGAAAAAAGGAGGATTAAAGCCGAAGACAGCTTGTTTTTGGCTAGTCTACCCGAAAATTCTTATGTGAGTTATTATTTGCCACTCCGCAAATTAGTGAGTTCGGTTTCTACCATAGCCCAATATCGCACCAAAGAAATTCCTGATGCGATACATGCTTTTCGCACATTGGACTATACCGACCCACGCCTTTACAAAAGCGGTTTACTTAGCGAAACCATTGAGGCGCATGTGTGGCTTATTGAGAATAGCGGTCGTTCGCTCGATTCGGTTTTTATGGAGTTGAATATCTCTATTGACTATATGATTGACAACCTTTTACAAAATGAGAAAAAGTTCAATGAGATAACCGACTACCTGTTTAAACTACTGGAGCAACGCAGCCTGTTTACATCATCGGAATACTTGGCTTTAAAAGTTCTGAACGAAACAAGTTGCACAATCAACAATGACCTTGCCTCACAATTGGAAAGTTACCGCGCCATGAAGATTGGGAACATCGCTCCCGATTTTACATTTAAACAGGATGCGCTAACACCCAGCAACCAAACCGATAAATCACCTCAAAAGTTATCCGATTTAAAAAGCAAATACACCGTGGTTGTATTTGGTGCAAGTTGGTGTCCTGCATGCACAAACGAACTTTCTGATATTGCGTTAATGTATAAAAAGTGGAAAGGATACGGAGTTGAGGTTATTTTTGTTTCCCTCGATGAGGATAAGCAGGCATTTGAAAATTTTGCGGGTAATTTTCCTTTTATCAGTATATGCGATTACAAGAAGTGGGAAAATCCTACTGTAAAAGCCTATAACGTATTTGCAACACCCACCATGTATTTGCTTGATAGCCATCGAGAAATTTTACTCAGACCCAATTCAGCAAGCCATACTGATTCATGGGTAGATTGGTTCTTAGTGCAAGGAAATTTGAACCCAGATTAGTCATTAGAAGTTTTGCGAACTAATGGCTTAGCTGGGTTTAACCCCGATTAAGAAAAACTAAGTTTGTAAGCATTTATGATTGCAAATTTTTTAGTTTTTCTTAATCGATTTGTCAAATTAAAACCCAAATAATCAATGCATACGTTGTGTCTTCTTCTGATGGCGGTCATTAGAAAAAGAATCGCTAATGACAAATTTGGGTTAAATAATAAAGATTAAATGATTGTCCGTTATGATACCTAAAGCCTTAGCGTCATTG
>DDWD01000131.1:0-6335 GCA_002345825.1 Bacteroidales bacterium UBA2295
CATCAATACATTATGCCCAAAAATTTTGGGTGAGTTCTCGCAATGACGTGGGATAATATTTATACTTTTAGGCATATTAGCGGACAATCATATTACTTTGTATGCAGATTTAAGAGTCATCGCAAGAGAAATTGTTTTTTTGTCAGGGCACATGATTCAGGTTGCAATTTAAGAAATCTGTATGCTCAGCAGCTAGGCAAACCACTGGCCATAGACAAAGGGTAAGGCTTATGCTAAATAAGCATTGTTTTTCTACAGTGTGAATCACACCAAATCAAACGCCAAAGCAAACCGTATAAGCTCGGCAAAATTCCGATGCTCAACCTTTTTTGTGATGTTTTTACGGTGCTGTTCTACTGTGTGGCGCGATATGTATAGCTCTTCAGCAATGCATTTGCTTTCCTTCCCAGTGGCTACAAGGGAGAGAATCTCTTTCTCCCGTTTGGTTAGCGCAGCAAAACGGTTAAAGTTTTTCTTCATGAACATATTCTCATCGAGCACCCGAGCAAATTTTTGGTTTAGGTTGCCCATTAAGTTAACCGGTACAGCAACCAGTAGCCTTTTGTCGGCAGGTTCATTGGGGTGCTCACGAATTAGCTTGGAGGCAATGTATATCCATTCGTAATCCTTTCTGTGTTTAGGGCAAAGTCGCTGAAACTGTGCTAAAACCTGAGTGTCATCCTGCAACTTAAAGAAGTCCTCAATTTGACAAAGGGTTTCTTTTGCCTCCTTCTCATTATAATGTATGGCTTTTGCGTAATCCATCCCCAGCTCCCGGGCTTCCTCTGCAGCATAGCCCAGCGTCTCTTCCGATAATACGTTCATGTACAAATTTTCTCCATTCCGGTTGTTTATCAGCACGCCAACAGGGAAGAGGTCGCCAGACTCTGTAATGGAGATAATGCCGTTTTTACACTTCTGATCTAGCCTAAAAAGCTTGGCAGCCATCTCGTTCTTTGTCTCCTCAAATGTAAGATGCTTATCGATATACATTGTAAGGTGCATTGAGTCAAATAGATATGCTAAGGTAGGCAAAAATGGTAAACAAATCAAGTTTGTAACGTATGCATCAATTTAATTTGATATTTATTTGTCCTGTTATGGTTTGGGTCTAAGTAAAATACCTAGAGTTGGATGTTATTAGAAAAATATTTGCTCAGTCATCCCAAGCCACTAAAAATGGTACAGCTTAATTTTATGAATTTTATCACAACAGATTTTTTATCTTTGATAATATTCTGGTTTATTCAAATTGCTTGGTTTGGTAAAATTTTTTAAAAATATTTGGAATAGAATTGTTAATAATGGAGTCCATCCTGGACTCGATTTCGATCTGGTGGTAAGAATTCGGATATCCAATGCCATTGCAGTTGTTGGCTCGCTATTCGCTTTTGGTTACTGTATGTTTTTAGTGTTGCAGGGCGAGTATCTTTTAGGTTTACGCGATGTGCTTTTTATTGCCAACCTAATGCTGATGTACATTTTAAACTACTTCCGATGGTACAAAGCAGGTCCAATATTTATATTTATTACCGTACCCGCTATTTTGCTTTGGGTTAACCATGTGTATGGCACCATTGGCACCGAGTACTTTTTTTATGCCATGATTGTGCTAAGCTTTTACTTCTTTAAAAGGCCTTTAAACCAGTTTTTAATATCCTTTTACCTTGTTGCGCTAATATTGTTAACCAAGTATTTAGAGATGGTGGTTGAACTCTCGCCATATACGGCTAGGGTTGAACCCTACATACTTGCCTCGAATATTTTTATGTCGTTGGCCATTCTGTTTTTAGGAATTTCTCTTTTTGTTAGCGAGCATAAAAAGTATAAGGTCGAAATTGAATCGAAAAACAATCAGCTTAATAACGCTCTTGCCCTAGCCAACAAGAAGAACGAGGAGGTAAACCTTATTTTACGAGAGCTGAATCACAGGGTAAAGAATAATTTACAGATGATATCGAGCCTGTTCAACATTCAATCGTACAAAACCAAAAGCAGCGAACTTAAGTGGGCTATGAAAGATGCCCGTAACCGTATTGTTTCTATTGCTATTATGCACCAGAAGTTGTATAAAGATAATCTGTTTTACGAGGTTAAACTCAAACGTTATGTGGACGAATTAGTTAACTATCTGGTGCAGTCGGTAAGCTCAACCGATTTTGTAAAAGTGAGTGTTGATGTTGAGGATGTAACACTCCGGATTGAAGATACGGTGCATGTTGGGCTAATTATAAACGAGCTGCTTACCAATGCCCTAAAGTATGGAGTATCCGACCACAATAACCAAAATGCTGTTAGCATTGAGATATCAAAGAAAAATGTGAATTTGATAATTGTTGTTAGCGATACAGGCAAAGGTTTCCCGCCCGATTTTGATATTAAGAATACCGATTCGTTTGGGTTTTACCTATTGCATAATATTGTGTCGCAGCATGAGGGGCAGCTTATTCTCTCTAGCCAGGGAGGTGCTAGGGTAGAGGCTAGGTTAAATATACCCGATTTCGGGGATTGATTTTATCGTTAAAACCGTTTTCCTTTACAAGAATAATTAGAATTTGCTCAAAGGTTTGATAATGAAGAAAATTTTTATTGTTGAAGACGAGATAGTGGTGGCTAAAGATATCGAGTGTATCCTTACGGTTGATAACCAATTCGAGGTAGTTGATATTGCTACTAGTTACCAAATGGCAAAGAAAAAGCTTTGTATGGCTAGGCCCGATCTCATTCTCTGTGATATTAACCTTAAGGGCTCTAAAACAGGACTCGATCTTATGGAGGAAATATCGCAACAATGCAATGTTCCTTTCATATTTATCACTGCTTATTCCGATGTTGAAACGCTTGAAAAAGCAGGAAAACTAGGTCCACATAGCTATATTACAAAGCCATTCAACGAGAAACAACTGCTTAGCAGCGTGAATATTGCCCTGTTAGCCAACGATAATAATGAAGTTAGCGCTCCTACCGACAGGGAGCTAAGTGTAATTAAGTTGCTGGCAAAAGGCTTAAGCAGCAAGCAAATTGCCGAGGTATTATGTATTTCATCATCTACGGTTGAAACCCATCGGAAGAATCTTATAGCAAAGTATGGTATTAATAAAACTGCAGAGCTAGTTTGTTTGGCCACTGCCAAGGGCTGGGTCGATTATCAAGAAGGGTAATCCTTTTCATGCAGCGGTTATTTCAATTAATCCATTTGCAAAGCAATTAGATGTATTATTTTGCAAAAAGTTACGAATTGCTAATTTTGTAGAAAAAGTAGCTATGCAAACAAAATCGTTTCTTTACAACAACCTTACAGTAAGTTATATTGATAACGGAAATGAGTCTGATTTAACCCTGCTCTTTATTCATGGCAATTCACTTAGATCCGAACTTTTTAAGCAGCAGGTTACAGGTTTAGCATTTAATCAATTTCGTGTTATTGCTCCCGATTTTCCAGGGCATGGCCGTTCGGGTAGGAGCCAAAACCCAGAGGTTGATTATAGCGTGTTGGGTTATATCGATATGCTTAAGCAGCTGGTGCTGGAGTTAAAACTCAAAAACATAGTTCTTGTAGGTCATTCGCTTGGTGGGCATATTGCCATTCATTTGCAGAGCGAGCTAAAAAAGGCACAGGTTAAGGTTTGTGGCATAGCCATAATGGGGACTCCACCCTTAACATTACCACCCAAAATGGAGCAAGCCTTTTTGCCAAATCCAGCAATGGCACTGGTTTTTAAACCCAATCTATCCGATGATGAGATTTTTGAGGTGGCAAACGCTTTTATTCATCATGATAGTGCCTTTTCTGAGGATGTGAAAAAAACTATTGCATCTGCCGATCCTATGGTAAGACCAAGCATTGGAATGTCTATTGCAACACAAATACAGGAATCGGAGGTTGATATATTAAATAACTCTGAGATACCAATAGCCGTAATCCACGGAGAGAACGATTCGCTTGTCAATGCAAATTACATCAACAGCTTAGGATTAAGGTTATGGCAAGATAAAATACACACTATTAACGCCGGACATATTCCCTTTTTGGAGCAACCATCACAGTTTAATTCAATTCTGCAACGCTTTATTCAATCGATCCAGGCAGACTAATGATTAAGCATATTAGTTTTGTTAACCCAGTTGACGAGACAGGTATGTACCTGCGACTTATCATCCGCTACCTCAGGGAGGTGCTATGTTGTGTGGGGAGCAGATAATCTTGTGAATGGTCCTATCCTTGAACCGCTTTATCCTTCTCTCCTCGATGATGGTTTCCCGCCTGGTAGTGTGATTCATGAGGTACATTAGAGCCTGCGAGTCTTTCCCTGCTGTAAAACTTTTCATATCGTTATTGTGCTCCCACAGCTTGTATGCTGGGTTTTGGCTAATTCTTTTGTATCAAATGTTCAGAGCCCGGTTTCATATGATGAAGATGAACATAGGGCAGCATGTTGATATAAACCACCTTAATTTAAGGACTTTTATTAATACTGAGTGGGGCAACGAGGCTCAAACCAAATTCTAATACGCTATTATTTAAGCGTTTTGTAGCAAGTATAGCACATATTCATATCTTCCGAATAGTAGTGCAAATATTTTTGCAAGTAAAACTTGAAATTTTATAAGATAATAGATCTTTATGCGTTTTTAACTAAGTTTGTGCTGGGCAATTAGGATTAATAAACAGTAAAATGAGAGACCTTAAAACAACAAACACGCTGTTATTGATAATTGTAATCGTTTTAGGTTTTTATGTCCTAAAAATCCTTTCATTTATTTTTATCCCTCTTGTTTTGTCAATGTTTATTGCATTGCTATTCCTTCCCCTAACCCGATGGCTGGGTAAGAAAAGAATTCCTAAAATCATTAGTGTCCTAATTGTGGTTTTAATAATCTCAGGTATCCTAAAATTAGGGACAGAGGTTGTCCGACATTCAATTCATGAAATCATTTCGGTTGAAAGCTCTTTTATTGATAAGGCAGAAACAAAGCTTGTGAGCCTTGTTGTATCCATCGAAAAGTTTTTTGCGATAGATCGTATACAGGGTGAAAGTATTTTCAAGCATTACTTTCAAGGGGATAATATTTTTAAAAATCTTGGGCCAACAATGAGTTTTCTCCGATCTACTCTGTCAATGACCTTGATGACTGCTTTCTTTTCTATCCTATTGCTATCAGAGTCTATTAATTTCCAAAAGATTATGAATCAAACTTTATTTAATGTAAAGTATTCTTCAGTAAAGATTTTTATGAAGATTGAAAAGGATATGATCAAGTTTATTATTGTAAAATTTTTCATAAGTTTTTTAACCGGTATTTCCATCAGCCTAGTATGTTTGTTTTTCAATATAAATTTCCCAATCTTTTGGGGTTTGCTTGCCTTTGTACTAAACTTTATTCAAATGATTGGTTCTGTTGTTGTGGTAATAATGTTATCTCTCTTTGCTTTTATAGAGTTAGAGCCCACTGGGACATTACTCCTTTTTATCTTAATCTTAATTGGACTTCAAGTGTTATTCGGGAGTGTTTTAGAACCCATTTTTATGGGGAAAACATTTGCAATAAACATTATTACAGTTTTTATAATGCTTATGTTTTGGGGTTACATATGGGGTATTCCAGGGATGATCATGGCTATTCCTATTACGGTATTCATAAAAATTATTTTAGAGCAATTCCCTAAAACGAAAACAATAGCAAGCCTAATGACTGGTAATGAAATCAAGGTAAACCTCAAAAGGAAGAGGTAACCCTCTTGATGTCTAATTTTTGAAATTTTTTACATTGATCCCCTTGAAGAAGATATCGAGGCTTTGGCTCCAGATGATATAGGTGTACATAGGACTGGATGTAAATTAAATAAGCCTCATAATTGAGGCTTTTTAATTTTGTTGGCGGTCCGGATGAGACTCGAACTCGTCTCGTCAACTTCAGTTAACGAGATGACAGGCATGTATTATTCTGCTTTATTATCCCAGCGGCGGTGCGATGTTATCGGGTGAGCTGATGAGCTTGTGAATGGACTTATCGTTAAGGCGTTTTATTCGTTTCTCCTCGATGATGGCCTCGCGCTTGGTGTTATGCTGCTTGAGGTACATGAGTGCCCACGGGCCTTTTCCTGCCGTAAAACGGCTCATGTCGTTGTTATGCTCCCACAGCCTGTTCTCGGGGTTCTGCGTTATCCCCTTGTAGAAAATATCGAGGCTTTGGCTCCAAATGATGTAGGTGTAGTACATAGGAGTGCGTATAAATGAAAAAAGCCTCTAAAGAGGCTTTTTTATATTGTTGGCGGTCCGGACGAGACTCGAACTCGCGACCCCATGCGTGACAGGCATGTATTCTAACCAACT
>DDWD01000131.1:6432-20173 GCA_002345825.1 Bacteroidales bacterium UBA2295
GATGTTAAACAAACTATAATCCGGCGAGCTTCGAACTCGTCTCGTCTCGTCAACCCTGTTGACGAGACAGGCATATATTCTAATCTCGGAAAACTTATTGTTTGACGAGAAACTACCGGACCAATGTTGTTTTAAAGAACGTGTCTCTGTTTTTGACGGTGCAAAGATAAATCTTCTTTTTATATCTGCAATACCTTTTCCCAAAAAAATTACAATTTAAAGAAACTAAAATGAACATTTCCATAATTTCTGGTCTCCTTGTAATTGCGGAGTTTAGATAGATCTGTTCGTTTCGAATGTTCAATAATAAGCAACCCATTGTTGTTGAGGAGCATATTTTGAAAAACTAGATCGGGAATTGTCTCAACACCCTTGAATTCATATGGTGGATCTGCAAATATGATATCGAACTGAATTTTGCAATTTTTCAAAAATTTATACGCATCGTGTCTTATTGGGGTAATCTGATCGAGCTGCAGTTCGTTAATTACTTTGCGAATAAAATTGAAATGCAGATGATTTAGCTCTACCAGATGAATGTTTTTACATCCTCTCGACGCAAATTCAAAACTTATGCTTCCTGTACCAGAGAATAGATCTAGGATACTTATATCATCGAAATCGAAACTATTTGAGAGGATATTAAAAAGCCCCTCCTTTGCAATATCTGTGGTTGGACGGGCTTTTATGCTTTTGGGAGGGCTAAAGATTCTTCCCTTATAAGTTCCGCTAACTATTCGCATAGCGATAGGTTGAAAAGATTTATGTACTCTGTTTTGTACTGGCTTAGCTGGTAACTAAAATGGGAGTGTTTTATGCTGTCCTCTAGCTTAAGTGACTTGAAAAATCGTTTCAGCAACGTAGAAAAATCTTCTTGATTGGCAAAGTTGCTAAGCTGGGTTATCTCAGTCTCAGCGGGCGAAATATCAAACTGTTTGCAGATGTTTACCAAATGGTAGACCGTATCCTCGCTGTTAATCAGTTTTACTGTTCCGCTATGCAACAATTTATCTCCGTGCGATAGATTTACAGCAGCAAAACGATTATAAAATGCTATTGTGAGCTGCGGGGTATGTTTAATACTGTTTTTTAAAAGATGAAATGACAAGGGGGTACTTCCCGCACTTACAACCGATAGATTTGGGAATGTTTTCAAAAGATTTGCTGTTAGTGAGGATGGGATGCTGAAAATACAACTTATCTCCTTGCCGATGTTATGGTGACGGATCTCCTCTAGGTCATCGATAATATGCGAAAGAGTAAGTATCTGCTTTGCTTTTTCAGGTATAAAATATTCTTGTGGAACCAAAGTGAATTTTGGCGATTCGTAGCATAATACTACTTTTTTGAATGGCTTCTTTATCCACTCGTATAGATTCAGGAACCAATCCACCCTGTCCATCCAATCATCAGCAAAAACTACGGGTTTGTCGAAATCCTTGTTGACAAGGGCTATAAACAAGTTTCGGGTCAAGTCCTTAACACAAAAAGAAAATCCATTCAGGTATCCCTGAATGGATAATTCGTATGATTCGGTACGGAAAGGATCAAAGGTCTCGTCGAAAAGTTCAAACTTTTGCATAGTTACCCATCCTATTCCCAGTTACCTGCATTGTTAGTAGCTTCAGTTAACGAACCAACCTGTAGGCCAGGGAAACGCTCCAATTTCTTCCTTAGGTCATTTTCATTAACAACAAGTTGACGGTCGAGTCCCTTGAGAAGAACATCGTTATGAACTTTAGCCTCAAAAACTTTAATTGTTAGGCCAGAACCAGTTTTCAGTTCACCAGCTCCCATTTCAAATTCTGCACCTCCAGTGAAAGGAACAAACCTAAGCGAGTCAACTGAGTAACCTTTCTTGAAAAGGCTATCAAGAATGCTAATTTTAACTGTATCACGGCGAACAAGCCCTTTGGCTACAGCAATGGAGTCATCCATAGAACCAATTTGCCTTACCACGCGGAATGAATCGTGCTTCACGAAATTAATTAGCGTATCGAAACTTCCTGTGAACTTGTTATGCTCAGAGCGGTAAGCTAGTTGAGCCGTTCTGATATCCTTTAAACGGTTGATGGTTTTTGCATACCTTTTATCCTTTTCGTTATTGAAACGAATTGGGTTCATGATGCTTTCAAAAACTAGGTACGATAAAACCACTATGGCAATTAGAAGCAGAATTTGATAAACGGTTTTCATTTTACTCAATTTAATTTAAGTTTGCCTGCAAATTTATAAACATATAATTAATTTCTAACACCAATAGCTAGATTTATTTCACTTATTGTAATGAAAAAAGAAGTCCTAAAATCGACTCTAATTAAAAGTATCGGCTTTGAATTAACTAAAAGCCAAGAAATTACATCGCATTTACTTGCGGATTTTTTTACAGATAAAAAATCGCATCAAATATTCTTGCTTAAGGGTTTTGCCGGTACAGGTAAAACCACTTTAATCGCAGCATGTGTAAGGTCGTTGCTCATACAGGGTATCAAGGTTGTACTTTTGGCTCCAACGGGTCGTGCTGCCAAGGTAATATCCCAATATTCAGGATATCCTGCATTTACCATTCATAAATGGATTTATCGTCAGCAATCGCAAAAGGAGGCAATTGGCCGCTTTGTCCTAAATCGGAATACAAGTACCAACACAATATTTATTGTTGATGAGGCCTCTATGATAAATAACTCCTCAGCCGAAGACTCATCCTTTGGATCGGGCAATGTACTAGAGGATCTAATGCAGTTCATTGCAGATGGAGAGAACTGCCGTTTGATGTTGGTGGGAGACCAGGCCCAGCTTCCCCCCGTTAGACTCGACATTAGTCCTGCCCTCGACAAGCGTGTTCTGGAGAGCTATGGTTACGAGGTTACTGATATCACCCTGCATGAGGTGGTTAGGCAAGCGGCCGATTCTGGAATTTTGAGTAATGCCACATCTTTGCGAACGCTGATTGCTAAAAACCAAATCGAAATACCTAAGTTTCAACTTGTAGGTTTTGATGATATAGTTCGACTGTCGGGTGTCGATTTGGTTGAAACGCTTGAGAGTAGCTATTCAAAAGTGGGAGTGGAGGATACGATAGTCATAAGCTACTCCAATAAACGAGCAAATAAGTATAATCAGGGTATCCGTAACCAAATTTTGTGGCGTGAGGAGGAACTATCCATTGGGGATCTGTTGATGGTGGTGCGCAACAGCTACTTCTGGGTTGAGAGCGTTCCCGATGTGAATTTTATTGCCAATGGCGATATTGTTGAGGTAGTTCGCATAAAGGGTACCAAAGAACTCCACGGGTTTCGCTTTGCCGAGGTGACGGTAAAGCTGGTTGATTACCAGCAGCAAGAGTTGGATGTGGTGATTATGCTCGATACTTTGGCGCTCGATGGCCCTGCGCTTCCCTCTAGTAAATCGAATGAACTATACGAGAGCGTTTCGCTCGATTATGCCGATGAGATTAACAAGAGAAATCGTTTTAAAAAGATTAAGGCCGACCCATACTACAACGCGCTTCAGGTTAAATTTGCCTATGCTGTAACCTGCCATAAAGCTCAAGGTGGGCAGTGGAGGCATGTGTACATCGATCAGGGGTTTTTTCGTGATGATATGATAAGTAAAGAATATCTTCGGTGGCTTTACACCGCTTTAACCCGTGCAACAGAAAAGGTTTACTTAGTGAATTTTGCAAAGAATTTTTATGTTACCGATTTTAATTAGCATTCTACTCATGTATTTCTACGAGTTGATTTTCCGAATGGTTATCTAACCATTAATATTGATAAACCTATAGCAACTGTTCTAATCCAAAAATAAATCCCTAAATTTACCTTGCTAATAAAATTTATGCCACAATGAAAAACAAACGCTCAATCCGTCAAAAGATAATTCTTTACATCCTAACGGTATTTTCCTTTTTTTATGTGGTTTCCATTGGCTACATCGTAGTCAATTCGCGCCAAACAATTTTAAAGGAAACGCTTGAAAAGACTGAGCTCCTTGCTGAGAATTCCGCTGGCGAGATCAGCCGATTCTTCGAGAAAAACATCACCATAACTCGCACCTTGGCTCAGGCATTTAGCATATATCAACGCATGCCAAGCGAGCAATGGTCAAAGCTTTTTCTGGAGATGTATCAACCAGTAATTGAGGCAAATCCTCATGTATACATCATTTGGGATAGCTGGGAGTACTATGGCTATGTACCAAACTACGATAAGGATTTTGGGCGAATACTGATGTACGTGTTGCGCGAGGACAATAATGCTTTTACCAGCGCCAAGGAGGAGCGGAGTATGGACGGTGATCCCGAAATATATGGAGCTTTTAAAAAAGGGAATGCCGATGATATTTGGGAGCCATATTTAGATGTTGTGGAGGACGGATCGCGCGAAGCGCGTATTATGACTACCATTGCCTCACCTGTTCAAATCGACAGTAAGTTTATGGGAATGATTGGTCTCGACCTCGAGCTTAATGCGCTACAGAAACTGGTAAGTGAGGTGGAGACCCTTGAGGGTGGTTTCGCCTTTTTACTTTCGTACGAGGGAATTATTTCTGGACATCCCAATAATGATTTAATCAGCAAAAGTATAGCAGATTTATATCCCCTAGAGGTTGAGCAAGAAAGAGTTATTGAAAGGGTTCAGCAGGCTGAGGAGTTCACTTTTATTCGTACCGATTCCGATGGTAGCACTCACTATATGTTTTTTACACCAGTTACTGTTGATGGAATTGACAAGAGTTGGTCGCTCGGTATCTCCATACCGTATCGTCAGGTTATGCATACTGCCAATCGTATGCTATATATATCGTTAGCTGTTGGAATTGTGGCGCTACTTGTAATTGTTATCATTCTGCTTATCATCTCAAATGGTTTAACCAAGCCCATAGTAGGAATCACCAATTCGCTCAAACGGATGGCCAATGGTGAGATATCCAAGGATCTTATTCTTGATATCAACTCGAACGATGAGATTGAGGAAATGGCCGAAGCGTTTAATCGATCCATCGATGGGTTAAACCAAAAAACCTCGTTTGCCCTTGATATTGGTAAGGGACAGCTCGAGAGCGATTTGGAATTGCTGAGCGAAAAAGACATACTTGGTAATTCGCTTATCGATATGCGAAATAGCCTTAAGCAAGCAAAACAAGAGGAAGATTTAAGAAAGGAAGAGGATAGAAAGCGTGCTTGGGCCAACGAAGGCTTTGCCAAATTTGCCGATATTCTTCGTCATAACAACGACGATATTCAACTCTTGGCCGATGATATTGTAAAGAATGTAGTAAAATATCTTGAGGCAAATCAGGCTGCCATGTTTATTTTAAACGACGAGGAGCGAGGCGATAACTATTTTGAGCTTATATCGGCGTATGCCTGGGACAGGAAAAAGTATCTAAATAAAAAGGTTGATTTAAAAGAAGGCCTAGTTGGTGCTTGTGCCCTTGAGAAGGAAACCATACAGCTTACCGAAATTCCTGAGGATTATGTCGAGATTACCTCAGGGCTGGGTAAGGCTACCCCTCGATACGTAGTTTTGGTCCCCCTAAAGCATGAGGAGGCCGTGCTGGGGGTTATTGAATTGGCATCGTTTAAAGTATTTGAACAGCATGAGGTTGAGTTTCTCGAGAGAATTGCCGAGAGCATAGCATCAACATTACTTTCTGTTAAGATTAACGCTAAAACTAAAATGCTTCTTGAGCAGTCGCAGCAACAGGCCGAGGAGATGCAGGCTCAGGAAGAGGAGATGCGTCAGAATATGGAAGAGCTGCAGGCAACTCAGGAAGAGATGGAGCGCAAGCGGGGCGAGCAAGAACGAATTCAGCAGGAACTGCAGCAAGAGCTAACACTTCTGAATGCCCTAATGGACAACATCCCCGACTATATATACTTTAAGGATGAAAAAAGCCGATTCATCCGCATAAGTAAGTCGATGGTGTCGCTCTTTGGTGCAAATAGCCCCGATGAACTTGTGGGTAAGTCCGATTTCGATTTCCACACCAAGGAAAATGCTGAGAAATTCTTCAGCGAGGAGCAGGATATTATGAACTCCAAAACGCCTGTCAAGGACAGAGTTTCCCATGAAACCTTTGATAATGGTAACGATAATTGGGTTTCGGTAACTAAAATGCCCCTTTTTGATACATCCGGCAGGGTAGTGGGCACCTGGGGTATTAGTAGGATAATTACCGATGTGAAAGTTGCCGAACAAAGGGCCGAAACTCTGGCTAAAGAGCTTGAGGAGTACCACGCATTTGTGAAAGCGGTGGATTCGTCTACCTATGTGGCCGAGTATAGAACGAATGGTGAGATAATTAGGGTTAACAATCCAATGGCGAAGTTGATTGGGCAGGCTGTTGATAAAATTAAGGGAAAGAATCATTCCGACTATTTTAGGGCAGAGCAAGAAACAGATGCCCACTATAATGCCTTTTGGAATGATTTGCGCAATGGGGTAATCAGGCAGAGAACCTTTAAGGGGATTATTGATTCTAAGGAGGTAAATCTCGCCGAAACATATTCACCCATCACAGATATTAAAGGAGAGGTTGTTAAAGTTATTGCTATTGTTGCTAAAGCTTAGTGCTATTTGTCGAGGCTGTACAAAAAAAGTAATGATATGATTTCCGACTTTGTTTTAGGAACTGTTTAAGTTTAAATTAGTACTTTGATTTTCAGTTGCCACGGGCTTAAGCCCGTGGAAGAAATAAGTGACAAATAATGGCTTTAGCCACATTTTAATATTTAATTATGGGGCTGAAGCCCAGCAGTCATCAACCTTTTTGACCACGGGCTTAAGCCCGTGGCTATTAGCAAAATGTTTTGTAGGAATAGAACTTAAACAGTTTCTAAAAATTATTTTGAATTTTTCCCAAACAAACTCACATATTATCAGTAAGTTAGTTTTGGGTAGCCTCGATTTGATACAGGCAAGCCGGCTTATAATTTGCTAAGCACCTCAGCCACAATATATCCAAGGTAGTTTCCCACGGCGTACCCAATAATTCCGATGGTTATGCCCGAAACAATAATGTGGCGATTTTTGAGAGCACCTGCAACCACTGGAACAAAGGGTGGCGAGCAGATAAATGCAACCGATGTAATCATTGTAGTATCGGCATCTACCTTAAAAAGCTTTGCTAATATCACCTGAAGGAATAGCGATCCAAAGACAGCAAGACTGATATAGCCAAATAGCCCCGGAGTTAATCCTGCAAAATTTCTGATATCGGCCATTGAGGCCACAACCAAGCTGAAGATTAGTATCAAGTACATCCCCGACTCAAACGTTTTGTCGATACGGTTTACAGATGGGATTAACGATGCTAGAATGCTAAGGGTTGTAACGGTTAGAATAACCACAACCATAACCCTGCTTTTGGGAACCAGCAAGCTAAGTGCCCCGCCAACAGCAAAAATGGCAATAGCTATTCCGAACGCTTTTAGCAATGGAACCAATTTTTCCCTTTTTAAAATCCCCCAGAACGGGTCGTCGCCGAAGTGTTTATCTCCAAAATCTTCATTGGTTGATATTGGGAACTTTGGAAGAAATTTATGGAACATGCGCTGTCCAACAGTCATTAAAAAAGCGAGGTACAAAACCCCCACCACCAAATCGTAGGTGTGGGTGAGGATATAGGTGTTGGCATCAACCTCCAGCATCATTTTAAGCGAGGCCAAATTGGGCGTTCCGCCAGTATATACTCCAATGAGAAGCCCTGCAACTTTCCATAAATCCTTGGTGCCCTCAAGTTTGAAGATAAAAAAACCAATTACTACTACCAGCACCACAGACATAAAACCAATTAAAACAGAGGTTACTGTTTTACCAGCCAAATTTTTCCACTGGCTAATATTGGCCGAGAAGAGTAATAACGGAATGGCCAGCAGGATGGTTACGCTCATGAGCATATCGCGCAGGCTGTAAATTTTGAAAGCTAGCACATCGGTGGCCCCAACCTCACCGCTAGCATGCATTGCTTCAATTTGCTTAGCAGTTGTTTCTGGGTTGGTAAGCAAAAAATCGTTGAGCATTGGGCTGAAACTAGGAAGTAACCCAATATTGCCAATAAGCAGCCCCACCAGATATGCAACAATAACTGCCCCCAACTTATTTACAAACTTATAACGATGACAGAGATGCAGTATGAGTAGTGGAGTAAACACATAAAAAATTACAAGACCAATGATGATCATAACCAATGATTTTGCTGCTAATGTATGAAAAGTTTCCAAAAAGGGAAAGCANNTTTTACCGCTGATTTGCCTTAGGCAGTGTGAACGAGAATTGTGACCCTTCTCCAGGTTTAGACTTAACAAAGATTTCGCCGCTGTTCTTGTCAATAAATTTTTTCACAAGTTTTAATCCCAGTCCAGTTCCTCTTTCGTTATTTGTACCCGGTGTTGAAATGGAGGAAGCATTGTCGAATAGCAGCAGTTGATCTTTCTCGCTAATACCCAAACCATTATCTTTAATCGAAACAAGGTATGTGTTGCTATTTTCTTTTAAATCAATAGTAATATTACCACCTGATGGTGTGAATTTTATGCTGTTACCAATAAGATTTCTTAAAACGGTTTTAATCATCTCTACATCAACAAATACAGGGGCATTTTGCAACAACTTTTTTTGTATCGAAATATTCTTGCTGCTTGCAGTGCCTTTGGTAAGGGCAAAAACATCCTCGAGTATTGGTATTAAATCGGTTTGAACCGGTTTAAATTTATCGAGCCGCTGAGAGTTAGCCCATTCCAGCAAATTTTCGAGGAGTTTGTATGTTTCAGCGCTGGAACTCTTAAGCGTTTCAAGAGTTGAATTTATCGTTTCGCTGTCCCACTCATTCCAGTGGGTATGCAAAATCTCAATTAGCTGATTAATTGAACTTATGGGCGATCGTAGATCATGACCAATTATTGAGAAAAGCTGGTCTTTTAGGGCGTTGGCTTCCTGAAGAGCCATTTCAGCACTTTTAATTCTAGTAATATCGGCAAGCGTAATTAGTATTTCCTTAACCTGTTTGCTGGTATTTAGGGTTAGCCCAAAATTTATTAATAGGTACTTAACCTCTCCATTGGTGCAGGATATTTCTATTTCATGATCGCCTTTAATTGGTTTTCCCTCTTCGAGCGTTGAAATAAAGGCGTTGAGTTTTGATGACGAACCGGGTAAGATCATCTTTAACAAATCGCTTCGGGTTAGGGGTGGCCTTCCATTGCCGTAACCCATAATCTCATAAGCTTCGTCAGAAACTTTGATACTGTTGTTGCCAGGTTGTAACCTAATGCTCCCCAGCTTGGCCACTGCCTGTGCTTGACTTAGCTGTGCCTTGCTTTCTTGGAGTTCAATTTCAGCTCGTTTTCTATTGGAGATATCATCAATTAGAACGATTAGGTGTGTGATGTTGCCCTGAGTATTTTTTATTGATTTGATGTAAACGCTACAGTAAACGTAGGTGCCGTCTTTTGCCAAAAACCTTTTTTCTATGGAGTATCCTGTTGAGATGTGAGTAATAACCTCGTTAAAAAGCCTGTTTTCCTGGGCTCTATCGTCGGGGTGCGTTACATCATCCCAAGTCATAAGCATAACTTCCTTTTTGCTTTTATACCCCAACATCCTAACAAGTTTATTGTTGAGGTTCTGAAATTCCTTGGCTATGGAAATCTCAGCCATCCCTATCAAATCGGATTCGAAGTAGGCTCTAAACTTCTGCTCCCGCTCAGCCAGAAGATTTTCTGCTTTTTTCCGTTCACTTATATCGTGGGTTATAATAAAAAGCATCTCCTCACCATTCACCATGTAGCTCATCAAGTTGGCCTCAATAAAAAACTTTTCACCGTTTTTCTTTAGGTGAACTCTATGGGGAATTCTGTAATGCCCCTTTTGGCGACCAAAGGCAATGGTTGCTTTGGTTTCATCGGGCTCAGCAGATAAGCTTATGTAAGGTTTTCCAATTATCTCGTTGCGGGCGAAGCCATATACCCTTTCGAAGGCAGGATTTACGTCTTTAATCTGGTAGTTATTGGCATGTATTACGCAAACAGGATCGATATTTGAGTCGAAAAGAGCCCGATATTTTTGCTCTTTTTCCAGTAGAAGCTGTTCGAATTTTTTTCGTTCAGTAATATCCATAATTAGCCCCACCACCCGAACAGATTTTTTATTATCCGATAGATTTCGTCCGCGCAACAAGAAGTATTCGTAGATATTAGCATCATTTTTAATTCTAATTTCCATCTCGAAATCCATACTATCCTTAGCGTTGCCTCTATTTAGCTTGCTTAGGGCATAAAAATCATCGGGGTGAAGCCTTTTGGCAAAGGTGCTTAGGGTTTCCTTTTCAATATCAAATCCAAGTATGGGCTTGTCTTTATTGTACGATATCCAGCGGAATTGTTTTTTTGATATGGAATATTCCCATGTGGCAATTCCACTGTATTCTTGTGCTTCGGTTAGTAGTCTTTTGCTTTGGGCTAGCTCTTTCTCGGCTTTAGCTCGCTTATCCACCTCAATAAATAGTTCTTCGGTGAGCCTTCGATACTCTTCAGTTTTACGGTCAGTATCTTCGCTGATTTCGAAGGGTTTTGCAAGCTGTTTGTTTAGCTGAGCTACTCTTAAATCAAACTTAATGTTAAAGTAGTATGAGAGCAAAATGGCTACAGATGATAGAATTAGATGGTTGGCCAGCATATTAGTACTTACCAAAAACTCTGAAACCAGAAGTGAGTATGTACCTACTAAGAATAGTAAAGCTTGCGCAATAATGAATACCCTAAAATTTTGGCTTGAGGAAACAAGCGCAATAAATATAAAAATTAAAGCATAGTATAGCTCTACTCCAAAGTGGTTGAATGCTGTGAAAATTGGTAGCAGGCCTATTCCAATTGAGGTAATAATAAGTAGTAAAATCTTGTACCTGTTTGTATCTATGGGGAATGCTTTTATGCTGGTAATAAATATGGGCGGAATAAGAAATAGAACTATTAAATTGCCTAGGGCGGTATTAACCAAAAGCATTTTATCAAAGGATAGCCCATTAATTGAAGCCAATGCTATATACAATGCTGCGAAAAGAGGAGCCGCAAAAAGGTATGATACTGAAACTGGTGTAATTCGTTGTNNTTTCCCTGTTGAGAGCCGAAAGGTTCTGTACCAAATTAATATCTTGTAAACTCCGAAAACCATTGCTAATTCAACAACTGAAGTTATTGCAGCCATTGTAACATGTGTCAACTTTACTGACCCATTTAGGTAAAATCCATAAATAATTATATGGCAGGCTAGTGAGGCCAAAGCGATGCCGGGTAAAACGCTAGGGCTCCAAAGTAATATTGCTCCCAATGCTACTCCCAACGGAAGCCAAAGAGTATATGGGTTATTATTGGTTTCGAAGAGCAATAGAGATACTAATCCTCCTAAAATGTAGAGAGTTATACTAAGGATTATTCCTTTACGATTCGGTTGCTTCGGGATCCCATACATAAGCATGAGTATAGGTTAATGGCAATTTACGATATAATTAAAATGATAACAACCGTTTTGGACATATGTTTAGGTTTTTTTACTGCAAACTTAATATTGGTGTTTCGTAAATATTTAAGGATAGGTTTTCTTGCTAAGAAAGCAAGCTTAGACTTTAATTATTAAATCGCCTATCCTGCTTACCCTCATTGTCATATAGATATTCATTCATTTTCCATGCGTCTTTTACAACCTAATTTTTGCAATGCAAAAAAAAAAGGTTGATAAATACTCTGGTTTCTATGGCTGAAAGTGATATCCTTGGAGAATACGCTAAACAAAGCAGTTTGGTCTATATCCAATTTTATGTGTGTAGTGTATGCTTTACTTGATTAGCATATTGCCTAGCGGTATTTGGTTTAGCTACGCTGAGCCTGCTTGACAGCCATAGCCGTCAGGCTAAGCATAATTTCAATTTATCTAAAGTCGTTAATTTCCTTATTCACATCCTCGTAGAGGGTGCATAGCGATAGGGTATAGATTGCAAAGCCTAAAGCACCCCGTGGGGGTGCAATATATATCCGCAGCCCTTATTGCGCATCTACGAAGCGCATAAAATCATTTGCATTAATTTCTTCAATCGCTATATGCCCTCTACGAGGGCTCTAGTATTAATATTCTACACAAACCAATCAAAAGAATTATTTTAATTTATTTGTTTTGTATCCTTAGCTTGACGGCTATGGCTTGCCAGCGGGCAAAATACGCTCGGTTGAGTTAACTGCCTAGCATTAGGATTTCACAGGAGAAACATCCCTTGCAAGCATCTGAATTAAAACGCCGTGTTGCTTAAGTGATAATATTTTACAATTGCTGGGGTACGTTATTTTGTAAGGCTCATTTGGGTTAAACTGGGGATTGGGGTTAAAAAGAGATTTACTTTCAAACTTTCCCTCAGGACCATACTCGGAAAGCTCCAGGTTACCATTAGCAGAAGAAATTGCATACCATGACCCATACCCTTCACCGCTGAGCCACTGAGCATGTTCTGGTACATTCGGATGGCGAATGGGAGCGGGGACCGTTTTCCCAAGCCAATCCAAACTATCAGCCCAGTTTCTGTAGTTTGGTCTTGGTACCTTAATTTTTTCTCCTATTGCACTTAGCTTAAGCATTGTCAATCGGTAGTTCCCAGCCTTTACGTTGCTTAGAGTGGTTGGGGTTAGGGGGACAAAAAACTTTAAGGGGATAAGATTTCTCAGAGGTGGATTGCCCGCCCGAATAACAGTACTTACAAATCGTGAGCAGTTAGTTCCGCCATTTACAAAGGGCCCATAGGGAAGAAAATGCTTGGACTGAATCTCTAAAGCTTTTGCTAAAGCTTTATCATAATCTATTGGTATTTGCGAGGAGTATAATGTTCCATCGCCATGGCATGATTTGTTTTGTTGAAGTTCAGTAAGGATATCGCTTACGTTAACCACTTTGTAATCATCTGTTGTGATTTTTGTAGTGATTGTAAGTTCCGGATCTGTTTCTGCACTTCTAGCCCTACCATAGTTATGTGGCGAGTGGTATCTTCCAAAGTCAAAATATCGTGCATCGCCAGTTCGCTTATCGATAAGAATTACCGCTGCATGGCCTGCCTGGTAGTAGTAGTCGATATTGAAACGTAGCCAACGCATTGGTAGGTCGTACCAAGCTCCTGCTTGTTTGCAAAATGTTTCTGGCCAGGCAAGTGCAATGGCAATTCCCGTATACTTCTTACTCATAAAAGTTAGTTTAATTCTTCCTCAAGCTTTTGAGCTGAAGCGATGAAGTTATTAAAGAAAGAATCTATATCGCTAGCTTCTATCTCGTTGTTGCCTATCACTAGTCTAATAACTAGCGATTTATCAATATAAGCGTAGTTAACCATGCTCTTGCCGCTTCGCCGGAGAACTTCGCGCACCTTTAAATTGAAATCGTTCAAATCAACCTCTTTTTCGGGAACATACCTAAAGCATATGTTTAACGACTGCCGGGGAGCAACCATTTGTAGTTTTGGATTTTTACGAACCAGCTCCTCGGCATAGGCAGCCATATCCATAATATTCTCAATGCGTTTGGCATAGCCATTTTTTCCGAAATATTTCCAGGCAAACCATAGCTTAACCGCATCAACCCGCCTTCCACACTGAATCGATTTTTTTCCTAAATCATCAATACCATCAAGATTATGATATATGTAATCGGTATTGGCATCGATAATATTGCTGTGGAGGGTACCCTTTTCCTTAACCAGGATA
>DDWD01000169.1 GCA_002345825.1 Bacteroidales bacterium UBA2295
ACATTAATAAAAGAGACTCCATATGCTGCATTAACTTTGACAAAGGTAGAGGTTTAAACCTATTTTGTGTATTAAGTACAGCATATTATTGAGTTAAAGCCAGAGAGTATTTAGGGTAGAACCCATTATTACGGTTTTAGCCACTCAATGTGGAGCCTCTATAAAATAGAAACGAGATGGAACAAATTTATGGAATTGACCTGTCAAAAGAAAAGTTTGATGTAAGTTTTATGCAGGAGAATGATAAGCTGACGAATTTGGAAGTGAAAAACAAGTATTCGTCCATTTGTGATTTCCTTTCTAATCTCAACAAAGAGAGTACTCTTTGTATTGAACACACAGGCATCTATGGTGATTTGCTGATCTTCCTGGCAAATAGCTATGGAATACGGATCTGTGCTGTTCCTGGGTATGAGATAAAGCATAGCCTGGGCTTGCAGAAGGGGAAAAGCGATCAGCTGGATGCCAGCCGTATTCGGGAATATGGGGAACGGTTTGGGGACAAGTTGAGGGATGCGGTTTTCCCATTGGAGAACTTACATGAATTAAGAGAACTTCACAGCATGCGTGAGCTACTGGTTAAGCAGCGAAAGATGCTAATTACGCACCTGAAGGAGAAAGGCCGCTCCCCTTTTCGGTCCATTCAGGCTAAAGCAATTTCCGATAGGGTCATGGATAGCCTTTACAGCCAGATCCGAGAAATCGAAGCGCAAATACATGATATTATCCTTGCTGATGAAGCCCTGTTCGAAAACAGCCAGCTCATTGTCAGCATTAAGGGCATAGGCTCGGTTACAGCCAATGAGCTAATCATTAAGACCCAGAACTTCAAGAAGATTCCGACGGCTCGGCAGGCATCCTCGTTTGCAGGAGTATGCCCTTTCCCCGATAGCAGTGGGAAAATGGTTAGGAAGTCAAAGGTGAGCAGAATGAGTGATACGTCCCTAAAGACATTATTGTTCTTGTGTGCGGCCAGCGCAATACAATACAACAAGGATATAAAGCACTACTATGAGAGGAAGATATATGAAGGCAAACCAAAACATCTAGCCCTTAATAACGTCGCAAATAAGCTATTAAGGACCGTGTATGCTCTCGTTGAATCCAGACAAATGTATGATCCGAATTACATTTGCCTGGATCCCAGAAATGTTGATAAAATTGTGGCGTAAAGATTTGTTTTATTCAGAGTATACACTAAGGAGTCACGCAGGGTCACAAAGATTATAGAATAACGCGTTTAATGCCATTCTTGAGTGACGTTACATAAAAATTTAACAAAAGTCCTAGCTTGTAATTGCCTAGTCTAAGATATGTTAATACTTGCGCTAGGTGAACATCAGTAAAGCAATCGGCTGTTTTTAATTC
Source organism: Bacteroidales bacterium UBA2295 (assembly GCA_002345825.1). Lineage (GTDB taxonomy): Bacteria > Bacteroidota > Bacteroidia > Bacteroidales > Tenuifilaceae > Perlabentimonas. Next base: position 1,369 of record DDWD01000169.1, read on the forward strand.
TATAACCACTTTGTTGTTAACTAGAAGATCGATTCTGTACCCGTGATCCAACTTAATGTCTTTGTAAACAACAGGCACAGGTTTTTCTCTTTGGACAGAAAGACCTGCTTTGACCAATTCGTAGTATAAACATTCCTTGTATGCAGATTCTAGTAGCCCAGGACCTAACTGTTTGTGAACTTCTATGGCACACCCAATGATTATATTGGATATTTCGTTTTCGGTTAGGTTCTCCATAATTGTGATTTAAGATTACACAAAAAACACAAAGGTTTCACAGAGTTACACAAAAAACATCTTAGTGGTTTAGTATTCAAGTTACACGAAACACACACCTCTCTGCCTACAGGCCGGAAGGATACACGAAGGGGCACAAAGATAAATACCGAAATTCTTCCTTAGTGTCTTTTGTGCCTTCTTTGAGACCTTTGTGTCCAAAATTTCTAATACGCCTTTCCAATAGCCTTAACCTTAAACCCAATTTTTATCAGCTCTTTATGATTTAAAATATTTCGTCCATCGAAGATGTGGGCTGGTTTTAGCATATTGTCGTAAATGCGCTGCCAGTCGTATGTTTTAAACTCGTCCCACTCGGTCAGCACGGCTATGGCGTGAGCACCTTTGGCCGCTTCGTAAGGATCGGTGCAAACTGAGAGTAGCTCCTCGTTCTCCTTCTCGGTGCGGGTGTTAAGGTAGTTAAGGTCAGCATACATTTGTTGTGGCCTTACCTTTGGATCGTACACGTGAATTGATCCTTGGTCGTCGAGCAGATGATCAGCAACATAAATGGCAGCCGATTCGCGGGTGTCGTTGGTGTCCTTTTTAAATGCCCATCCAAAGAAAGCAATCTTTTTACCAGAGATGGTGTTGTTAAGGGTTGCTATTATACTATCGGCAAAGCGACGCTTCTGGTAATCGTTTAGTATGATAACCTGTTCCCAGTAATCGGCCACCTCTTGCAAGCCAAGGCTACGGCAGATGTAAACCAGGTTAAGAATATCTTTTTGGAAGCATGAGCCTCCAAAACCAACCGACGATTTAAGAAACTTTGGCCCAATGCGGCTATCGCTGCCAATGGCGCGGGCCACCTCGTCGATATCGGCCTCGGTGCTTTCGCACAGGGCGCTAAGGGCATTAATTGATGAAACGCGTTGTGCAAGGAATGCGTTGGCAGTTAGTTTAGATAATTCCGATGACCATACGTTGGTTTGCAGGATGCGTTCCTTTGGAAGCCAATGGGCGTAAATATCGGTAAGGGCATTCATGGCCTCGCGACCTTCGGCTGTAGCTATATCGCCACCAATTAGTACGCGGTCGGCATTGTGTAAATCGTCAATGGCTGTTCCCTCGGCCAAAAATTCGGGGTTCGAAAGTATTTGAAATTGAACCTTGCCCCCTACATTATCGAGAATCTTTTTTATGGCCTGAGCTGTACGAACGGGAAGAGTTGATTTCTCCACTACAATTTTATCCTCAGTTGCCACCTCAGCAATTTGACGGGCGCAAAGTTCAACGTACTTTAGGTCGGCAGCCATTCCCTTGCCCTTACCATAGGTTTTGGTAGGGGTGTTAACCGATATAAAAATCATTTGGGCATCGCGAATACCCTTTTCAATGTCGGTTGAGAAGAAAAGGTTTCGGCCACGGGCTTCAGCCACAACCTCTTTTAGACCTGGCTCAAATATGGGGAGTTTATCCAGATCCTTATCGTTCCAATCGGCAATTCGCTGAGGATTTATATCAACAACATTAACAGTGATCTCGGGGCATTTTTGGGCAATAACAGCCATGGTGGGGCCACCAACGTAACCTGCACCAATGCAGCAAATGTTTTTAATAGTCATAGGGCTATTTAGCTAGTTGATTTATAATTGAAATAGTTACTAGAGCAATAGATGAAAGTGATGAGCTGATTGCTAAGGTTTCTTGAAGCGAAACGCCATCGCGTTCGGGTTTTGTGGGTACAACTATCTCTGCACCGGGTTCAATCTTGGGATAAACCCTAAAGAATATAAAGTTTCGGGTTTTGTTTACCGATCCATTAGCGTAAACAACAAAAACTTTACTCTTTCTGGCGTTGTCGGTAAAACCACCGGCATGGGCTACGTATCTTCTTAGGGTAACGTTTCTCAAATATCGAGTAGTTACTGGATTTAGCAGTTCGCCGCTAAGCCTAACCGTTTGTAACTGTTGAGGTACCCTAAGTATATCACCTTCGACAAGTAGAAGATCCTCGTTGCTTTTTGGGTTTTTAAGAATTTTTTCCAGATTGATGCCAATGGGCTGGTGCGAGTTGTTCATTTGTTCATCAATATTGGCATCAATTTCTAAATTGTCACCCTCAAGTTCTTTTATTCTTTCGGCCTGCTCGCGTTGTGTGTCATCAATTTTGCGGAGCAGAGTAGCTCCCGGAAGATAAGCATCTGGTGTTAAACCACCTGCTCTGGCTACTAAGTCGGAAATGCGCTCGCCTTTCTGTGCAATGGCATAACTGCCAGGGAATGTAAATTCGCCTTCTGCTTTGGCTAGTTCCTGCTTTTTGTAACCGGGTGATGTGCGTACAAATACGATATCGAATGGCTTTAACCTGAACGAAGAGCCTTCGTCGTTAACGGATAGATTTTCATCGATTGGGAAGTTGAATACTTCAGATATTGTTTCACTCGATTCGGTGGCCGCTCTGTTTTGTACTCTCCGCGCTACCTCTACCATTGCCAAAGAAGCAGAATGCTTTAGACCACCCGCTTTGCGAATGAGTTCTCCTAAACTTATATTATCGGCATAAGGAAATGAACCGGGTTTTTGTACCTCACCAACAATATTTACGGTGCGTTCTTGCTTAAGTTCAAGGATTGAACTGATCAGTAGAAGATCTTCGCGTTTTAGCTGCAGATCCATAGCTGGATTTTCCAAAATTGCTTTCAGATCAACGTCAATAACTTCCACCTCAAGGTTTTCGCGCAACCTGTAAATCGAGGCTCTACTGGTGAAAGCATCCTCCCTAAGGCCTTCGGCTTTATTTATTAGATCGGTTAGAGTCATTCCTTCTTTTAAAGCGTATTCACCTTCGCGGAATACTGCACCACGAATAGTAACACGATTTTCGTAGCGTTCAAGGATTTTGCCAACCTTAAGGACATCACCATTCTTCATAAGGAATGAGGAGAAAAGGTCGGAATCAACGTTAAGTAAGCGACGCTCACTCTCGGTTTTGCGATTAACAACCAGACTTTTATGGAATGCTGACGAAGTGTAACCTCCTGCATAGCTTATAAGATCGCTTAACGTTTCATTTTCCCTAAGTTCATATATTGCTGGCCTTATAACTTCACCTGATAGCATAACCCGATTTTTGTAGGGGCCAATGAAAATCATATCTTCATCCTGTAACCTTATGTTTTGTGATGATTCGGCTTTTAGCAGGAAACTATAAAGATCAATATTGGCAATGGTATTGCCTGATCTGATGACTTTTACCTCGCGATATGTACCATTACCACCTGGGCCTCCAGCAAAGTAAAGGGCGTTAAATACGGTGGCAAAGGCGGGAAGGGTATATGTACCTGGCATAAAGGCCTCGCCAGCAATGGTTACCTTTATGCTTCGGATATTGCCTAAAGTTACTTGTGCAAATGTGTTAGGAGATGCGCCTTTTAATCCTGAGTATATGGTGGAAAGTTTATTGATTATTAGCGAGGTAGCCCTCTCGACGGTCAACCCACTTACCTGTATGGGGCCAAGTGAGGGGACGAAAATTTGTCCTTCGGGCGAAATTTTAAGTTTAAAAGAACTTTGGGAAGCACCCCAAACCTCGATATTCAAAACATCACCAGACCCTAGTTGATAATCAGGTGGAGTGGGAATATTGAGGCTAGGCTCGAACGTAAGATCTTTTCTTTTGAACAGGTTTGAGCCAAAGATATCAACATCATCGAGTTGTGCCTGCGTTTGGACCTTGGTGTCGGTTGAGAATGATGCTTTGCGCTCATCAACATCGCCTTGTCCAACGGTTTTGTCCTCGCCCATTTCCAATGCAGAAATTCTCTCCCTGAGTTTAAGGACCTCATCGTATGGCATTCCCCTAGATATGGCTTCGGCTTCCATTTCTGGTATAGACATACCTGTTGCCTTGGCACGCCCAATAAACTGCTTAACCTGCGCATCGGTTAAATCGTCGACATTTATGGAGCTAAAATCGATTTGATTGATGTTTAGCTGTTGTGCATTGATTTCGGGAGAGAAAGAAATGAGCAATGTTGATATCAGCAATAAGCGAAGAGAGGACTTTAAGACTTTTAGCATTTTGTATGTTTGATTTAAAATGTTTGTAATCCTTGCTTTGTGTTGTTAAATTTGTAAAAAATCAATGGGCAATAAAACAATAATTGCTCCAAAACCAAAGGTTAAATATTCTCGAAAATCAACAACAACGATATATGTTCATAACGCTTTGGATTTTAAATGATTGATAAACGAGGCACAAAAATAAGAAAAAACTTTGAGTTACTAATCGTTTCAAGTGATCCTGAGTGACATCTGTGGCAAAATTTATTCAGTACATAATCACTTTTTTGTATTGAGTTAATGGCCAGAAATCTTTTTTAGCCTAGCTTTGAATCATCACAAAGTTAGAACGATGTGTTTAATAGATATCTTATTTTTTGTTAAAAAGTGACTTGTTTTTTCAAATCGTAGTGGTTGTTGTCAACAATTGTTGCAGTTTCGCTGTATAACATAGTGCGTTTTTCATGAAAACTGCTAAGTCCCACTAAACTAGTAATCTGTAGATTTATTTTGTGTTTATGCGAAGGAGAGTAAAACAGGAACCAACGGAAAACCCCCTGAGTAAAATTAAGTTGAGTCGAGTGATTCTCCCGATTGTAATTGGATTGGGTGTGGTGGGATATATGTTTTACAAAGAATTCGATCCCAATGTTTTTACCTATGTAAGCCTTGCCAAATGGAGTTTTCTTTGGTTTGTGGTGGCTCTTGTACTTATGGCGTTCAGGGATGTTGGATATATTGTTCGATTATTGATTCTCACTGAAGGCCAGCTCTCGCTTAGGCAGGCATTTCGGGTAGTAATGCTGTGGGAGTTCACCTCTGCTATTACACCCTCTGCTATTGGTGGTACTAGCGTGGCCATACTATACATAAATAAGGAGGGCATTGGGGTAGGGCGAAGCTCAGCTATTGTGATGGCTACCTCACTCCTCGATGAGCTATACTTTTTGCTTATGTTCCCACTCCTTTTGGTTCTTGTGAAAGCTGAAGTGCTCTTTGGGGTGAACTTGACCAACGAAATTAATTTCGCTAACGAGCTGTTTACTTTTGCGCTTATTGGTTACTTGCTTAAACTGCTTTATGTGATTATTCTGTCGTATGGCCTTTTTTTCAATCCCAGAGGGCTCAAGTGGCTTATGCTGATGATTTTTAAGTTGCCTATTCTTAGGCGATGGAAGCATGGTGCCAACGATGCTGGAACTGAAATTATTGAGAACTCTAAAGAGTTTAAGACTAAACCCTTTGGTTTTTGGTTTAAATCGTTTTTGGCAACAGCTTTTTCTTGGACATCGCGCTACTGGGTGGTTAATGCATTGTTGTTAGCCTTTTTTGTGGTATCAGACCATGGTGTAATTTTTGCCCGTCAGCTGGTTATGTGGATTATGATGCTTGTTAGTCCAACCCCAGGTGGGAGTGGTTTTGCCGAGTATGTTTTTACACGTTTCCTTGGCGAGTTTATTCCTGTTGAACCAGCAATACTTGGAACCGTTGCTGTTGCAATGGCTTTTATATGGCGACTGGCCACCTACTATCCTTACCTTGTAATTGGTGCAATTATGCTACCTCGATGGATTAAGAGCAAATTTGGTAGCGAGAAGGTTTAAATGCTATGGCAAGCAGTGGTTGCAATGTATAGAGCAGGTTTGTTTGGTGGTAATTATAAAAAAAAAGGGGGACAAAACCCCTTGGATTATAATTCCTGAATTTCCTTAGAGCTTATCCTTTATATACCTCAGCATCGATTCCATAATAAGGTAACCGTCGGTGTTGCCAAGCTCATCGTCGGCAGCACGTTCGGGGTGGGGCATCATGCCAAATACGTTAAAGTTTTCGTTGCAAACTCCTGCAATGTTTTCCACTGATCCATTTGGATTAACCGCTTCGGAAATATTCCCATTCTCGTCGCAGTATCTAAACAGTATTTGACCGTTTATCCTCATGCTGGCCAGCGTTTCCTTGTCGGCGTAGTAGCGCCCCTCGCCATGGGCAATTGGGATTTTTAGCGAACGATTACGTGGTAAGAAGGCAGTGGGAGCCGCTGTTTTACTATCGGGCAGAATAAACACATTTTTGCATTCGAACTTTTGGCTGTTGTTATGGAGAAGTGCTCCGGGCAAAAGTTTGGCCTCGCAAAGTATCTGAAATCCATTGCAAACCCCAAATACGAAACCTCCGTTGTGGGCAAACTCAATAACCTTCTCCATGATGGGCGAGAAGCGAGCAAGTGCTCCCGAGCGAAGGTAGTCGCCATAGGAAAATCCGCCGGGCAGAACCACAGCATCAACATTTTGTAGGTCGGTATCCTTATGCCAAAGTTCTACCACCTCTTGCTCCATAATGTTCTTAAGAACATAGATCATATCATGATCGCAGTTGGAGCCTGGGAAAATTACTACGCCTAACTTCATAACCATTTATTTGTAAGATGGCTCAAAGATAGATATAAAATGATTTTGAACAAAAGCACAACTCCTAATAATGGCTCAATAACATATCTTTTACGCCATTAGATTTGAGGTGAATTGAATTTTAAAGGATTACTTTTGCAGCCAAAATATTAAAACGATGATCAGATCTGCCTTCTCTCTTGCATTTTTGGCCATATCAATCTGGGCTGGTGCTGCTGTTGACTCCGATAAGGATAACGCTTCAACATCGGTTCCTGCCGATCATATTCCCCATACAACCGATTCCCTTCTGGTTGAGCTTACGGCCAGTTTTCAGTCAAGGCATATTTGGCGCGGATCATTAACATGCGATGCTTGGAATATTCAGCCCAGCTTTAATATCAGCAAAAACAACTTTTTGGTTGGGGCTTGGGCAGCATATACAGTAGATAATTCCTATGCCGAAGTGGATGTTTACGCCTCCTACTCTATTGGTAACTTAACCTTCTCGCTGCTCGATTATTTTTGCCCAAACGAAACAATCCGTTTCAATCGATTTTTCGATCTCAATCAATCAACAACCCAGCATACAGTTGATGCAACTATAAGTTTCGACGGCACAAAACAAGTTCCGTTTAGCCTAATGGTTTCAACCCTCCTGTGGGGAGATGATCTGAACCCCGCTACAGGAAAGAACTACTACTCAACTTACATTGAGGCTGGGTATAATTGGTCACGTACTGCTACGCAAGATTACCAATTCTTTGTTGGCCTTACCCCATACCGTGGTTACTATGCCGATTCATTTAACATAGTTGGTGTTGGAGCAGGAGTGAATCAAAAAATAAAAATTACCGACAGTTTTAGCCTGCCTGTTTTTGGAAAGTTAATCCTGAATCCCTATACCGAGAATCTTTTCGTTGTATTTGGCTTTTCATTGCAGAAATCGTAGGCAAAGATAAAGCCCAACAATTGCTGGGCTTTGTGTCTTATCCTTTTTCAGGTTTGATACTCTAGTTCAACCTGAAGGTAACGGGGAAGGTGAACGAAACCTTGGTTGGCTTCCCTCTCTGCATACCTGGCGACCATTTAGGTGATTTTGATACAACTCTAATAGCCTCAGCGTCAAGTAGTGGATCAACCCCTTTTATTATTCCAATGTTGGTTAACGATCCATCGGTTTCGATGGTGAACTCAAGTGTAACTCTACCTTGAATTCCGTTCTGTGCTGCCATCTCGGGGTACTTAAGGTTTGCAAAAACCCATTTGGTGAAGTTTCTGTAATCGCCCCCCATGAATGTTGGCTGCTCTTCAATCAGCGCGAACGGTATGGTCTCGTCTATCTCCTTTTCGTCATCGTATATTACTGGATTTTGGAGTAAGGCCTTAAATGTTTTATCATCAATGTCTTTAAAGATATCTTCATTCTCATTCTTAAGTTCAATCTTATTGTCAACAATGTTGATAATGTCTGGAACCACTATTGGTGGTGGTGGGGGAGGTGTAATGTCATCAGGGCGTGTAACGGGTATCATCTCTTGGTCAAACTCGATGGTTTTACCCGAAGCCAGATCGAGGTTAATATTACCTTTGGTAGGCCACTCAAAGGCTAACAAAACTAGCGAAAGTGCTAGTACCAGCCCTGCTTGAAAGAATGTTGATTTTTTTCTTTCCAAATCCGCTTTGTTCGATTTTGTTTTCATGGCATTTAGTTTTAAGGGTTTGTAATTGTGTTTGTCTGTGCCTTTATATCTAAGAGTATTTTCGGGTTCAGATTCCATGCAAAAAAAGTTTTTTATTAAAAACTATAAAAAATAGTTGTACAACTAAAATATATAGTTATATATTTGTGGTATGAAAACAAAAGAGTTAACCAAAGCCGAAGAGCAAGTAATGGAATACTTGTGGAAGCTAGAGCGAGCCTTTGTTCGCGATGTATTAGAACTGTTTCCTGAGCCCAAGCCAGCCTACACAACGGTATCGACCATAGTGCGAATTTTGGAGCAAAAGGGGATGGTTGACCATACGGCGTATGGTAAAAATCATCAGTACTACCCGGTTGTTAGCCGTAAGGATTATGCCCGGCTGGGTTTTAAGCATGTGCTAGCCAAGCATTTTAATAGCTCGGTAAAGCGTTTTGCCTCGTTTTTTGCAGCCGATAACGATTTGAGCCTAACCGAGCTCGAAGAGATGAAGGCCATGCTAGAACAGGAAATAAGTAAACGAAAAAAGGAGGATAGCCATGGAAATTCCTAGTTTATTTATCTATTTAGCAAAGGTAACCGCTTGCTTTATCCTTCTCTATGGTTTTTACTTACTGCTTTTGGCAAAGCAGAAAAGACCCGTTGCCAATCGGTTTGTTTTGCTTGCGGCAATTGTTGTGTCGCTTGTGTTGCCATTGCTATCGGTTAGTTACACGGTTACTAAGGTGGTTGATATTGCGACAAGTACCAATCAGGCAGTAGGCCCTAATTTTAAATCAACAGGAATTACTGATGCAAATAATTTGGATGAAGCATCTGCCGTAGGCAATTATGAAAAACCACCAGTTAATTCTTTATTCCTGAATGTACAGTTTTGGCTAATAGCCTATTTGTCTGTGGTTGCCCTATTGGCTTTACGACTAGTTTGGCAAGTTGCTAGGTTTGTTTTATTGCTGCTAAAATCGGCTCGGTTAGATTTTGTTGGCTCTACCAAGGTGTGGGTGTGCGATAGCTGGGGGCAAACCTTTTCGTTCTTTGGATTGATAGTTTTTTCTGCGAAGGATTTTCGAAATCCCAATCGCCATCTCTTGCTGCAGCACGAGTTGGTGCATGTCCATCAGCTACATTCTTTCGATTTGCTTTTGGCCGAGCTGTTTGCCGTTGTGTTTTGGTTCAACCCGCTTGCTTATTGGTATAAGCGCTCGTTGGCCGAGGTGCATGAGTTTATTGCCGACAATAGCGTAGTGCGTAGAGGTGCCGACAGCATACAGTATAAGCAGCTTATACTCGACTGCGTATCAACCACGGTTGCACCGCGGGTTGCCAATTCTTTTAGTGCTAAACTTTTAAAAAATCGATTTGCTATGCTTACAAATGTTAATGAAACTAGAGGCATCTATGGATATTTGCTTCTTGTGCCCATTGCGGCTGTTCTTTTCGGATTGTTTTCGTTTACCCTTGAGCACAAGGTTGAATATGTGCAGCCATACGAAGCTGAATCTGTTGAGCCGTTGGCTGTTGAGGATGAACCCTTGACAACGCATGGGGCAAGTATAGGGGATGAGGTAGAGGTTAAGAACGAGGGAGATGTTGAAAAGTTGGCCGAGCCACAAACAGGTGTGCAGGATAGAAGTGGGACTGAGGTTATGGTGAGCGAGTTGTCGGCAAGCGATTCCACTATCCTTTACAAGCGCCTCGATGGTGCTCTTGATGATGGCCTGGAGAAGGTTATGTCAGCATTTCAAAAGCCAGAAACCGACCTGTTTTTTGGCAACTTAGTATTGGGCAGCAATACTACATTTACCATATTGGCAACTGCCTTCGGCGATGAAATGCCACGGTTTGTTCTTACATCAAAAGAAAATGGTTCTGTAGTAAAACCAACCGCAGAACAGAAGACTAGCGAGCTAGTTAAGAAAACCTACCTAGTGAAAAAGGCCGGTGAGTATAATGTTAAGCTTAGCAATTCGCATAAACTAAGTGAAGTGCTTTACTACCTTGCTTTGCCCAAGGATGCTAACGGGGAAGTTGATTTTGGATTTAGGGTGAAGGGGAAAACTGTTTACCTAAAGGAAAAAGAAAGCAACACCACCGCTACAATTGATGCTCTTAGGATTGTTTCTGAAGATAAAAGTGAGGATGATGTGACCATATTTTCCTATTTAACTCAAATGATTGATGAGGATGTTACTGAGGATGATGGGAAAGGATTTGTAATCGAGACAAAGAATTTGGAATTCTCAGTAGATAGGTCGGAACCTGGTAACCCCGATTACCTAGGTGTTTTAATTAAGTATGAAGATAGTTCAGCGTCTGATATAAAAATAAACTCTAACATTTTTGATACAAATCTAAAAAGGGTTGGCGAAGATGCCACAAGCTGGCCCCTTAGCTATCTTCATAAAAGTATGAATTACCCCAAATTGTACAAACCAAAACGCCAAAACCCCGATGTGGTTGAGGTTGAGTTTAACCTATCGGAGAAAGGTGAGATAGCCGACGTAATGGTAACCAAAGGCATAAACCCCGAGGTTGATGCTGAGTTGGTTCGAGTTGTTAGCCAAATGCCTGGTTGGCAAGCTGAAAAGCCTTATGGAAAACCAGTGTCGGCAAAAGTAACTATGGGTTTTTGCTTGGTTAAAAAATAGATTTACTGCAAAGGTTGCCCGAGAATATTAAATTTGGTTATGTTACAAATTCATAAAACACCAAAGGATACATTTCTCAGGCAGCCTTTGCAATAGTTTGTTTAGTACCTGTTTCTATTGGCAAACCATACCAGCGAGAGCATAACCGGAACCTCAACCAGCACTCCCACAACAGTTACCATTGCTGCTGGCGACTGTAGGCCAAACAGCGCAATGGCCACCGCAACGGCCAATTCGAAGAAGTTGCTAGCACCTATCATGGCCGCAGGTGAGCAAACAGCATGGGGCAGTTTTAGCCAGCGACCGCCATACCAGGCAATGGAAAATATTAGGTAGGTTTGTATTACCAGCGGTATAGCAACTAGCAGAATAATTAGGGGTTTTTCAATTATTGTTTTTCCTTGAAAAGCAAAAAGTAGTATCAGCGTGGTTAGCAAAGCGACTATGGAAACAGGTCGGAATTTTGGCAAAAACTCTTTCCTAAACCATTCCTCACCTTTCGATTGTATAAGCAACTTATGAGTTAAATATCCTGCCAGCAGTGGAATTACAACAAATATTACTACTGATGATATTAGGGTTTCGTATGGGATTGCGATATCAGTTATCCCCAAAAGTAAACCCACAATTGGTACAAAAAGTACCAGAATTATTAAATCGTTAACCGATACCTGAACCAGCGTGTAGTTGGGGTCACCATTAGTTAGGTAGCTCCAAACAAAAACCATGGCGGTACAAGGCGCTGCGCCTAGTATAATTGCACCTGCAATATACTCGCCCGCTTCGGCGGGGTTTATGAATGCTCCGTAAAGCTTCGCGAAGAATATCCATGCAAAGAATGCCATGGTGAATGGTTTTATCAGCCAGTTTACTGTTAGTGTAAGCAGTAGCCCTTTGGGCTTTTTACCAATATTTTTAATCGATGAAAAATCGACCTGAAGCATCATGGGGTAAATCATTGCCCAAATTAGTATGGCCACCGGAATGTTTACGTTGTAAACTTCCAAATTGCTTAAAAACTTAACGCTATCGCCAGCAAAATGACCAATGGTTATGCCCAGGGCAATGCAAAGCGCAACCCAAAGGGTTAGGTATTTTTCGAAAAATCCTATTCGTTTTTTATTATCCATAGTATTGGCTTTTTAGCGGTTAAATCTTCTTGCCAAAAATTGTGATGCTATATATTCCTGTATTGCTCTTCTTAAAATCAGCAACCTCGTCTTTTTTCATGATACTAAGCAGCATAAGGTCGGGTATTTCAATAGGTTTCTCTTTCTGAATGCTGATATCAGAAAAACCTGCATTACGAATGGTGTTGATGTAATCGTTTTTTTGAGTGGCTCCCGAAACGCAACCTGCGTAAAGCTCGGCGTTTTGGCGTAGCTTTTCGGGCAGCTCACCAATTAGCACCACATCGCTTATGCTAAAGTGTCCGCCGGGCTTAAGGATGCGATAAATCTCGGCAAAAGCTTTTTGCTTGTTTGGTACAAGGTTGAGTACACAGTTGCTTACTACAACATCGGCCACATTGCTGCTTAGTGGAATCTCCTCAATATCGCCTTTGATAAACTCAACATTTTTGAGCTTTAGCTTTTCTGCATTTTCACGAGCCTTTGCAATCATTTGGTTGGTAAAGTCAATTCCAATTACTTTGCCCAACTCGCCCACTTCGGCACGTGCCACAAAGCAGTCGTTTCCGGCACCCGAGCCCAGGTCAACTACCGTATTGCCCGCTTTTATCTGAGCAAATTCGGTTGGTAATCCGCAGCCCAGATTAAGGTCAGCGTCTGGGTTATAGCCGTTAAAGTGCTCGTAGCTTTCGCTAAAATTGCTATAGTCAACTTGCGAATTGGTGCCCGAGCAATCGCAACCGCAGCAGCAGCCAGAGTTTTGGTTTTGCATTGCAATTTTCGAGTACTTCTCGCGAACTACATCCTTAATATTCTTTTTATCCACAGCAGCAACATCCTCCATCTTTTTTTATTTCGGCTTTATAAAATCCGCTAAAACCCTCGGCTATTTCATTACGAATGCGACGAAATTCGGCCGTAATCTCCTCATCAGTTCCGGTGGCCTCGGCTGGGTCGTCGAACCCAATATGCCAGCGGTTGTTCACCCTGCCGGTAAAGGTTGGACAGTTCTCGTTGGCGCCACCGCAAACGGTAATTACGTAGTCGAACGATTGGTCTATAAACTCATCAACACTTTTGGGTTGGTTTTTTGAGATGTCGATATTCACCTCCGCCATAGCCTTTATGGCTAGCGGGTGAACTTGCGATGAGGGCTCGGTGCCAGCCGAGAGAACCTCAATGGTATCGTCGAACGATTTTAGGAAACCCTCGGCCATTTGGCTGCGGCATGAGTTCCCGGTGCAAAGGATTAGAATCTTCATATTTATTGGTTTTTGTAGTTTTCTTTATGTTTTATTGTGGGGTTTATCTTGTGCATGTGTTTGTGGTGCTACTTTCAATCTCGGTGAAAAATGCGTTGAATTGTGTTTTTAGCATGGTGAGAGTTTCTTTGCAAATGCAGTAACATACCCGTGTCCCTTCAATTTCGCCATGTATTAGCCCAGCCTTTTTTAGTTCCTGTAGGTGTTGCGAAATGGTTGTGCGACTAAGGGGCATATCGCTCGATATGTCGCCCGAAATACAGGTGCTGGCCTTGGCTAAATACCTGAGTATGGCCAGCCTTGCCGGATGCGATAGCACTTTAGCCAAAGTTGCAATCTCCTGTAAATCGGTATCAAATAGGTCTGTTTTGTGGTATGTCATTTTGCGTAATGTTTAATGACGCAAACATACGACATTAAATTAAAACAACAATGATTTTGGGTTAAAAGATTTTGTATACCTAAAACCGATAGTGGATAGCCAGACTTATATTTGAGTTCCCCTCAATGCCCGTTGCCGCTTCCGATAGAATGTTGAAAAATGGTACGTTTATCCATTGAATTTGACCTTTTATACGATCGTTTCCAATTCCAAGGGTAATGATATGCTCAAGCCTAAAAACTTTGTCCCAAACTTCATAACCTGCCATTGCTATTTCGTCAAATTCAAATGCTGTGGATGGTCTTGCGTTGGCAAAAAATAGTTTGGACATTCTAAGTCCATAGGAAATTTCAACCCTTTTGTACCTTATGCCAATTGATGGTTGGATAAATGGGCGATGAATATTGTAGGCAATGCTTTGCTTATCGTTAAGCGTCTTGTTTGCTGCATATAATCCATATCCGGCGTATGTTTCAAAAACAAAAACGCTATCCCTAGTGATGGGTACAAAGAAACCACCTCCCACCTCGGCCATAAAGGCCCTAGAGTTTGGCTTGTAATTCTGGTTGTTCTCAATATGTATGTCGCTGCTAATCTCCTGAGGATTGTTGCTTGTGAAAAAAGTCGATGTGTTGATCATTAGTGCAGTGTTTTTACCCACAGCATATGCAGCGTTTAGTCCTATAAAACTTAGATCGTGACTTGAACCGTAAAGCCCCTGTACAATTGCTTCACCTTTCTCTCTGAAAAGCGGAATGTTAGAGTTGTTGGGCGTGTAGTAAACGTGCGCACATGATGAGAATGCAATGGCAATGATAATAAGGTTTACTAATCGTTTCATCGATAATTTGTATTGATTATGAGACTAAAGATATCTAGGGTTTGGCTAAGTTAAAAACGGAACCATAAGCAAGCTTATTATTATCAACTAATGGATGCAAATCAAATGCTTATGCAGGTTTACAAAATCAAAGATTTGCAAATTTTGCAACGAATTCTCAAAAAGGTTGTATATTTCGCAATACAATTACCAAGCATTTTTCACTTTCGATAAAAATGACCACATCAGAAGCATCAGCCCTGCAAGCACAATTCCTAAGAGGAATAGAAGATGTTATTCCTTCGAATACATCGCTTGTATCAGAGCTCTCAGATATTTTAGAGATTAGTACCGATAGTGCCTATCGGCGTATGCGAGGAGAAACATTGCTAGATATTTCCGAGATTGTGAAGCTTTGCGAACATTTTCAGGTATCCTTCGATGCCTTTAGCGAGGTCAAAAGCGGGATGGTTACATTTAGCTATTTACCTATGGATGCTAAAGCCGAAAGTTTTGCCGAGTTTCTCGAGGGTACACATAGGCAATTAAAACAGATTGCCAACGCTAAGGAACCACGAATTCTTTTTGCTTGCCGCGACATACCCCTGTTTTACCATTTTAACTATCCGGAGCTGGCTAATTTTACCATCTTTTACCTGATGCGTACGGTTATGAACCTACCCGATTTGAACAAGGTAAAGTACGATCCCGATTTTCGATTTGCCGAACTGTTGGAGGTTGGAAAATCAATTTATGATGCCTACATTAAAATCCCTTCGTATGAGGTGTGGACTGAATCGACAGTAAGGAGTACGCTTAAACAGGTTTTGTTCTACTGGGAGTCAGGGGTTTTTGAGAACAAAGAGACGGCTCTGCGGGTTTGTGCCGATTTAAGTAAGGAAATTGAAGATATTGAGCGAATGGCAGAACTGGATACAAAGATTTTAAATACGACTAAAGATGAGCCGGTTAGTCCAATTGAGGATGAGGCACAGCATCCAGTGAATTATAAATTGTTTTTAAGCGATATTGAGCTAACTAACAACGTAAAACTAATCAGCTTTGGCGATTTGCGAGCCGTTTCTCTTGGTCATCTGAGTTTTAACTCAATGCAAACCAACAATAATGAGTATTGTAGGAATACAGAGCAGTGGCTAAATAATATCATTAAAAAATCGACATTGGTGAGCGGAACTTCTGAGAAACAACGACTCCAACTCTTTCAAGCTATCAACAAGCAGATTGATGATTTAATGAAGAGAATTTCGGATGGGTAAACTTATTAGAAAGGCAACTTTTCAACATCCACATTGCCGCCTGAAACTATAATTCCCACCTTTTTCCCCTCGAAAACCTCGCGATTTTGCATTATGGCGGCAACCGGAACTGCCGACGAGGGCTCAATAATTATCTTCATCCGCTCCCAAACCAAGCGCATAGCATCAACAATGGCCTCTTCGGTAACGGTAAAAATACCATCGGTATATTTCTGGATAATTGATAGCGTGAGTGGACAAAGCGATGTTCGCAGTCCATCTGCTATGGTGTTGGGATTAATCGATGGGTAAAGCACCCCATCGCGAAGCGAGCGAAACGCATCGTCGGCATTCAATGGCTCGCCAGCGTAAACTTCAATGCTTGGGTGGGTTTCTTTGGTGTATATTAGCGTTCCGGAGAATAATCCACCGCCGCCAACGGGCGTGATGATGGTTTGTAAATCGTTAACTTCTTGAAGCAGTTCGAGCGATGCGGTGCCTTGACCGCATATTACATCAAAATTTTCGTAGGGGTGAATAAACGTTGCACCGGTTTCGGACTGCACCCTTTCCAACTCTTTTTCCCGAGCCTCTTGGGTCGATTCGCAAGTGAATATTTTGGCACCATATCCCTCAACCGCCTTGCGCTTTATTGCTGGGGCGTTGCTGGGCATTACAATGTAAGCCGGAATTCCGCGCAACGACGCAGCCAGAGCCAGCGCAGCAGCATGGTTGCCCGAGCTGTGAGTGCAAACCCCTTTTTTTGCTAGTTCATCGGGCAGGTTAAAAACCGCGTTGGATGCTCCACGAAACTTAAATGCACCAACCTTTTGGAAGTTCTCGCACTTAAAAAATGCCTCGCATCCTAGGATTCTATTCACTGATTGTGATGTGAGAACTGGCGTACAATGGGCGTATTGCTTTACAATGCAGTATGCATTTGCTATATCGTTTTTAGTTGGGGCGTTCATGATTTAGCTTTTTATGCTGTTTGTATGCCTCAAATTTATCTAAAATTCGTTGCTTAACCTCGTACTCGCTGGCAATAAGTAGAAAACCCTCAGTGAAATCGCAGAACTCCATAAATCTGATGGCCTCAACGCTCTCTAGCCCTGTTAGCTCGTTCACTATCCCAGCCGAAAATTTTCTCACAATAATATCCCAACGCTGCTCTTCGACCCTTTTCTCCTCTATCTTTTTCATCTGTTTCGAGTACCAATCCTCTCCGAAAGTAAAACCGCCCGAGGCAGAGGGTGTGTTTACCAACTCCATCCTATTGATGGTTTTTTGGATGTAGTCGTTTAGCTTTTCTTGCAATTCCTCCTGTTCCGATTTTGGCATTTCCATCGAAGCGACCTCTTTTATAAATCGCTGGTACGAGCCAAAGCGGGTAATTTTAACCTCTCTAATTTCGTACGATTTGGGAGTGAGCCTAATGGGGTAGTACAGCGAATCGGTGCTGAATTGCCCCCACGACGGGATTCTCATTTTGTGGAATCCAAGAGCTGTTATGATAATTGTATCGCCAATGGCAATGGGCATATCAAAATATCCAAGCATATCGGAAACTGTTCCCTTGCGGATGCCTGTGTTTACAATGTGCCCCAACGGTATGGGGCTGCCATTAACGGCATTAACCATTTGGAAATGGATAGTAGAGGTAGAATCCTTTGATTGCTGGGTGAATGCAGCGGTTCCAACAAAAATGAATAGTAAAATTTGGGGTATCGTTTTCAAGTCATTCGTTTTTCGATACCCCAAATTTATAAGGATGTTTGGAATTATTGAAGAACAATAGGTAAGGTTAACGCTTTTTAACTGGAAGTCAAGAAATATTTCGGTTCATGCTAATCCCGAAACACACCTTAAATTATAAGTCTAAGCCAAAACCTATCCTTAGGGTAATTATTGGTGATTTCCGAGATAGTTCTACCGTTGGACTATGAACGTACTTAAATTTAAATGAATCTGTAGCTGTAATTCGGGGTGAGGGTGCAAGTCCCAATCCAGCAAAACTCAAGATGGTTTCTGTGTTAAGCCCAGCAACAACAAAAGCATTATGTGTAATTCTGTACTTAGCACCAATGCCTAAAATAAATCTAATCCTATCCCGACCTCTATTATAGCTAGTTTCATCAACTAAGTATGTGTAAATATCATTAGTGCTCTTTAATACATCTAAGTATTCTGTCCCTTTTTCTTTTAAAAGGATGTTGTATGAGAAGCCAAAGTTTGCATAGGGCTGCACTTTTCCTAAAGGATATGTATATACCAATGTTACAGGTGTGCTAATTCTCGTCTGATTTGTTAAAACATCCAGGTAAAAAGTTTCTTTTGGAAATGATTTTTCAAACATCTGATAAACCATAAAACTATTTTTTGAGAAAAGTAACTCTATTTGAAGCGCTAAGTTGCTAGTAGTTCTAGATATCTGGTAGTTATAAAAAGCCCCAAGACTAATGGAATTGCTAACCGATTTGTGGTCAAAACCTGTAAAACTACGCTCGTTTACACCATATGAAGCGTTTGCTCTCTTTATCCCGGTTGTAAACCCTATGCTTTGGTTTCTACTCCTGGTGCTATAAAGCGATTCATTTAAAAGCCCTTCGTCAAATTTACGATGGTAACTGAGGTATGGTTTGTTCCCCGCTTTGTTGTACTCAGCAATTAAATTGGATATTGATGTTGGATCGAAAGGTAGGTCAGTAGGTACCACAATATCTTTTACGTCTGATGTTAGGTAACGAAGAAGATCAAGAAAGCTGGAGAAATTCTTTCCTGACTCAATGTTGATGTTATCTTTTGATATTTCAATAAGATCCAATCCTTCCTTTTCAACGTATATCCGATTGCCGTTTGCGTAAAGGCTAATTTCTCCTTTTACGAAACATTCTACTAAAATCCTATCGCCGTTAATGATTTGGGATTCGAAGTGGTTTCCGTTTTTATAACCAAAAGCAACGAGGTCAAGAGGTGTATATACACGGGGTGTGGCAATGTCGAATCGTTTGAATACAATTTTTTGAGGCACCTTGCTACCCTCAAAGTAATGCACTAAACCACCCAGAGTGTCGCCTTTAATGTTGACAACATAACCATCTCTAAATATTTTTTGTCCAAAAACATTAGAAATTAATGATATGAAGATAAAAATTAAAACAAATATTCTTTTGCCCATAAACTTATTATTTGAAAGATTTTTGTTTAATGCAGAATAAAATAAAGTTTTTATTTTGTGTTTAATCAAAACAATTATCTTTGAAAGGATTTATTGAGTTTTATTTTTTAAAATCCCACTGTAAATAAAGCCTTTTTTTGTGAAAAAGTACATCACTTTAAGTAAGAAAAATGTAGTTATCTTACTGTTTGCTGTAATACTGAGTTTTCAGCTTATTTCCTGCCAAAAAGAAATTGATAACCAAAGGGATTACCCCCGCATTAAAACTCTTGATGTTGTAAATATTGACAATACCGGAGCCACATTTCGGGGTGAGATAATATCGTTGGGGAATAGTCCTATAGATAAGTGTGGTTTTGTTTGGGGAAGAACGGAGAATTTAAATATTGGAAACCACGACTACATTGAAGCAAATTATAGCGAAGCCGAAATGTATTTCGAAGCCCGGATTGTGAGATCGATGGAGGCAAATAAGGAGTACTATGTTAGGTCTTTTGCTAAGTCTAATGGTAAAGTTATTTATGGTGAAGTAAACTCATTTATTAGCTTAGGCAGTGAAGCTCCAGAAATTCTTGGATTTGAACCTAGGCTGGCCGCTTGGGGTGATACAATTATTATTAGAGGAAGGAACTTCAGCAATGTTGCAGCGCAAACAAATCTTTATTTTGGTGAAACTAGATTGCCACTCAGTGATCTTGTAAAAAAGCCTAATGATTCTATCCTTGTTGCTTCGGTTCCATTCGATATTACTGAAGATGAATGTATGCTTACCGTTGATATCCTAGGCAATAGTAGACAGTTCAAAACCTATCCATTCAAATTAATTTTTCCTACAATAACAGACTTTTCACCCAAAATTGTTCGATGGGGAGATACATTAGCAATAACAGGTACAAATATTAATAACCCGCAATTTAAAGTAAAAATTGGCGATTTTGAAGCAAAGGAAATCAGGATTGTTAGCCGAAGTTCAATAAAATTGCTTGTGCCCGATGAGGTATGTGCTGACGATAATTCAGTTGTAATGAATTTCAGGGATTTATCAATTAAAGCTAACGATATTTTAAGATTCCAACCCCCTACCATCGACAGTATTGTTCCGCCCGAGGCTAGCTGGGGGGAAGAGGTGGCTCTTTATGGTAAGTTTCACAGGTTAGAATCGTTTAGCAAAATTCATTTCAATACGGTTGAAGCCACTGTTGTGAGACACTCACGCGATTCTATAAAAGTGATGGTGCCTTCCGATCTTGTATCACAAAGCCAAGAGGGTGATGTGTCCCTAATCTATAAGGCAAACGATATTGAGGCGAAGCACGCTGATGGCTTTGTGCTAAAGGGGCCAAGGATTGAGTCGTTTTCGCCTTTAAACGGACGTAGTTTTAATGAGGTGATTTTAAAAGGTAGTTTTAATACTGAGCATACAAAGTTATTTTTAGGAGATGTTTTATTGAATACGGCTAGTGTCAGTAGTTCTTCTATAGCGGCAATAATTCCTAGTGAAAGTAATTTCCAGTCGAATACAAATCGATTTAAGGTTGTTGTAGGTAATTCTCAAGCTGAATCGCAATTGGAGTTTACTATTGCTAATCCTAAAATAATTGATTTTAGTCCACTTGAAGCGACTTTTGGTGATACAATTACAATAATAGGTAAGAACTTTGCTACAGGGGACGAAAGTAATATAGTTACCTTTAGCAATATGTGTACATTACCTGTTGTCTTGGCTAATGATACTATGGTAAAAGTTATTGTGCCAGAGGATACAGATAGTTCACCTAGGTATTTATCATTAAATGTGAAATCAAATGGTGTTGTACATCCTGATAATGCGGCTTATTCTGACAAAGCATTTACTCTCTTAAAACCAGAAATAATATCAATATCACCCAATTCAGGATCAGGTGATGAGACAATTACAATTCTGGGGGATTTCTTTAATCCTTCCGTTGAACACAACTTGATTGTTCTTGGAGACACTTACTTATATCCGAAATCTGCCAGTAAAAACCAACTCACTGTTGATATTCCACCTCTGTATAGGGGTGAATATCAAATAAAACTATTAATGAATGGGTATGAGGTAACATCTCCCCAATCGTATGTTTGTAGTACACCTTGGAGGAAACTAACTACACCTAGTTATTGGGATGTAGGAAGGCCGGTTGTAATTCAAGATTTGGCTTATATTTACTTTAATTACTATTACAATCCTACTATTTACAGGTATAACCCCGTCGATAATTCTTGGGTAAATATTACTGTTCCTAATAATAGCAAAAAAGATATTTCAGTTTTTCAAAATAATGGTAAGATTTACTTTGTAGTAGGTGCAGAAGAAAATAATACAACCGGTGCTCGAACACCCTACGAAACCGTTGAATCATTCGATCCCGTAAACAATAATTGGAATACTCTCGAAGATTTTCCAGGAGGAACAATATTTGGAGCATTTTCATTTACAATTGGAGACAAATCATACATCGTAGGTGGATTAAAACAAGTTGGCTCTTTTTCAAATGAAGTTTGGGAATATAACGGAAAAACTATGGAATGGATTCAGAAAAAAAACATCCCGTTTAGTTTGAGTAAGCTCTATTTTAGGCAGTTATCATTTGTTTTTGAAAAAAAGGGGTATGTTTTTGACACAGATATGAAGCATTTATGGGAATATAATCCTGAATTGGACCAATGGTCTCGAAAAAAAGATTTTCCTGGAACTAGACGTATGTTTGCAACTACTTTTGTGCTTAATGATTATGTTTACTTCGGAACTGGACAGGATGATGTTTTAGACAACAATGATTTTTGGACGTATAACCCAAAAACAGATGAGTGGGAAGAGAAATCATCACTACCTTTTTCTCATAGGATAAATTGTATTGGTTTTGCGATCAACAACAAAGGATATATAGGATTTGGCCACAGCCCTGGTCCTCAAGTTGAATTATTTTACGACTTATACGAATACGACCCCACCCTAGAACCCTAATTTTAAATTTTAATGATTTTACAATGCAGAAAAAACGATCCTTTTTTCTTTTGATTTTATTCTGTGTGCTTGGCATCTCGGCAAGTGCCCAAAAAATCGCGTTACCCTTTGGGGATATTCCGCGTTCCGACTTGGAGATGACCGAGTATAAACCCGACCCCGATGCCAGCGCAGTTATCCTGTCCGACAGGGGAGTGGCTACACTTTTTTATGTAAATAATGGGTTTCGGATTGAATTCGATAGAAATGTAAGAATTAAGATTCTAAACACTGACGGTCTGGATTACGCAAATGTTGAAATCCCTTACCTCAGGGACGATTTGCTTAATAGGGTAAAGGCATCTACGTATAACCTGTTTAACGATAGCATTGTGGAAACCCCGGTTAACCCTAAGGAATTCATAAAGGATAAGTCGAGCAAATATCATCAAACGCTAAGAATTGCTTTTGCCAATGTTATTGTAGGGTCGGTAATTGAATATCAATATAGGCACGTAACCGAATATATTTACAGGTTTATTCCCTGGGAATTTCAGGCCGAGATTCCAACGCGTTTCTCTGAGTTTACTGCTGAGTATAACGACTTTTTTGATTATAAGGCTCTTATTAAGGGCGATGCAACAGTAATCTCTAAATCTACTTCGAATAAGAATGTCTTTGTAGGTTCATACAGAACAACTGCAAACATTCACAGATGGGTTGGTAATGCTATTCCTGCATTTAAGCGCGAACCATATATAACCGGAGTGAAAGATTATTTCATTAAGCTTGATTTTGAGTTGGCTGGCACAAATTTTCCCGGAGGAGGCTACAAGGTATTAACGCCAATTTACAAGGATTTACCCAAAAAAGTGCTTGAAAGAGAAGATTTTGGTGGAGCCTTAAGGAAAACTAGCTTTCTGGCTAAACCCACTCAGGAAGTTATTGAAAGTTGCGAAGGTGATGAACTGGCTAAACTTAAGGCGATCAGAGAGTATGTTTCGAATAAGATATTATGGGATGGTGAATACCGCTTTGGTGTTACAGATAATTTAAAAAAAGTCTTTAAAAGGGAAAGAGGCACTAGCGCTGAAGTGAACCTTATCCTTATCGCCATGCTTAGGGAGGCAAATCTCAAAGTCGATCCTGTTATTCTTAGCACCCGATCGAATGGGGTGCTACATCCATCAATGGCAATGCTCCAAGGCTTTAACCATGTAATAGCAAGGGTTCAAGTTGGCGATAAATCATATCTTATTGATGCAACTGAGCCGCTGCTCCCTTACAATTTGCTCCCATTCCAGAGTTTGAACAGCAGGGGGCGTATAGTAAACGAGGAAAACTCAAACTGGGTTGATCTATCGAATGATGAGATTAATATTACCACTATTGACGCTGAGGTTGAGATTGACAGCTTGGGTGTTATGAAAGGTAGAGTTAAAAAATCCTATCTAGGTTACGATGGCTTTAGGGTGAGACGATTTGTTAAATTGGAGAGTGAAAAGGGATACCGAGACTGGTTAATGTCAAACCACCCCAATTGGGATATTCGAGATTTAACCTTGCAAAATCTCGATAGCCTATCGGAATATGTGAATGAACAATTTGAATTTACAACCACAAGCGGAGGAGAACCAACTGATATTGGCCTTATCATTAACCCGAACATCCACATAACCGATTTCAGCAATCCATTTGCCAACGAGAAACGTAAGTACCCCATCGACTTTGGCTGTCCCGAGATGCTAACCTATACGGCAGTAATAAAAATTCCCGAAGGATACGAGATTGAAGAAATGCCCAGCAGCATCAACATTAAGCTGCCCGAAAAAGGTGGAGCATTCCTGTTTGCCTGCAAAAAGGTTGGCAATACCATAACCGTGCAAAGTAGGCTAAGCATTAACCAAATTAGGTTCGAGGCAAAGAAATACAATAGCCTTCGCGATTTTTATACACTAGCAATCCGGAAACAATCGGAATTAATTATTTTGAAAAAGATTTAACCCGATACAAAACCAGTTGGAATGAAAAAAATAAGTGTAATCATGATATTGCTTGCCCTATTCGCATCGGCAAGTACATTCGCTTCACGTTACTCATTTCGGAATATTTCAGATGATTTAAAAGTTGGTGCCATTGCCGTTTACCGAACCAACGAAATGCATATTACTGTTCGTGGTATCAACAAAGTAAACTACAAGCGCAAGGTGGCAATTACCCTTTTAAACGAAAATGCATCGAGCTATAGGTTTCCCGATATCTACTATGATGAATTCGATAAGGTTAAGGGGGTAAAGGCATCGGTGTACGACGAGAATGGCAAGCTAGTCGAGGTTTTAAGATCTTCAGATATTCTTGATATGAGTGCCGTAGCAGGAGGATCTTTTCATACCGATGCACGAGTTAAAACCCTTCTGTTTCCTCTCATGAAGTATCCTTATACTATAGAGTACGAGTACGAGATCATATCAAATGGAATACTCAGCTATCCAACCTGGGCATTTCAACCTGCTGCCAACGTTTCGGTTGAGCGATCGGGCGTACAGTACATCGTCCCGCATAATCTTAACGTGAAATTCTGGGAAGTTTTTATTCCTCAAGGGGTGGATAGCCTAAGCCAGAAGGATCACATTATATACACTTGGCAAATGGAAGATATACCTGCTAGCAAGGCAAATCCATATGGCCTTAAAACGTACCGATCGCCTAAGCTTTACGCAACTCCGTTGGAGTTTGAACTTGATGGATATAAAGGAAGGACAGACTCTTGGAAGAGTTTTGGCGAATGGAGTCGATTGCTCATAGACGGAAGGGATGAGTTGCCTGAAAGTGAAGTAAAGAGAGTGAAAGAACTTGTAAAGGATGCGAAAAGTGAAAGAGAAAAGGTGAAAATGATATATGAATATATGCAATCGCGAACCCGTTATGTCAACATCGCTCTTGGCATAGGTGGATGGCAGCCTGCGCCAGCGAAGGAGGTATCGGAAAAGGGGTTTGGTGATTGTAAGGCTCTTTCGAACTATACCATGGCGCTACTTAAAGCCGTGGGGGTTAAATCTTACTATACGCTTGTTAAAGCTGGCCGCAATGAGAATGTAAACCCAGACTTTGTAAGTAATCAGTTTAACCATATCATTTTATGCGTTCCTCAACCCAACGATACAATTTGGTTAGAGTGTACAGATCAAACCGCACCATTTAATTTCTTGGGTCAAAGTACCTCAGGTCAACACGTTTTGCTAATTACTGAGCAGGGTGGGATTATGGCAAAAACTCCTAATTTTAAAAAGGAGCAGAACATCATTCTCAATTCGGGAACTATAAGAATAAATGATTTAGTAACGATAACTTATGCTGATATTCAGACTGTTTTCTCTGGAATTTATTTCGAATATTCCCAAGCCGCATATTCCCGAAAATCTCAAGAAGGGATGAAGGAGAGTTTAAATAAAAGGTTAGACATCCTGTCGTTTGATGTTGATAGCGCATCATTCTCGATGAATAAGACGGAGAATCCGACATCAACGCTTGACTACAAATTAATGATTAAGAATTTTGGGGTTGAGAATTCGAACAGGCTTTTTTTTACGCCTAGCTTTACAAAGGAGGATTTTCTGTTAAATGATCCCTTTAGCATAAGGGTTTCTGAAAATACTACCGAGTCAGACTCACTAACCTATGTAATACCGTTTGGGTATAAGGCTGAATACTTGCCCAGTAGTGTTGAGAAGGAAACTA
>DDWD01000220.1 GCA_002345825.1 Bacteroidales bacterium UBA2295
TGTCGAACCTGGTAACCTTTATCCGGCTTAACCTTTTTGTTAAAATTGATTTGTGGGAATGGATAAACCAGCCGTTTGTCCGTCCAAAAAAGGAAGATGCAAAACAATTACTCCTATTTACGGGGTAGGCTTAATTTTGAAAACAGGGTTTTTCCAATCTTAATGTACTTATATTCAACTGGTGTGTTTATGACTTAAATTTATTTTGGACAGCTGTGATAATATTTAAAGGTTGTTTGTACTTGGTTGCTTATCAGTATGCATACGATTTGAGTGTGCTTACAACGATGGAACCTGCCTACTGTCAGGCAGGCACCCAATTTTATTCATACGCTTTTGTGTAAGCTACCTTACATGGGTGTTTCATAATCAAAAAAACAATATCTTTGCACCCCATAATTTCAAAAGGAATTTGTATATTGTTTTGAAATTAAGGATATTGTATAACAGGCAAAAAAAAATATTTTATGATACATTTTGGTGATGTACCCCAAGAATTTTGCGACAAACATAATTCACCAATAGTAATTCTTCCAATTCCTTACGATGGCACCAGCACATGGGTTAAAGGAGCCGATAAAGGACCCGAAGCTCTGCTTGAGGCATCGGCCAATATGGAATTGTACGACATTGAGACAAATACCGAGGTGTACCTAAAGGGTATTTTTACAGCCCCGGCAATAACTGCTGATGCTAACCCTGAGGCAATGGTTGAGGCTGCTGAAAAGGAAACACTAAAATATCTTGACTCACACAAGTTTGTGGTAACCATTGGTGGCGAGCACTCTGTTAGCATCGGCCCAATTCAGGCTTACGCAAAGAAGTTCAAAAACCTAAGCGTTTTGCAGATAGATGCTCACGCCGACCTGCGCGATAGCTACGAGGGTTCAAAGAATAACCATGCCTGCGTAATGGCTCGAGCTCAAGATTTGTGCCCCATTGTGCAGGTGGGTATCCGCAGTATGGATTTGGGTGAGAAGGATCGGCTTGATCCTAAGCGAGTATTCTGGGCACACAAGATAACTCAGTGCGAGGAGTGGATGGATCAGGCCATCGATTTGCTGACCGATAACGTTTACCTAACCATCGATTTGGATGGGTTCGATCCATCAATTTTACCCTCTACAGGTACGCCTGAACCTGGTGGACTACAATGGTATCCAACCCTTAAGTTTATCAAAAAGGTGATTGAGCGTAAAAACCTTGTGGGCTTCGATATAGTTGAGCTATGTCCCGACCCCGATGAGAAGTCTTCGGACTTTTTAGCAACCAAGTTGCTTTACAAAATACTTTCGTATAAATTTGCAAAAGAATAACAATCAAACTATCAACCTAACAAAGAATTGCTGAAATGGAGAAAAAAGACCTGCTAAAGGATGTGGTGAAGCACATCGATATCAAATCGTTCGATTCTACCCCAATTATCAACTCAATGCGCGACATGTCATTTACCTCGCGCGATACTGCAGTTGCAACCGATATTCTTGAGATGATGATTGCCGATAAGGAGTGCAGTAACTGGCTTATTCTGGCTGGCAGCACCAGCGCTGGTGGATGTATGCAGGTGTACGTTGATATGGTGAAAAATAATATGGTTGATGTTATTGTGGCCACTGGCGCATCAATTGTTGACATGGATTTTTTCGAAGCCCTTGGCTTCAAACACTACAAGGGAACTCCCTTTATCGATGACAATCATTTGCGTAACAATTATATCGATAGGATTTACGATACCTTTATTGACGAGGAGGAGTTGCAGGAGTGCGATGCTACCATCAAAAAAATTGCCGATGGCATGAAGCCTGGCGTATACAGCTCTCGTGAATTTATAAAAGAGATGGGCAAGTACCTTGTTCAACATTCTGTGAAAAAGGATAGTCTGGTGCAGGCTTGCTACGAGAATAATGTTCCCATTTTTGTTCCTGCATTCAGCGATTGCAGCGCTGGTTTTGGGCTGGTTAAAAATCAGGTTGAGAACCCCGATGCACACGTTTCTATCGATTCGGTTAAGGATTTCCGCGAGCTAACCGATATCAAAATTGCAGGCAAGACTACCGGTTTATTCATGGTTGGCGGGGGAGCACCCAAAAACTTTGCCCAGGATACCGTGGTTTGTGCCGAGATTCTTGGCCACGATGTACCGATGCATAAATATGCTGTACAGATCACCGTTGCCGATCCCCGCGATGGGGCTTGCTCTAGCTCAACATTAAAAGAGGCCTCTTCATGGGGTAAAGTTGATACTACTTACGAGCAAATGGTTTATGCCGAGGCAACCAGCGTGGTTCCCATAATGCTAAGCTATATTTACCACCGTGGAACATGGAAAAACCGTAAGAAGTACGAGTGGGCAAAACTTTTCGATAAGTAAGAAATTTGAATTATATCAAGAAAAAAAGGGGTGTGTAGACACCCCTTTTTTTAGTTAACGCTGGTAAAAACATTAATTTCTGGTGGTTCTTGCAAATGCTTCTTTACTGCGCATTGGTTTGCAACCTTTATCAATGCATCATAGTATTTTTCAGGGAAGGTATCAGGTACATTAATCTGTAAATCGATACCCTCAACCATATGAGTTGATGGGTTAAACTTATGTTTTTGTGTTATGGATACACCTTCGGTTGGAATCCCGCGTTGGTCGCAGAAAGATTTTACGTATATACCAGCACATGTGCCAATTGAAGCTAAGAATAATGAAAATGGTGCTGGGCCCTCATTATCGCCCCCAGCCATTGTGGGTTGATCGGTAAGGATTTTGTGCTCACCTACTTGTGCAATTACCTGTTTGTTGCCTGAGAATGTAATTTCTAGTTCCATAATTTTTAAACTTATACATATTTAATATATTCACAAACATCAATAGCAATAAAAAGTTCAAACCCACTATGTAGATTATAGTGGGTTCAGATTTTCATTAGTCTATTTCAACAAAATCGTCTTTTGGAATACCACAAACCGGGCAGCGCCAATCGGGTGGCAAATCTTCAAATGGAGTTCCTGGCTCAATCCCCTGGGTAGGATCGCCAATGTTTGGGTCGTATATGTATCCGCAGATTTTACATTTGTGCATAGCTACTTTATTATGTGATTACAATTAGGTTAATGGGGACCTTGAATAACGCCTTAAAATCGAGGCCAAGGTTTTTTATGGTATCGTCATCTTCCTCGTAATACCATGAAATGCTAATTTCGTTACCCTTAATGTAGCATTCCTCAATAAGCTTTATAATGTTGTACAAAAACCTATTGGAACCGCTATTGATATATTCGATGGTAACTGAAACCTTGGTGAATTTTTCGGGATGTGCAATGTAATTCTCAATCCATTTGATTATTGGTTGGTAAAACGAAATGGCATCTTCAGGAATTGATCGCCCAGAAATTTGAATCATCCCCGGCGAAAAATCAATCTCGGGGGTTTTGCTTGTGCCCTTAACAAATAAATTTTTCATAGTCTCTTGGGTTGATTTCCGTAATGTGCATTACAAGGGTAAAGGTAAGTAAAATGATTGTTCAGAACAATGATTCGTTGCCAAAATTATTACAAGTCTCTTCGCAACCTGTTCCAGTATAACTTCATATTTTTGCCGTTTATCTTTCGATTTGGATTTGATCTGGAAACTTCTGGCGCGTTGGTTGGCCCGCTAATTTCAAAGTTCATAACAAACCATTGCTCATCATCAAACCCCATACTACCAAATCGGAGGTCATATAGCCAAAGCGAACCATCTTCCTTCTGATCTACCTTGTAAAAGCCATCGGTAAATCGAATAAGATCTTTTATTTTGTTATGTTTTGAGAATTCTCCTAGTAGCTTTTCGTTTCGATTTATATACTTAAATTCTATAGATTTTTGGTCGAAGTTGCTAATGTAGCCATAATGATATCCGGTTGAATCTTCGGCAACAGCCAGCCAAAAGAAGTTGGTTAAGGGAAGCGGTGCAGTTTTTATCCGATAAAAATTAACACCCTGTTCTTTGAGTTGAGCAGTAACTCGCCGCTCAATATGTACCTTATTAACTACCGATAGACCAACAAAAAGTGAGGCGAACAGTAGAATTCCCCATGAAAGTTTGCTTCTGACGGGCGATTTGATAGGTTTAAATAAGATGATAATCAGCAATATAACAATTGGGATGAGAAACATAATATCGATTATTCCAATCGAATCGAAAGCTAGGCGAGTATTACTAAATGGTAATAGTAAGGCAGTGCCATAGGTATTAAAAATATCGATGGTTGAGTGCATCAAAATGGCAATGAGTGACATCAATGTCCATTGCCTAAAGTTTTTATCCCTATGGATTTTTGTAGCCAGCAATCCCATGATGGGGGCAGCGATAATGGCAAAAAGTATGGAGTGACTAGGTCCCCGATGAAAGAAGAGCGCTTCAACAGGTTGGAGTAGGGGAGTTATAATTGTATCAAAATCGGGTAGCGATCCGGCAATGGCACCCCAGAACAGGGCTTTGTTGCCAACTTTATTACCCATAATTACCTGCCCTGTAGCAGCCCCCAGAACTATGTGTGTTAGTGAATCCATACAAACAATTTTGCTAACTTTGTGCCTTTAAAATTAACATCAAAATTCCATTTTCGTTCAATCATCAAAAGTAATAAAAGTGAGAAAACGTAGGCCAAATCCTCTCCTCGAAAAAGTTCGTATTGTTGATCTCGCTGCCGAAGGCAAAGCAATTGCTAGGGTAGAAGGGAAGGTGGTTTTTGTACCCTTCGCCGTTCCGGGCGATTTGGTAGATATTCAGGTGTCGAAAAAGCGAAAAAGCTATATGGAGGGATTTGTTACTACATACCATGAACTCTCGCCTAGCCGTATTGAACCATTTTGTAGCCATTTTGGTACATGCGGTGGATGCAAGTGGCAAAACCTGCCCTATGCAATGCAGCTAGAGTTGAAACAAAAGCAAGTTACAGACCAGCTTACCAGGATAGGGAAATTTGATTTGCCCGAGATTTCGCCAATATTAGGGTCGGCAAGTACTCAGTACTATAGAAACAAATTGGAGTTTACCTTTAGCCATAACCGATGGTTAACGCGCGACGAGATTTCAAGTGGAGTAGACGTGGAACAGCACCCCGTGTTGGGTTTTCACGTGCCCGGTAAATTCGATAAGGTTTTTCAAGTGAACGAATGCTTTTTGCAACCCGAGCCATCCAATTCAATCCGATTGGCTGTGAACGAATTTGCCTTGAGCAATGGGTACTCATACTACAATATAAAGGAGGGGGTGGGTTTGCTTCGCAACCTTATTATTCGAACTGCTTCAACGGGTGATGTTATGGTTATTCTCTCGGTTTTTGAGGATGATAAACCAAAGGTACTGGCATTGCTAGAGCATCTTAAGAATTTATTTCCTCAGGTTAGCTCCCTTATGTATGTTGTAAACCCCAAGGTAAACGATACCATAAACGATTTGGATATAGTTTGCTACCACGGAAACGATTACATCATGGAGCAAATGGAGGGTGTGCAGTTTGAGGTTGGGCCAAAAAGTTTTTACCAAACCAACTCGCATCAGGCTTACGAGCTGTACAAAATTACACGCGAATTTGCATCGCTAACAGGTAGTGAGTTGGTGTACGACCTTTACACAGGAACTGGTACCATTGCAAATTTTTTGGCAAGTAAATGCAGTAAGGTTGTTGGTGTTGAATATGTTCCCGAGGCCATTGAGGATGCCAAGGTGAACTCTAGCATAAATGGTATTACCAACACTCACTTTGTTGCTGGTGATATGAAGGATGTTCTCTCTGAGCCGTTCTTTGCTGAGCATGGTTTTCCCGACGTTATTGTGCTAGATCCGCCAAGGGCTGGTGTGCATCCCGATGTGATGGAGAATATTCGAATGGTTAGCCCCAAGCGAATTGTTTACGTTTCATGCAATCCGGCCACTCAGGCTCGCGATATATCATTGCTGGGCGATGGTTACCAAGTAACCAAGGTTCAACCTGTTGATATGTTCCCTCATACTCATCATGTTGAGAATGTTGTTCTCTTGGAGAAGAAGTAAAGGTTTTAGATGATAGCCTAGTCGGGCATTATAACATAGATATCCTCGTCGGTTTTTTTCATGAGGTACTGCTCGCGAGCAAATTTTTCGAGGTTCTCGTTGTTGGTTTGCAACTCGTTAAGCCTGTTTCTGTCGTTAGCAATTTTTTCGAGGTAGTACTCTTTTTCCTTCTCGAACCGTTTGATTTTTCGATACTCGTTGTAAACGTCAATCAGGTTGCTACTATCGAACAGGAGCATCCAAAGTAAAAATATGGCGATGGTAAGCACGTACTTGTTGCGTACCCAAGGGAAAACTTTTTGCCAAATCTCGGAGCCTGTCATAAGTAGTTTTTCAGATAGATATTAATCAGTTATCATCTTGTGAATCACCCTCCACCAAATACATGGATTACTTGCACATCATCGCCTGATTGAACCTTGGCTGATGAGTATTGCTCTTTTTTTACTAGGTTGCCATTTATCTTAACGATAAGTAGCTCAAAGGTGAAGTTTTTAAGCGATAGCAGTTCGTCAACCGTTAGGCTTTCCTTTTCAGTATTTATGGTCTCAATGTTGTGGTTAAGCTTTATCTCCATCGTAAAAATATCTGCAGGTTAACATCAGCAAAATTAATTAAAAAACTAGCCATAGCAAATAGTATGGCCTTGCCCAAGCGATTATTATTTTCATGCAAATTTTAGAATGTTGCCGATAGCTTTAGGTTGATACGTCGCGATGTTAGATAATTGGGTACGGCGTACTGGCCAGCCTCGTTGTTCTGGTTTGAAACAGTTTGCACCCACAGGTACGAGATGGTATTGCTGAAGTTGAATAGGTTAAATACTTCTACACCAATCCACAAATCTTTTAGCCATCGGATGTTGGCAAATGCATTGCCATTTTCTCCCTTGAATGATTTGGTGAAACCCATATCAACCCTTTTGTACGAAGGCATTCGGGTAAGTATATCCCACCTTTCAGAATCGGGAATGCCAATGGGATATCCTGTACCAAAAAAGCCCGTAAGCTGCACTCTATACGATGGATTGCGCGGGATGTAATCCTGAAAGAAAAGCCCCACGCTAAAGCGTTGATCGGTTGGCCGGGGATAATAACCGGGGGTTATTGTTTTTCCGTTTTCTGGGTCGATGTAAGAGTCGTTGCTTATATCCTCGTAAGTTCCCATGACTGACAGGCTGGCCCATGATTCGGCTCCGTTCACAAACTCGCCATTCACTTTTAGGTCGATTCCCTGTGCAAATCCCTTGGCCAGATTTTCACCCGAGTATAGTATTCGTACGTTATCAATTTTGTAGGGGATAAGATTGCTAAGCTCCTTATGGTAAATCTCCAGCTGCAACCTGAAAGGCCGATCCCAAGCTTTGAAAAGATACTCTGTTCCTAGGACGGCATGCAACGATTTTTGTGATGATATGCTATGATTAAGCTCACCGGTGGGATATCTATATTCTTTGTACAAAGGGGGTTGGTAGTAATATCCACCAGAAAGATGAAATGTAAAATGGCTTTTCCATTTTGGTTTTATAAGTATTGTTGCCCTTGGGCTAAAGTTCAGCTCGTGGTTGAAACTCCAGTAGGTAAATCTTGCTCCAATGGTAGCCCTTAGCTCCAGGGAGCTAAGTAAAAAACTGTGGCTGTTCTGTACATAACCCGAAATCCTATTTGAAACAATGCTGTTGGCAGATTTAATAAAGTTACTCATGCTAAGCATTTCGGGGTTGTACGGCATAGCGTATCCCGAAGAATCAATTAGATCCCATTCACTAATTCGATCGGCTATGCGTTCATGCTGAAAATTTATTCCCCATTTAAGGGTGTTGTTGTGTGATGTAGCTACGCCCAGATGCTCGGCCCGATAGAAGTTTGCTGTGAGTTGGTTGCGAGCGTGATTCATAAATCCACCAACACCAACATTTATTAGGCTATCGCCATACGATGTTGAGCCAAGGCTGTTGTCGAGTTCGTTTAAAAGGTACTGGCCGATTATGTCAAAAGTTTCGGCCTCGTTTGCTGCGTAAGTACTGCCAATGAACTTGAGCAAAATGTCATCGTTTGGACGGTACTCTCCGCTCAGTGCGCCTTGCATTGTTTCAAACCTATTCACTTCTTGTCCCTGGTAATATACCCGCAGCTGTAGGGCATTGCTAAACGAACCAAAACGGGTTTCCCTGACGTCGGGCTCAAACTGATATTTGTTAGATGATATATTGCCAAGCAGGCTTAGCTTAAAAGTGGGTGTGAAACGCCATGAAAGATGGGTTTGAAAATCGAAAAATGCGGGTTGGTACTCACCTCCCTCATCAAGGCTCTGTAAAAAATAGCGTGAGGTTTTGTACCTGATGCCCGTGATATGACTGAACCGTTGGTTTTGGCCAATACCCTGCACTAAAGCATTTGCGCCCAGGAGGCTGGCCTCTGCTTTGGCAGAGTTTTGGGTTGGTGTTTTGTATTTAATATTAAGAACCGAGGACATCTTATCGCCAAATTCAGCATTGAATCCTCCGGCCGAGAATTCAACACCATCAACCATATCGGAGTTAATAAAGCTAAGCCCTTCCTGTTGTCCCGATCGAATAAGGAACGGACGGTAAACCTCAATATCGTTAACGTAAACCAAATTCTCATCGAAGTTGCCCCCCCTAACCGAGTATTGTGAGCTCATTTCATGCGACGAGGAAACACCCGGTAATGATTTTAGAATCGACTCGAAACTTCCCGATGCATTGGGCAAAAACTCAATATCCTTATGGTTAATACGTTCTATGTTTCCATAGTTTCTACTAGAGATAGAGATGGTAACCTCATCAATTTCGCTTAACGATTCATCAAGTCTAACATCAAGTACGAGCGTTTCTCCATTTTTTATTGATATTTTTTGGGCCTGGGATACGTAGCCCACAGATGAAAATTTAAGGATCACAGAATCTACATCAGCAATTCTAATTTGGTAAGTTCCTTTGTCTGTGCTTACGGTTCCTGTATTATCATTCTGGTTAATGATATTTACGAATGGAATTGGCTTGCCATCAGTATCTTTTACAACCCCTTTAATTAATCCATAATTCTGAGCCTGCGCAAAAGTTACTACATGCAGAAGTACAGAGATAAGTGTAAGTATTTTATTGGTGCTAGTCAACGGGGCGCTGGTTTGTTTATAATTCAGATACCTACTAACAAAACGCAAAGCTAAAAGAAAATTGTACAAAAAGTCATTCTTGCGAAATAAAAAAACAATCCTACGGTGCCATAATGGCGCATATTGGATGAACTGTGGTGACAATTTGACACAACCAGCAGATTGGTATACTATTTATAGAATTATGGAAAATGAAATTAGTACAAACATAAAAAATAACTAAAATGACACTACTAAGTATTTCTCGCCCAAGGGCTATGAGAACCCCAGCAACTCAAAACGAGTACGGAGAATTTGTAAACAGTTTTGCACGTGCAATGAATGGCTATGCAAAGGATTGTAGCTACTCACCAGCTGTAAACATTGTAGAGGAAGCAAAAAACTTTGTTATTACTATGGCTGCTCCTGGATACAGCAAAAAGGAATTTTACATTAACATCGATAAGGATGTACTAACCGTTACTGCTACAGTAGATAACGAAGCCAATAAGGCTAACTACCTTGTAAACGAGTTTTCAAAATGTTCCTTCGAACGGAGATTTAACCTTGGTAAATCCATCGATACTTCAAAAATTGAAGCCACTTATAAAGAAGGGATACTGGAGATTACTCTGAACAAAAGGGAAGAGGCGATTCAAAAACCAGCAAGAACAATAAGCGTTAGCTAGTTGAGTTCGATTTTAAGAGTAAAAAAAGCCTTGCGATGTGTATCCTTTCGCAAGGCTTTTTACATTGTGCTAAAGCCTCAAAATACTTTTAAATCGCTGATTTTTCCTAAAATAAGTTTGAGTATTACTACATATTGCGTATTTTCGTAAGCTGAAAAAACGTAATGTTTTAGCAATTTTTTGTTTGACTGAACAATAGTTAATACTCTAACTCATGGAAATCGAAAACCAGAAGGATCCGATCAAAGATGATCAGTTCGGCGAAGCCGAAAATACTCAGGAAACTCCCACTACCGAGGAACAAGAATCATCTGTAAACGATGATATTAAGGAAAGTGTTGAGAACCAGCAGCAACCCGAAGATGTTAAGCCCGAAGGAGAAGAACAGATAATCTCCGAGGAAGTTGTTAACGAAGAGGAGAAAGCTGACACCAAAATCGCCGAACCAACATCCGACGTTTCGGAAAAAGTTGAGGTGGAAAAAGTAAATGTAGATAGTAGCGAGGAGGGTGATGATGAGGATTCTGACCACGAGGAGGACGAAGATGAGGAAGATGATGAGAACGATGGGGAAGAAAATGCTGAACCAGTTGATTACTCAACCCTTTCGCGCGAAGAACTTGTTGATAAGCTTAGCCAGCTAATAGAGAGCAAGCCTGTTCAACGGATTCGGAACGAGGTTGAAAGTATTAAGCTAAACTTTTACAAAAAGCATAAGGCAGAGTTTGAGAAGAAACGGAAGGATTGGATTGATGCAGGAGGCGAGATTGAGGAGTTTGAAGCGCCAGACGATCCAATGGAGCCCCAGATTAAAGAGTTGCTAAAACAATATCGCGACAAAAAATCGGCATATAACCGTGAACTCGAGAACCAAAAGCAAAATAATCTTGAGAAGAAGCAAGCAATCATTGAAGAGATAAAAGAGCTGGTTAATCGAAATGAATCGGTGAACCAGACCTTTCAGGATTTTAAAGAGCTGCAGCATCGTTGGCGCGAGATTGGACCAGTACCTCAGGCAAACCTAAACGACCTGTGGGAAACCTATCATCACCATGTGCAAAACTTTTACGATTACGTAAAGATAAACAAGGAACTTAAGGATCTTGATCTGAAAAAGAACCTTGAAGAAAAAATATTGCTTTGCGAGAAAGCTGAGGAACTATTGCTAGAACCATCAATTATTCTAGCATTTAAAAAGTTGCAGAAACTCCATAATCAATGGCGCGAGATTGGCCCTGTGCCTAATGAGAACCGCACTGAAATATGGGAACGTTTCAAGGAGGTTACCTCCAAAATTAATAAGCGTCATCAGGAGCATTTCGAAAACCTGAGGGAAGAGCAAAAGTCAAACCTCGAAGCCAAAAAAGCGCTTTGCGAAAGCGCCGAGGAGCTTGCAGCCAAGGTTGTGTCCTCGGCAAAGGAGTGGAATAAGTACTCCAAAGAGATGATAGAACTTCAGAAGGTATGGAAAAGTATTGGGTTTGCTCCAAAGAAAGATAACAACAAGATATACGACCGTTTTAGGGCCGCTTGCGATACTTTTTTCACTAATAAGCGTGAGTTTTACCATGATGCTAGAGAGGATCAGCAGAATAATTTACAGCTGAAAATCGATCTTTGCATACAAGCAGAGGCTTTGAAGGAGAGTTCCGAGTGGAAAAAGGCTACTGAAGAGTTGATTCATCTGCAGAAACGCTGGAAAGAGATTGGCCCTGTTCCCCGGAAACACAGCGATGAGGTTTGGAAACGCTTCCGCGCAGCATGCGATTTCTTTTTCGAGCGTAAATCGAAACATTTTGCCACGGTTGATACTAAGTATGAGGTGAATCTTAAGGCTAAGGAAGAACTAATTGACCAAATTGTGGCCTTTAAAGTTTCCGAAAACGTTGAGGAAAGTTTAAAAGCACTTAAAGAGTTCCAGCGCCGTTGGGCCGAAATTGGATTTGTTCCTTTGAAAAAGAAAGATGAATTACAGAAAAGATATCGCGAGGCAATTAATAAGCATTTCGAGGATTTAAAGATCGATAACTCCAAGAAGAACATCCTCAAGTTTAAGACCAAGATAGATACCATACAGGGCAACCCAAAGATGGAAAATAAGTTGCGCTTTGAGCGTGATAAACTTTTCAATCAGATGAAACAGCTTGAGAACGATATCGTGCTGTGGGAGAATAACATTGGATTCTTTGCCAAGTCGAAAAATGCTGAACAGCTCATTAAGGACGTTGAGCGCAAAATTGAAAAAGCCCGTACCGACCTTAAGGTAATTGAGGAAAAGATTCGTATGATCGATAATATGGACCAAGCGTAGCAAATTTATAATATTACATACCGTTTACAATTATGCCGCATAAAACAAAGTATATTTTTGTCACAGGCGGGGTAACTTCGTCGTTGGGCAAAGGAATCATTTCCTCATCGCTAGCAAAGCTATTGCAAAGCCGGGGGTATTCAGTCACAATTCAAAAGTTAGACCCCTATATCAATGTCGATCCAGGAACCCTAAATCCTTATGAGCATGGCGAATGCTTTGTTACAGAGGATGGTGCTGAAACCGATCTCGACCTGGGACACTATGAACGTTTCCTCAATGTTCATACTACTCAGGCCAATAACGTAACTACTGGCCGTATATACCAATCGGTTATAAATAAGGAGCGTAGGGGCGAGTATCTAGGTAAAACCGTGCAAGTTATTCCCCACATTACCGATGAGATTAAACGTCGCATAAAGCTTGTTGGAACTAAGCAGAAACTCGATGTGGTGATAACCGAAATAGGGGGTACTGTAGGTGATATTGAATCGCTGCCCTACATTGAGGCTGTTCGCCAGCTAAAATATGAACTTGGCCAATCCAACTCGGCATTTATCCACCTTACGCTGGTGCCCTACCTAGCAGCATCGGGCGAGTTGAAAACTAAACCAACCCAGCATTCGGTAAAAGTGCTGCTCGAAAATGGTATCCAACCCGATGTGCTCGTGCTGCGTACAGAGCATTCCCTTACCGATGATATCAGAAAAAAGGTGGCATTGTTCTGCAACGTGAACCTGAACGCCGTGATAGAATCCATAGATGTGTCGACTATCTACGAGGTGCCATTGCTGATGCTGAAGGAGAAGTTGGATATTACAGTGCTCCAGAAGTTAGATCTTCCGCTTGGAACAACTCCAGAACTTAAGGCCTGGAAACAGTTTATTTCAAAGCTCAAAGAGCCCAAATCGAAGGTTAAGGTAGGTTTGGTAGGGAAATATATTGAGCTGCCCGATGCCTACAAATCGATTATGGAGGCACTGGTGCATGCTGGTGCCACTAACCAGTGTAAAGTAGAGATTAACCCAATTCACTCCGAGGAAATTGATGCCAGCAACGTGGCCGAGAAACTTGGTGGACTCAATGGAATTTTGGTTGCACCTGGTTTTGGGCATAGAGGAATAGAGGGGAAAATATTAGCTGTGCAGTATGCACGCGAAAAAAACATTCCATTCTTTGGCATCTGCCTTGGAATGCAGTGTTCGGTAATTGAGTTCTCGCGCAATGTATTAGGATATGCCGATGCCAACTCAACCGAAATGACCCGCAATACTACACATCCTGTAATTGATTTGATGGAAGATCAGAAAGGCATAAGCGATAAGGGTGGCACTATGCGCTTAGGAGCATATCCCTGTACGGTAGCCGAAGGCTCTAAGGCGCTGGCAGCCTATAAACTCCCCGATATACAGGAACGCCATAGGCATAGGTATGAGCTAAACAACGCTTATTTAGATGATTTGCAATCAAAAGGGATGAAAGCTACAGGGATTAATCCCGATACAGGACTTGTTGAAATTGTGGAGATTTCGAATCACCCGTGGTTTATTGGGGTTCAATTCCATCCCGAGTACAAGAGTACGGTTGTAAACCCACACCCATTGTTTGTCGATTTTGTTAAGGCAGCCAAGCAGAATGCAGCAAAAAGCTAGCGTTTAATATTAGCTTATTCGTAATAAAAGCTATATTCTGCTAAAAAAATGTGTTAATCAAAATTTTTATCAATTATGGTTAACTTTGCATTTTTTACAAGTTAACTAATAATATTTCAATTTATAAATATCGTGTAATGGATAAAAGATCAATAACTGGCCTAGTTCTTATATTCCTAATTTTAATCGGATTTAGCTACCTCAATAAACCTTCTCAGGAACAGGTTGAGGCTGCCAAAAGGCGTAGCGATTCTCTTGCCTTGGTTAAAGCTGAACAGGAGAAGGAAATTATGGAGAGGCAAGCTCTCGAACTTCAAAACGAAAAGCAAATCGCAAATGAAAGCGATTCCGATCAAAACCTAGAATCATCAAGTTTTGCCAGTGCATTGAAGGGAAAGAATAGGTTCATAACCCTGGAGAATGATCTGATTCGATTGAAAATTTCAACTCGTGGTGGAGCAATTTATTCTGCCGAGGTAAAGGATTACCAAAGGTATGACCAAGAACCCCTTGTGCTTTTTGGTGACGATAAGAATGTTTTTGGACTGCAATTCTGGGGGAATAACAACAACGTAGAAACCCATAAGCTACACTTTACTCCCGATAGGGCCGATTCAATAATCATTGCAGGATCTTCATCGCAGAGCCTTACCATGCGCTTAGCTGCTGGTGAATCGTCGTATATTGATTATGTGTATACCATTCACCCAGAATCCCATATCATCGATTTTGATGTACGCTTTACCAATATGGGAAGTATATTCCCCGCCAATGTCAACGCTGTTGATATGATTTGGGATATGTATAGCCCCCAACTTGAGAAAAATGCAGATAAAGAGAGTGAATATACCAATATTGCTTACCGCTTATCGGCTGGCGATTTTGATGAATTGAACCCAAGAAACGACGAGGATACTGAGGATGTTCCCAATAGGATTAAATGGATTGGATACAAACAACAGTTCTTCTCAACATTTCTGATTTCTGAGGAAAACTTTTTAAATGCTCGCCTAAGCACCACCAAGCTTCTTGATGGGGAAAACATTAAGCGTTTAACATCGAGGATTGCCATACCCATTGACAATGCAAACAAGGACGAGCATAGCATGAGCATGTACTTTGGGCCAAACCACTTCAATACGCTTAAGTCGTATGAGCATGGCTTTGAGGATGTTGTTCCTCTTGGAAGTTGGATAATCCGCTGGATCAACAGGTACGTAATAATCTTCCTTTTCGATCTGCTCGATAATCGTATCGCAAGCTATGGTTTAATAATCCTATTGCTAACCATCATTATTAAGGTAGTACTATTTCCACTAACGTACAAATCGTATTTAAGCCAGGCTAAAATGCGCGTGCTTAAACCAAGAATTGACGTAATAAGTGCAAAGTATCCAAAGAAAGAGGATGCAATGAAAAAGCAGCAGGCTACCATGGATTTGTACAAAAAGGCCGGGGTTAGTCCAATGGGAGGATGTCTTCCTATGCTTATTCAATTTCCTTTTCTAATAGCGATGTTCAGGTTTTTCCCAGCATCGTTTGAGCTGAGGCAGGAGAGTTTTTTATGGGCTGAAGACTTGTCGACATACGATTCAATTCTAAATTTACCATTCGACATCCCATTCTATGGCGCTCACGTAAGCTTGTTTACAATTCTTATGGCGGTAACTATGTTCTTTAGCTCCAGGATGACATCGGGACAAATGGCCGACTCAAATGCGCAGATGCCCGGAATGAAATTCATGATGCTTTACATGATGCCAGTTATGATGCTGTTCCTGTTCAATAAGTTCCCTGCTGGTTTAAGCTATTACTACTTCTTGTCGAACGTAATTACGCTGGGGCAAACATTGCTAATTAGAAGAACAGTTGACGATGAAGCCCTACTTAAGAAACTGAACGAAAATGCTAAAAAGCCACAGAAAAAGTCGAAGTTTCAGGAGAGGCTTGAAACCATGGCCAAACAGCAACAAGTGCAAAAGAAAGGCAAAAAGTAGCAACTATAAATAATGAATTAAAACAAAGGGTTCCAATTACAAAAATCGGAGCCCTTTGTTTTTTAGAGTTGCCCTAAAGCAAAAAAAGAGATAAATGGCACTACCATTTATCTCTTTTTGTTATGAGGTAACTGTTAATTAGGTAGGCTAATCAACTATTTGTATCATCTTAAAAGGTACTTTAATAATTGACTCGTAGTCTTCGCCCGCTTCAAGCATATCCTCGTCATCCTCCTCGTAGTACCAGTTGATAACCACTTCGTTTTGATCCTTTTTCAGCATCTCAAGCTTTTTGAACACATCAAGAATACATTTAGATGAGCTGGTATTGAAATACTCGAGTTGGACGTTAACAACTGTTTTAGGTTGTGCAACCTTGGCATATTCCTCAAGCCAATCAACAATTGGCTTATAGAACTCAATGGAGTTCTCGGGAATTGATCTACCTTTAATTCCAACAACCCCAGTCTCGGGATTCATGGTTACCGTTGGTGTTTTGGGAGTTCCCTCAATGTTTATCAATTCCATAATTTGATATTTTTCAGAGTGTTATTTCAAATAGTTAATATATACCGTTAGATTAAAAAAATAGAACTCTTCGTCGTATTTAAAAAACTTGTATTCCAGCTTGTTCCCAGTTTTCCTAGCGATATCAATCAAGCCTAAACCACCGCCTCCCTTTTCGGAAAACTTTTGATTGTTGAGAACAAATTTATAAAAATCTTTTAACTCCTCACTCGAAAGCGAGTTAATCTTATCAATTTTTTCTTTAATAACTTCAATCTTGTTCTCTCTAACAAAATTCCCAGTCGATATTCGAAAGTGCTCGGGTAATTTGTTCAGTATGAATATGCCAAAGTTTGACTCTGCCTCATCTTTGGGGATTAATTCCTTAGGCATATCAACGTGGTGGTATAAGTTCTGAAGCCCTTCGACCAACACGTTGTACAATTTCTTTTTGATGCTATTGTGGACTTCAGAATTCTCCAACTTAACCTCAACAAGGCTAAGGGTGTCGGCTATTACATCTGCATTAATTGATCCTTTATAGGAAACAACCACCTCTCCTAGGCTCATTTGTTCAAAGCATACATCAATAAATTGACTCATTGAGGTGTGTTGTTAAATTAGTTGTTTAAAGCGACCCTAGAACA
Source organism: Bacteroidales bacterium UBA2295 (assembly GCA_002345825.1). GTDB lineage: Bacteria > Bacteroidota > Bacteroidia > Bacteroidales > Tenuifilaceae > Perlabentimonas. The sequence goes on from DDWD01000220.1 coordinate 16,950, forward strand.
AATATAAAAATTTTTTATATGCAATCGGCAAAAAAATCGCATCGCAAACAATTTATTTGATTACAAACATAAACATTTGAACTATTTCTAAGTGAGCAATTTTAGAATTATCTGCAATTTTTTTTAATAAAATGTTGCTTAGGTGGAAAATCTATTTTTAGTATGTGATATATATTACATTATTGAGTTTGTATAGGGTTGTTAATTCTGCTCAATGTCTGGTTTTTCTTAGCTTAGGTTGAGCCGTAAATGAAAAAGGCCCCTAAAAAGGAGCCTTTTTTCAAAAAATGCTATTATACTACTCTTTGTATTTTGCCTTTTTACTACCCGAGTAAATTTCAAACTTTTGATATTTACACTCCAATGGGCCATTAAATAGCGTGTATGTTTTGGAAGGGTGGAGCCCAAAGTTCTTTATAGCCTCTAAATTACCGCTAATCATCCACACCTTGTAGTCAAGATATCGTTGTTTAAAGCAGTCGCCTACCTGCTTGTAAAAGGTGGTTATTTGCTCTTTACGTAAGCGCTCGCCGTAAGGTGGGTTGGTAATAGCAGTCCCAGGTCCTTCGGGTGGGAAAAAGTCAAAAATTGAACGTTTTTCAATATCGATAAACTTGTTCATCCCAGCATTCTTAAAATTGCTAATGGCAATTTCAACTGCACGTTTTGATAAGTCACCACCAACAATGGTTGGATTTAGATCACGTTCGTAGCTTTCATCGTTAAATACGCGTTCAAAGGTATCCTTTTCGAAATTGAGCCAATTCTCAAAACCAAAATGTTTTCGGAAAACCCCAGGTGCAATACCTCTTGCAATAAGGGCTGCCTCGATAAGGATTGTCCCAGAACCGCACATTGGATCTACGAACGGTGTTGTTCCATCCCAACCGGATAATTTTATCAAGCCTGCGGCCAGCACCTCGTTAATTGGTGCAACATCTTGATGTAGCCTGTAACCCCGCTTGTGAAGCGATTCGCCCGAGGAGTCGAGCAGCACGGTGCAATCTTGATCCGAGATATGGATATGAAGTTGTATATGTGGCTTCTTGGGGTCAACAAACGGACGGCGCCCAAACCTATCTCTAAAATGATCGGCAACGGCATCCTTAAGCTTAAGGGCAACGTAGTGTGAGTGCGTGAAAATATCTGAATTCACCGTTGCATCCACAGCAAATTTGTGCGAAAGTTCCATTACGCTGGTCCAATCAAACTTTTTGGCAATGCCATATAGTTCCTCTTCGTTTCGAGCTGTAAATTCGAAAATAGGCATTAAAATCCGAGTTGCTGTACGAGCCTGGAAATTAGCTCGGTAAAGTGTTTCGGTATTACCCGAGAAGCTTACCATACGGTTTTGAACTTTTACATCTTCTGCTCCAATGGCTTTTAGCTCATCCGCAAGTATTTCTTCAAGTCCCTGAAGGGTTTTTGCTATAAATTCTTTCTTTTCCTCCATATCTGTTTTTAGTGATTATGATCTTGATTTAGCTTTAGTAACAAGGGGTTTGCCATCCTGGGTTTTGCTTGAAAAGGCTTTTAGAATAGCCTCGGCATCGGCAAATGGAACGGTAACAAATGAAAACTCATCGTATACTCCAATATCATCAATCTTGTTGTCAGGAACCCTCACTTTATCGCGAATGAATGTTGATATTTTTCTTGGATTCATACCATCCCTTTTGCCCAGGGCAATGAAAAGCCTTGTGGTACCCTTTTTATCAACTTGGAAAGAGCGTACTTCGGCGTAGCTGCTTTCCTCGAGCTGATTTTTAAAGGCCATACGCAGCAATGAGGCTAAGGCTACCTCAGGGCTATTAACCTCAAGTAGTCCTTCGGCCATACCCAAATAGTCTGTGTAGCCTTCGCTCTCCACTATGGTTTGCAATTCTTCCTTAATTCTCAACTTTTTCATCTCAATAATATCCTGTGCGTTAGGCAGTACTTCCTTTCGGATATTCGACTTGATGGTTTTTTGAAAGAATGAGAATTTACGATACTCGTCGGGTGTTATAAATGTAATGGCTGTTCCCTCTTTACCTGCTCTACCGGTCCGCCCAATCCGGTGAATGTATGAATCGGGGTCTTGCGGAAGGCTGTAGTTAATTACGTGCGACAAGTCGGAAATATCTATGCCTCTGGCTGCCACATCAGTTGCTACCAGTATGTTGATGAATTTGTTACGAAATTTCTTTAGGGTCTTTTCTCGTTGTGCTTGTGAAATGTCGCCATGCAATCCCTCGCTGGAGTATCCTCGTTCCAAAAGCCTTGTTGATAGCTCATCGACATCAATCCTAGTTCTGCAGAATACTAGTCCGTAGAATTCGGGCTCAATATCAATAATACGTGTTAATGCATCGAATTTATCGGCTTTGCGAACCTCAAAGTATATCTGATCGGCAAGGTCTGTGGCTTTAGTTTGGCTACCTACAGTGAGTTTCTTTGGCGACTTCATGAACTTGCTGGCCAATTTTACAATCCTGTCGGGCATGGTGGCTGAGAACAGCAACATTCGCTTCTGTGCTGGAGTATGGCTTAAAATGGCTTCAATGTCCTCAATAAAACCCATGTTTAACATTTCATCGGCTTCGTCGAGTACACCCCACTCTAAGTCGGTAAGAATTAGATCATTCCTTTTCAGTAGATCGAGAATTCGGCCAGGGGTACCTACCACCACATCGGCACCACGGCGCAATCTGCGCTGCTGCTCCGAGATGGATTGTCCCCCGTATAGGGTTATTACATTGATATCGCGGTTTCCGCGGAATGAGATGATCTCATCGGTAACCTGTAGCGCAAGTTCACGAGTTGGTACAAGTATTAGCGCTTTTACATTGCCAGTTGCATTTGTGCCAAGTTTTTCGATTATGGGTAAGCCGAATGCTGCGGTTTTACCTGTTCCCGTTTGGGCTTGAGCAATAATATCGCACTGTTCCTGAATAAGCACTGGAATAGATAGCTTTTGGATAGGGGTTGGGGTTTCGAATCCCTTTGCAGCAATGGTTTTTAGGGTTTCCTCGGATAATCCAAGCTGCGAAAAATCTGTTTTAGTCTCCATTTAATTTAATTGTGTTGTTGCGAACGTTTCTTGACCCTCTTCTGTATCCAAAATTTAACAGTACTCCATAGCAATATCCCTTGGCAGGCTTAACGCAAAGCACCTTTGATGGCTTAAATTCGATACCCCAAATGGTAGCGAATACAACGGCATATTCATAGGTGATAGTGAGGCCTGGGGAACTCCCAGGTTTAGGTTACTCTTTTACAAGATGTTTGTAACTTTCCCAGTTATGTAACACCTCGATGGCTTTTTGGAGGGCCATATTGTTCTGATTAACGATTTGAAAGTATTGATTAGTTGAAAATAAACTTTGGGCAATTAGTGCTTTTAGCTGTTTGCGTATCTCGTCTCCGGAAGTTTTAAGTCCTTCAGGATCGGAGGGTAGTTTCGAATTCTCGGCAAAGGTAACCAATTCATCCATTATTTCATTAGTAATCTGAAATTTTTGATCAAATTTCCGGAAGTTGGAGTAGCTTTTGTTTAGCTGAGAACGATTTTTATCTACATAGGTATGAACAAATTGATTAATAATTCCCATTCTGATAAGCTTGCCGTAGTAATCGGAATAAAATGTAGTGTCGAATGGGATGAAAATGTCGGGCATAATTCCTCCACCGCCATAAACCACCTTGTTCTTAACTAGGGTGAAATATTTTAGCGAATCGGGGATAGAAATGCTATCGGCATCGAATAGCTCACCTTTTGTGTAGCGCTCATTCAGGTCGTTATAGTATTCTTCAAGATCATTGTTTTTGTAGGGTTTTTGGATTACCCTGCCTGTAGGGGTATGATAGCGAGCTACAGTAAGCCTAATCATCGAACCATCGGGAAGGGGTAACTGATTTTGAACTAATCCCTTTCCGAACGAGCGTCGGCCAATAATTATGCCTCTGTCCCAGTCCTGTATGGCTCCCGAAACAATCTCGCTGGCCGAGGCTGAACCCTCATCAATTAGTATGATTAAACGCCCTTTCTTAAAATCACCATTTGCCGTTGAGTTAAAATCAGTTTTGGGTGCTGAACGGCCCTCGGTGTAAACAATCAGCTTATCCTCATTAAGAAATTGATCGGCTAGCGCTACAGAGGTGTTTAGATAACCACCACCATTCCCTCTTAAATCGAGGACTAGATCCTGCAAGTTTTTCTTTTTCAGATCAGTAAGCGCCTCAATAAATTCGTCTTCGGTTGTTAGCGAAAACCGGTTTAGCTTTATGTAACCAATTTTCGAATCGATCATATAAGCAGCATCGAGGCTATGAATAGGTATACGATCGCGAGTAATGCTGAATTCAATAAGTTCCTCCACACCTTTTCTCATCACCTGCACAGTAACCTGTGTCCCTTTATCACCGCGAAGAAGTTTGAAAACGTCACTATTCTTAAGGCCAATTCCAGCAACGTTCTTTTCATCGATATAGATAATCCTGTCGCCTGCAAAAATCCCTACCCGCTCCGATGGTCCACCTGGCACAGGATTTACAACCATAAGCGTATCGTTTAGTATGTTGAACTCAACGCCAATACCCTCAAAGTTGCCCTCGAGAGGTTCATTCATCGCCCTTACATCTTCCTTGGATATGTAAACCGAGTGGGGATCAAGGTTTTTCAATGTTTCCTGAATTACCTCTTCTACCATTTTGTCAACATCTACTGTATCTACGTAATCGGCTGAAACAAACTGAAGAAATCGCACAGTCTTGTATATGGCCATATTTGAAGCGTTCTGACCAATGGATTGAAACGATATCAGGGTTAATAAACCGATAATAAGGGTAGATGCAATGCGATGTATCATAACTTTATGTATTTAGGTGAGCGAGTGAAATGCAAGACTATTTGTTACATTAATAACTAGTAAACGTAATGCATTATAAAAAGTTCTATGCTATTCCCACTCTATGGTTGCTGGTGGTTTGGAGCTTATATCATAAACCACCCTGTTTATGCCTTTTACCTTGTTAATTATCTCGTTAGATATTTTTGCCATAAATTCGTATGGCAAATGGTACCAATCGGCTGTCATCCCGTCGGTTGAGGTAACGGCACGGAGGGCAACAACGTACTCGTAGGTTCTTTCGTCACCCATAACGCCAACTGTTTGAACCGGAAGTAGCATTGCTCCAGCTTGCCAAATTTTATCGTATAAATCGTGTTGGCGAAGACCGTTTATGTAGATATTATCTGCTTCCTGAAGTAAACGCACTTTATCGGGAGTAACCTCACCTAACACTCTAATTCCCAACCCAGGGCCAGGGAATGGATGCCTGTGAAGAATGTTAACAGGCAGACCCAGCTCGTTACCAACCCTGCGAACCTCGTCTTTAAAAAGAAGCCTAAGGGGTTCAACAACTTTAAGGTTCATTTTTTCTGGTAGGCCGCCCACGTTGTGATGCGATTTGATGGTTGCCGAGGGGCCGTTAACTGAGATGGATTCGATAACATCGGGGTAGATGGTACCCTGTGCTAACCATTTTACATTGGTGATTTTATGAGCTTCCTCGTCGAATACTTCAATAAAATTTTTGCCAATGCTTTTGCGTTTGGCTTCAGGGTCGGTAATGTTTTTCAGATCATCGTAAAATCTTTGCTTGGCATCAACACCAATAACATTTAGCCCTAAGGTTTTGTATGAGTTCAATACTTGTCGGTACTCATCCTTGCGAAGTAATCCATTATCAACAAATATACAGGTAAGGTTAGTGCCAATGGCTTGGTGCAGTAGTAGTGCAGCCACAGAGCTGTCAACACCTCCTGAGAGACCTAAAACCACCTTGTCGTTTTGTAATGTCGATTTGAGATTATCAATGGTTTCATTTACAAACGAGGCGGGTGTCCAATCTTGTTGGCAACCACAAATATCAATTACAAAGTTGCGGAGAATTGATAAACCCTCGGTTGTATGGTAAACCTCTGGGTGAAATTGAATCCCATATGTTTTCTCGTCCTTAATATGGAATGCCCCGACCTTTACATCCTCCGTTCCTGCTGTTATTAGAAAATCCGAAGGAATTTCAGTAATTGTATCGCCATGCGACATCCAAACCTGAGTTTTTGAAGTGACTCCTTTAAAAAGGGTGCATTGGTTATCGCCAATGGTTAGCATCGCCCTACCGTACTCACGCGTTTGTGATGGCATTACCTTGCCTCCAAAATTTTGGGCAAGGTACTGCGCTCCAAAGCAAACCCCTAAAAGTGGTATTTTACCTTTAATTTTTTCTAAATCAGGTTTTGGAGCCTCTGGGTCATGAACCGAGAAAGGACTACCTGAAAGTATTACCCCTTTAATAGAATTGTCAAGTTCAGGGTAATGGTTGTAGGGATGGATTTCGCAGTAAACATTGAGTTCTCTAACTCTTCGGGCAATCAGCTGTGTGTATTGCGACCCGAAGTCAAGTATCAGAATCTTGTTGTGCATGGGGATAAGTGTCTTAGAATTGGTTGCGCAAAGGTAGGAAAAATGCCTTATAAATCCATCCTTTGAGATTCAATTTTAAACTCGTACCCCTCCTGAGCGGCATAGGTTTCTGAAAAAATCTGACGAGCTTCATTTACTAGTACATCAGTATCCTTGTAGCGCGATGAAAAGTGGCCTATAACCAGCTTTCGGGCATTGGCTTGCTGGGCAGTTTGGGCTGCTTGGGTTGCAGTGGAGTGTCCGGTGTCGCGAGCCATTTGGGATAAATCGTTGCCAAAGGTGGCCTCGTGGTAAAGCAAATCAACATCTTTAACCATGTCGGCTAATTTTTCAAAGTACTTTGTATCGCTACAGTAGGCGTAGGAGCGGGGGGGGGAGGATATGAATGTTAAATCGCTGTTGGGTATGTGCTGACCATCAGCTGAAATGAAATCTGCTCCCTCTTTTATTTTTACAATGTCGGCAAGAGGAATGGTGTATTTCTCAATCATTTCTTTTCTGATGTTGGGTTGCTTGGGCTTTTCCCTAAAAATAAATCCAGTGCTGGGGATCCTATGCTTAAGGGGTATGGATTCAACGATTAGGGATTTATCTTCAAAAATGATTTTTTTCTCTTTGTTATCGAGCGGTACAAATTCTAATTGAAAATGGAGATCACCAATAAAGAATTGTAGATTTTGGTTGAGAATAGTTTGTAATGGTGCATGGGCATAAATGGTAAGCGGGGCAGTCCTGCCCAATAAATTAAGTGTCGAGATCAGTCCGAATAAGCCCAGCACATGATCGCCATGCAGATGTGAAATAAAAATTTGCTCTAGGCGTGAGAATTTTTGCTTGTATTTGCGGAGTTGAATCTGGGTTCCTTCACCACAGTCAACTAAAAACAGCCGCTCATGCACATTGAGCGCATGAGCGGCTGGGAATCGTTGCGAAGTGGGTAGAGCACTGCTGCTACCCAGTATAGTTACAGAGAATGTCACTTCTCTTGCTTTTCGCTTTCGGCTTTACCAATAATTTGTGCAGCTTCGCTACGAGAGTAAGCAATATTCAGGACTGTATCGAGTTGAGAGATTGTGATTAAACGCTCAACAGCATCGGTTAATCCTGTAAGGACAAATGTTCCGTTGGCATTTTTGCACAACCGGTTAGCAACAAGAATTGCACTTAAGCCCGATGAATCGCAGTATCTGCAGGTACTTAAATCGAGCACCATGTTGCGCTCTCCGTTTCCCGAAATTAATACTAACTCCGATTTTAGGCTAGGGGCAATATTTGTATCTAACTTCTCTTCAAGTACTTCAATCAGAGAATAGTTCTCTAGTTTGCTAATCCTAAATTCCATTGCTAAAGGGTTTTAGTGATCAATAATTTTTACTCTTTCTCGTCGTCAGCTGCTTTCTTCTTCCCCTTCTTTTGGTTCTCTTCCAGTTCAGATTTAAGCGCAGCTAATTCAGAAATATCCCCTAAGGTAGTCTTTTCTAAATTATCTTTCAACTTTTTCACCGCTTTTTGTGTCGATGAAGCTTTACTTTTTTTCTCGGCTACGTCTTCACCCTTTTTAGCATCTTCGAATATTCTGCTGTGTGAAAGGATAATTCGCTTAGATGATTTGTTGAATTCAATTACTTTGAATTCCATCTTGTCATCTACCTTGGCTGAGCTTCCATCCTCTTTTACTAGGTGCTTAGGTGTTACAAATCCTTCAACACCATATGGAAGGGCAACTACTGCTCCTTTATCGAAGATATCGATAATGGTTCCTTCGTGGATAGAATCAACGGTAAAGATTGTTTCGAACACATCCCATGGATTTTCCTCAAGCTGTTTGTGACCTAAGCTTAGACGACGGTTTTCCTTGTCGATTTCAAGTACAACCACCTCAATATCGGCTCCAACGGTTGTAAATTCGGCTGGGTGCTTAATTTTCTTAGTCCAACTAAGGTCTGAAATATGGATTAGACCGTCAACACCTTCTTCAATTTCAACGAAAACTCCGAATGAAGTGAAGTTGCGAACCTTTGCCTTATGGCTAGAGCTAACTGGATATTTCTCCTCAATCTTATCCCATGGGTCGGGCTTAAGTTGCTTCATACCTAACGACATCTTGCGTTCTTCGCGGTCAAGGGTTAGGATTTGAGCATCAACAACATCACCCACTTTCAAGAATTCTTGAGCGCTACGTAGGTGCTGGCTCCATGACATTTCCGATACGTGGATTAGACCCTCAACACCGGGGGCAATCTCAACGAATGCGCCGTAGTCGGCCATTACCACAACTTTACCTTTAACTACATCGCCAACCTTAAGGTTTGCGTCAAGCGAATCCCATGGGTGGGGAGTAAGCTGCTTAAGACCAAGGGCGATACGCTTTTTAGCATCATCAAAGTCGAGGATAACCACGTTGATTTTCTGATCAAGTTCAACGATTTCCTCGGGATGAGTAACGCGTCCCCATGATAGGTCGGTGATGTGGATTAGTCCGTCAACACCGCCAAGGTCGATGAATACACCATAGCTGGTGATATTCTTAACGGTTCCTTCAAGAACCTGACCTTTTTCAAGTTTGGCAATAATTTCTTTCTTCTGTTGCTCCAGCTCCTCTTCGATAAGGGCTTTGTGCGAAACAACAACGTTTTTGTATTCCTGGTTGATTTTAACAACCTTGAATTCCATGGTTTTACCCACGTAAATATCGTAATCGCGAATGGGTTTAACATCAATTTGTGAACCGGGTAGGAATGCCTCGATACCGAAAACATCTACAATCATACCACCTTTTGTGCGGCACTTGATGTAACCTTTGATAACCTCATCCTTGTCGAGGGCTTGGTTAACACGATCCCAAGAGCGCAGTGAACGAGCTTTCTTGTGCGATAGCACAAGCTGTCCGCGCTTGTCTTCCTGAATTTCTACGTAAACCTCTACAGTATCCCCAGGCTTAAGCTCAGGGTTGTAGCGGAATTCGTTTAAGCTAACTACGCCTTCGGATTTGTAACCGATGTTGATTACCACCTCGCGTTTGTTCATCGAGATAACGGTGCCATCTACAACTTCTCCTTCGCCAATTGACGAAAGGGTTTCGTCGTACATTGCCTCAAGTTCAGTTTTGCGATCGCTTGAGTAACCACCTTCTTCTGCATAAGCTTCCCAATCAAAGTCTTCAAGTGGGGTTTCTTTGCTTTGAACCTTTTCAGCAGGTTTTTCGTCCTTAACGGCCTCAACTTGCTTATTGGTTTCTTCTACATTCGCTTCGTTTGAAGCCATTTCTTCTTGATTAATCATTCAGTTTTCTAATAATTAATGGGTTAGACAATATTGATAGAAAAAATCGTTTGCAAAAATACATAACTTTATCATTTATAGGAAAAAAAGCGCCCTTTTTTTACCCGAATTTAAAAATTGATTTAACTCATATCATTCTGCAAATGCCATAAGTATAGGGTATTACTCTAATTGCTGGGGTTTGCGATTTTTAGGATCACTTAAATACTACAAAAATAATAGGATGAATACTTTAGCATTCTCTTCCATTTTTGCTCAACTAAGGATATCTTTGGGCTTGAAACATTGCGTGAGTGTTTAATACTATACCCCAAATTGATGAAACGAATTTTGGTTACAGGCGGTGCCGGATTTCTTGGGTCACATCTTTGTGAGCGCTTGCTCGATGAGGGGCACGATGTGATTTGTCTCGATAACTTTTTTACAGGTAGCAAGGCCAATATCTTACATTTAATAAACAGGCCCTACTTTGAAATTATTCGACACGATGTTATCAACCCCATATTTTTAGAAGTTGATGAAATATTCAATTTGGCTTGTCCCGCCTCTCCAGTACATTATCAGCATAATGCCATTAAAACAGTAAAAACATCGGTGATGGGCACCATAAATATGCTGGGGCTAGCAAAGCGAGTAGGGGCCAAAATTTTGCAGGCATCAACCAGTGAGGTGTATGGCGATCCCACAATTCATCCACAACCCGAAAGCTACTGGGGTAATGTTAATCCCATTGGGCCAAGGGCTTGTTACGACGAAGGAAAGCGATGTGCTGAAACACTTTGCATGAGCTATCATCAGCAGAATAGGGTAAAAATAAAAATAGCCAGAATTTTTAATACCTACGGAACTCGAATGAGCCCTGATGATGGCAGGGTTATTTCGAATTTTATTGTACAAGCCCTACAAAATAAGGATATTACCATTTTTGGGAGTGGAGACCAAACCCGTAGTTTTATTTATGTAGACGATTTGCTTGAGGCACTGATACGGCTTATGAATACCAATGATGAGGTTACAGGCCCAGTGAATATTGGTAATGCCAAAGAGTTTTCAATTTCGGAATTGGCACAACTAATAATAAATATCACAGGGAGCCGATCAAAAATAGTGTTTGAGGACTTGCCTCTGGACGATCCCAAGCAACGGAAACCAGATATTACCCTTGCAAAGCTGCTGCTCGATAATTGGGAGCCCAAAATATCATTGGAGAAGGGTTTAGAGAAAACAATTGACTACTTTAAAAAAATAGTGTAACCCCATAGTTTTAATTATGAAAGGAATAATACTTGCCGGAGGCGCTGGAACCCGATTGTACCCAATTACCAAAAGCATATCAAAACAAATAATACCGATTTTTGATAAGCCTATGATTTACTACCCTTTATCGGTGCTTATGCTTGCCCAAATAAGGGAGATTTTAATAATATCCACCCCCAAAGATTTGCCTTTATACATAGATCTTTTTGGCAACGGGAGTGAACTAGGCCTTAGCATTAAGTACGCCGAGCAACCCTCGCCAGATGGATTGGCTCAAGCCTTTATCATTGGGGAGCAATTTATTGGAGACGATTCGGTATGCCTTGTCCTGGGCGATAACATTTTTTATGGGCATGGCCTCGGTGGCATTTTGCAGGAGTGTGCAAAATTAGAGGATGGAGCCACTGTATTTGGATACTATGTGAATGATCCTAAGAGGTATGGTGTTGTTGAGTTTGATGAACAACATAGGGCGCTAAGCATCGAGGAGAAACCTAGCTTTCCCAAGTCGAATTATGCTGTTACTGGTTTATACTTTTACAGTAACGATGTGGTTGCTAAGGCTAAAGGTTTAAAACCTTCGGCCAGGGGCGAGTTGGAAATTACAGATTTAAACAGGTTATACCTTAATGAGAGCAGGCTTGATGTAAAGTTGCTAGGTAGGGGTATGGCTTGGCTCGATACCGGAACCCATGAGAGTTTGCTGCAGGCTTCTGTATTTATTCAAACCATAGAGGAGAGGCAAGGTCTGAAAATTGCATGCCTCGAGGAGATTGCCTATAAAAATGGATTTATTACAAGAGATCAGCTTAGCGCCTTAGCTCAGAGATTGGCAAACAATCAATATGGCGAGTACTTGTTGCGTATACTAAATGAAGAACATCGGTAAATTATGAGAAGAATAGATACCCCCATACCCGATTTGTATATTATCAAACCCACAGTTTTTGAGGATTCGCGTGGCTATTTCTTCGAGGCTTTCAATGCTGATAAGTTCGCTGCATTGGGCTTCGAAGTTCAGTTTGTGCAGGATAACGAGTCTCTTTCGTCAAAAGATGTTATTCGTGGGTTGCACTATCAGTTAGCTCCCTATGCCCAGTCAAAATTGGTTAGGGTTGTGCAGGGTGCAATTCTTGATGTCGCTGTTGATATTAGAAAGAACTCACCCACATACGGCAAACATTTTGCTTACGAGTTGAATGCCGAAAACAAATGTTTGCTGTTCATCCCCCGTGGTTTTGCCCATGGATTCTCTGTGCTAAGCGAAACCGCCATAGTGAACTATAAATGCGATGCCCTTTACAATGCGGCTGCAGAAAGGGGAATCCGATTTAACGATCCAGATATTGGTATTGATTGGAAAGTAGATGCATCAAGCGCAATTGTCTCGGCTAAGGATAATGTGCTTCCTCTGTTTAAGTCCATTGAAACAAACTTTGTGTATGGGGGAAATTACTAACAAAGTTCAAGTATTGGTAACCGGAGCCAATGGACAATTGGGCTCGGAGTTTCGAGCATTGGAGTCAGAGTATTCAGGTATTCAGTTTTCCTTTACAGATGTTGATGATCTTGATATCACCAAAAGGGAAGAGGTAATAGCATTTTTAGTTCAGCATAAGCCCACGTTTGTAATTAATTGTGCAGCATATACTGCTGTAGATAGGGCAGAAGACGACGAGCCCAATGCACAAAAATTAAATGCTTTAGCACCTATGTATTTAGCCGAAGCGGCAATGCAAGTGGATGCACGAGTAATCCACGTATCAACCGATTATGTTTTTGACGGTAAAACTTATATACCATATAGCGAGTCGTTTCCTCCATCACCAAATTCAATCTATGGTCGTACTAAGTACGAGGGCGAACAGTATATTTTGCAGTCAGGGGTTGGAATGGTAATTCGTACATCTTGGTTGTACTCAATCTACGGCAAAAACTTTGTAAAAACCATTGCCCAAAAGAGTATGCAGAGCGATACGCTTAGTGTGGTATACGATCAGGTGGGAACACCAACTTGGGCCAATGATCTTGCACAGGCAATTTTGGCCATTGTGCAAAAAGGACAAAGTCAATTTATTCCTGATGTATTTCACTACTCCAACGAAGGCTTATGCAGCTGGTACGATTTGGCTGTTGAAATCAATACCTTTCTTGGCTCGGGTTCAAAAATTTTACCTATCTTGAGTTCAGAATATCCAACTAAAGCTAACCGTCCGCCTTACAGTGTTTTAAGCAAGGCAAAAATTAAGGATAAGTACGATGTAAATATACCTCATTGGCGAGAGAGCCTAATAAAATGTTTAAATAGTTTAGCACTTTAAAATACAAATCCTATGAGCAAGCAGAATGTAGATTCCGAAATCATTAAAAGAGCGGAGCAGTGGCTTCAGCCTGAGTTTGACAAGGAGACACGGGAAGGAGTGAAAAAGCTAATTGAGAATAGTTCAACCGAGCTAGTTGATGCCTTTTATAAAGATCTGGAGTTTGGAACTGGAGGATTACGAGGAATTATGGGACCCGGAACCAATAGGATGAATAGGTACACGCTTGGAAAAGCAACTCAGGGTTTGGCGAATTACCTGCTTAAAGAATTCAAAAATTTACCAGAGATTCGTGTTGCCATAGCCTGCGATTCGCGGAACAACAGTATGCCATTTGCACTAACGACTGCCGAAATTCTTACGGCCAATGGTATTTGGGTATACCTGTTCGAGGCCTTACGCCCTACACCGCAGCTTAGTTTTGCTATCCGTACGTTCAAATGCCAAAGTGGTATTGTTATCACAGCATCACATAATCCTAAGGAATATAACGGTTATAAGGTGTATTGGAACGATGGCGCACAGATTGTTCCTCCGCATGATAAAAACATAATTGCCGAGGTGAATAAAATTTCGTCGGTAAAGGATATTAAGTTCGAGGGCGATCACAATCTGATAAAGGTTATAGGAAGCGAGATAGATGAGATTTACCTAAACACACTAGCATCACTCTCCTTATCACCAGAACTCAACTTGAAACATCGTAATATAAAAATTGTATACACACCTATTCATGGTACTGGAGTCGATTTGGTGCCCAGAGTTCTGCATAAGTATGGGTTTGCAACTGTAGTAACCATACCCGAGCAGAACGTGGTTGACGGGAACTTCCCTACAGTGAAATCACCAAATCCAGAGGAAGCTGCAGCGCTTCAATTAGCACTTGATAAGGCGCAAGATATTGATGCAGATATTGTTATGGGAACCGATCCCGATGCCGATAGGGTTGGTATTGGCATAAAGGATAATATGGGGAAGTTTATCCTGCTTAATGGAAATCAGGCAGCAGCATTGCTTATTTACTACGTGCTTACCAAGTGGAAAGAGAAGAAGATGCTTAGGGGTAGCGAGTATATTGTAAAAACCATTGTTACTAGCGACCTGCTAGCCGATATTGCTAAAGATTTCAATGTGGAGTGTCGCGAGGTGCTTACTGGGTTCAAATATATTGCCGAAATTATCCGCGAACTTGAAGGGCGCAAAACATTTATCGCCGGGGGCGAAGAGAGTTACGGATATTTAGTAGGTACTTTTGTCCGCGATAAGGATGCAATTCTGGCCTGTGCCCTTTTCCCCGAGATAGTTGCATGGGCTAAGGAGCAGGGAAAAACATTATATCAACTTTTAATTGAGATTTACACCAAGTATGGACTATACCGCGAGAGATTAATCTCAATAACCAAAAAAGGTAAGGAAGGAGCCGATGCTATTAAGGTGATGATGCAGACATTTAGGTCAACTCCCCCCAAATCGCTTGCCGGTTCCGATGTTGTAGTAATACATGATTACGCTCAGCGACAAACACACAATCTAAAAGAGAGCGTAATTTACCCCATTAAGCTACCCAAGTCTGATGTGTTGCAGTTTATTACGGAGGATGGAACACGCATTTCCATTCGCCCATCGGGAACTGAACCCAAAATAAAATTCTACTTTGGGGTAAAATCAATGATTAACTTCCCCGCCGAATATGAAATTGCGAATAACAAACTCGATAAAAAAATTGATAGGATAATTGAGGATCTTGGGATAAAGTAATTCCATTACAAATCATTTGTTTTTTACTATGGATTTTTGGATGTACGTTTTGGTTGTGCTGGTGGGATTTGTAGCTGGCTTTATTAACACAATTGCAGGGAGCGGAAGTTTACTAACACTTCCGCTGCTTATTTTTTTGGGATTGCCTGCCAATGTTGCCAACGGAACCAATAGAATTGGCGTATTGTTACAGAGCCTTGTGGCTGTGGGGAGTTTTAAGCAAAAAAAAGTTTTTGAGTGGAAGGAGGGGATTTGGCTCACAATTCCTGCCATAGTAGGGTCTTTTATTGGAGCTGCTTTTGCTGTGAACCTCGATGACCAGCTAATGAACAGAATAATTGGGGGTTTATTGGTTTTTATGTTCTTCTTAATGCTATACAAGCCAGAAAAATGGATTAAGGAACAGGAAAAAGTTGTGCACGCTAAACCCAGCATCGTTCAGCTCATAATTTTCTTCGGAATTGGTTTCTATGGCGGATTTATTCAGGCAGGCGTTGGTTTTTTTCTGCTTGCTGGCTTGGTGCTTGGTGCTGGTTTCGATCTGTTGAAGGCCAATGCTATTAAGGTGCTTATTGTTTTTGCATTTACCCTTGTGGCGCTGGTTGTATTTATCTATAATCAGCAGGTTGATTACAAGTTGGGTTTTATTCTAGCCATTGGAAGTATGCTTGGTGCTTGGGTGGCCACGCACGTAGCCATTAAAAAGGGATCGGAATTTATTCGTTGGTTTGTGTTGGCTGCTGTATTTGTGTTCGCAGTAAAGCTACTTTTCTTTTAGCGTGCTATTGTAGCTTAAAAACGTAGGTTATTGTCCCGGTTTGATATGCAGGTGCATTTTGGCTCACGTCAAACCTTGCTCTGCGTGCAGCAATTTCGGCTGCGTTTACCAATTCGGTATCATACGTAGTTGAACCTCTAACTCCACCACGAGCATTTGTTACATTGCCATTCCGGTCAACGGTAACCTCTACTACTACTGTTCCACTTTTCTGACTAGGATAATCTGGAGTTGGAAGCGACTGGGCTGCACGCCCCCCTAAGCTAAAGCTAATGCCATCGCCTCCGCTAACCGTACCACCCACTCTACTCTGAGAATCAACTGAGCCATCGGTGTTTCCTTGGTTTCCCTGAGTGCCCGTATCGCCCTCACCAGAGTTGTTTCCATCGGTTTTCTGTCCGGGAAACAATGTACGCCTATCAACCTCTCTAGGTTTTTCTTCTTCGGGTTTAGGCTCTTCTTTGGGCTTTTTCTCCTTAGGTTGCTCTTCGGCAGGTTTTGTGGTGGTAGGGTTTACCGGATCGGGAATAGATGGAGCTTCCTCAAAATCTTGCGATAATGGTGCTTGCTCAGCCTTTTCTTCCTCAGTACGATCAGGAGGAGAGGTTTGCTGGGGAGCCGGACTGGGTTCTCCTATTCCAGCTCCTTCATCACTTGTACCAAAATTAATTAGAATACCCTCCTCACTGGGGAGCGGGAGTGGGGTAGAAAAACCAAATAGGATTAGCAGCACCACAATGGTGGTGTGTACTATAATCGATACAACTAGTCCTTTGGTTTTATTAGTCATTCCAAATACTATTTTAAAGGTTGTGTTGCCAGAATAAGCTTATACCTATTTTCCTTTGCAATATTCATAACTTTTACCACCTCTTCCATCGGAACTGATCGATGCACATGAAGCGAGATGGTAGGTTCAGCCTCACCCTGAAGTTTTTGGGCAAGGTACGATTCCAAATCAGCAAATGAAATGGGGGTTTGCTCAACGTAAAAAAGCAAATCCTGAGTAATGCTAATTGTGGTAATTGCTTTAGCTGGTGTTTGGCTATTACTTTGTGGCAACAGGAGTTTTAGGGCGTTGGGTGCAACCAGGGTTGATGATACCATGAAAAAAATTAGCAACAAGAAAACAATGTCAGTCATTGACGACATGCTAAAAGTTGCATTTACTTTTGACCCACGTTTTAGTGCCATTCTTAAATCTGTTTACAATGATTAGGATACCGGTTCGTTAAGTAGATCTAAGAATTCAGTGGTGTTTGCTTCCATGGTAAAAACCACTTTCTCAACCTTAGCTACTAGGATATTATACCCAAAATATGCTGCAATACCTACAATCAAACCGGCAACTGTAGTTACCATTGCGGTGTATATACCGTTTGATAATAGCCCAACATCAATGTTGTTGCCTGCCATCGACATATCGTAGAACGCTCGTATCATACCAATAACCGTTCCAAGAAAACCAATCATTGGAGCTCCACCCGCTATGGTTGCAAGAGTAGGAAGGCCTCCTTCAAGTTTCGATATTTCGAGGTTCCCCACATTCTCAATTGCTGCAGTAACGTCGGATAATGGACGGCCAATGCGCTGAATTCCTTTTTCAATCATACGCGCAACTGGTGTATTTTGCTCTTGGCATAGATGAATAGCCGACTCAACCTTATCGTCGTGGATATACTCCTTTATTCGGTTCATAAAATTGATGTCTTCCTTTTGAGCTTTCTTTATGGCCCAGTAACGCTCGATGAAAAGATAAACAGCAATGAACCAAAGCAAAACAAGAGGAATCATTATCCATCCGCCTTTTAGGCTTAGTTCCCAAAAGCTTAAACTCAATTCGCCGGCAGGCTCCATAGCCATATCGGCTGTGTGACTAACTTGTAGTAGTATTGTGTGAAGCATATTCGATTGATATTATTTTTGGCCGAAATTAATAAAAAAACGTTGAATAGGGCAATTCTATTTTATCTCAACAAAGGCATTTTGGTCATTGTCGATTGGTTTAATAGGCTTACTGTTCGTATTCTCTTCAAAATCAGGCTCAATGTACTCAAATTCAGTTTCAGGATCTTTACGGCGGATTAGAGCATTTTTGTATCTGTTTAATAATTCACCAAGGTTGTTAAAGTCCTCGCGGTACATCACACCTGCTCCTGTAGTAAATTCACCAGAGTTAGTTCCGTACAATATTTCGTCGTTTGATCGGGCAAATGCTTTAAGGCGGAGTTTACCCGATGGAACAATTTTTACATCGATACTAACGTCGCCAGCAATTCCTGTACTTACATTCTGGTTCCCCATATCCACGTTGCCATTTATTGTAACCCTATCGTTCAATATTTGGGTCGAGAGGGCTACCTCAATCTCATTTGAACTCATCTCGTCACCTGGTCGCCAGTTCACACCTATGTCAACTGCATTGGTCCATTGCGACATCCAGTTGCTTAGCTGGTTCGAGAGCATTTCGCCAGCGGTTGATGCAAGTCCTTGGCTAACGCCGGTGCCCTGAGCAAGTGGGTTATCGTTTGTAAAGCTGTTAATGACAAGCAGTGAAAGAAAGTGCATGCTTACCCTCTCCTCGGTGTTTAGGGCATCTAGCACCACGGCTTTTAGTGCCGGATCGTTTTCGGCAATGGGCACAAGAATATCGAAACCGATGGTTGGTTCCATTAACTTACCCGATAGGTTGATAATACAATCGACCTGGGTGCGAGAATTATATACTGGCTCTTCGCTTGTGGGGTTTAGGGGTTTAAGGGTTGTTCTAAGTGAATAAATGGCCTTAATATCCATTAGGGCGCCGGTGATATCGCCATTCCAAGTAATTGTGCTACCATCGCCAATTCGGAATCGCTTGTTGATTACCCCTTGTAGGGTAAATAGATAATCTCCCTTTTCGATGTTGAACTGGCCAAACATATTGAAAATATCTTCTTTAAGATCAACCTCAAGTTTTAGGTTACCCGATCCGTTGGCTCTAATAATATCGCCAAGTTGCTTATCTATGATAATCTGTACATCGGCCTCGGGTGTAACTTCAAGGTCGAGCATTACCTTTACGTTTGATTTTTGCTGCTCGTTGAGGCCTAAAAAGTCTTCGATAATAATGATATCGTCGCTACGGTTTACAAAATTTACAAAATCGAATTCGGCCACATCGCTTGAGGTGGATAGGGGGAGAAAAAGCGCTGTTTTGGGTTCGGTTTTTACCGATGCATTAATTGTGATATCGGTTGGTGGCCCTGTTACTCGAGCTTGTCCGCTTGCATAAACAGTACCGTAAAACTGCTCGTTATCGCGTTCGGCAGTATTCAAAAACTGAAAATTGCTTGGTGTAATGTTTAGGTCTAAAGCTATGTTTTTAAAATGATTGGTAGTGATAATACCATTAAGGGTAGCTAAGCGGTTGTTGGTATCGTATATTTTAAAGTTTCTAAAAACAATATCGCTGTTCTCTAGGTATATTGGGTCTGACATTGAGTAGCGCGTTTTAGTGAAATCGATTAGCCCACTGGCTTCATTAACCCTTAGGGTTCCGTTGAGCAATGGAGTATCTGTTGTGCCGGTTAGGTTAATGTTCCCAGAAACCGAGCCGCGCAAATCGGTAACGTTACCCTCAAGAAAAGGTTCCACCAATCCAATTGCTACATTGTTTAGCCTTCCGAAAAATCGAAGCGATTTGGTGTCGGGGAAAAAGTCACCGGCCAGGCTCAGCCCTTGTTGGTCATCTAAAGTATTCAGCAAATCCACTGATAGTTTCTTCTCGTCGTTATTCCATTGGCTGTTCAACGTAATTTTTCCCAATTTATAATCATTGGCTACCAGATTATCGAGGGTTAAATCGGCATAAAAAAGAGGATTTTCGGACAAGTTGGTAGCCCTAGCATTTCCATTTGCTTGTCCTTGGAACTCATATCCAAGGTCTTTTGTATAGAGGTTTAAGTACGAAACGTTGATATTCTGTAGATCAATTTGAATGAAATCGTCAGGAGTGGAGGCAATTTTGCCTTGGATTGCTAGGGTTTGCAGATTATTGTATAGCAAAAAATTGTTTATGGTAATGCTAGTGCTGTCGATTATAATTTCCGATGGGCTGATGTGCCAAGTTGTATCGTTGAGAATAAAATCTGATGAGATAAATTGGAAATCAATCAAATTGCTCTCGGGTCTATGGGTAAACAAAGCATTGGCTTTTATCTCACCATTATTCTTGATATCCGTTTTATTGTCCCAATGTATGTTTGTCTCAAGGTTGTTATTTTTGGCTGCTATGTTTATGGCCACATTTCGAATATTCGACGACCCAAATGTAACTGTAGGTGTGTTAATACTAGCGGTTAGGGTCGAGTCATTAGTTTGTCCATCAATTGATATATCTTTTATTAAATTCCCAGCCAGCTCTATTTGGGGGATTTTAACCTTAAGGTTTAGCGTTTGAAAATCGGGATTGTATATTCCAAAAACATTGGTGTTGTCGGCAATTCTAAATGAAGGGAAAAGTACGCTGGTTATTTTATTCGTATTTTTAAGGCGTAGCCTTATAATGTAGTCGTTATACTCAGGGTTTTCAACCCCTGTAGGAATGATTTCGGGTTTTGTATTATCGCTACTCAGTGCAGGTAAATATAGGTAAATCATATTCTGCAGGTACGAGAATATTTTGGTGTAATTGTATTTGCCCCTCAGCTCACCTTCGGCAAATTCAGATTTAAAAGCTATTTGCTTGCTATCCTCGGAGTTGTCGGCAGTAATAATTATGTCTGAGGTTTTAATTTCGCCATTCTGATTACGATATAAACCATTTACTAGCTTTATTTCACCACTGGTGTTGTCGATGCTATTTCCCGAAAATTTTGCCGTTACCAGGAACGATGCTTGTGATATGCTATCGGCATTGTTCAGATTTAGCTTAACCAAATCGAGCTTGGGAACAAAAGCGGAGAAGTCGAATACGGGTATGGAGTCCGAAAAGTTAAGCGACCCCATGAAGTTGAGCTTAGCGTTGGGATCATCGAGAAGCATTGACCCCTCAAAAGTTTTATTGTTTAGTGTTCCTGCCAGCTCAATGTTTGAATATTTATATCTATTTGCCTCCAGTGAGTATATGGTAGCATCGGTGGTGGCATTGAACTGCGTGTTGTAATCCGTATTGCCATTAACCACAGCCGACAAGCTGATTTTGCCAAGTATTTCGTTATTCAATAGCTTACCCAAATTGAGCTCGTTGGTTGATACATTCCCCTTGAACGCTGTTGATGCCTTTTGATCAGGTTTTATCAGCAGGTCCATCGATAAGTTCCCTATATCGGTTTCAAGGGTTCCGTAAGCCACAAAGTCGCTAATAAATCCTGTAAAGTTACCGGTAAACGAGAGTTCATTGAGGTTGTATAGGTTATCTGGTATGGAAATTATTTGTTGCTTTGTATCGGCGTATGTGAATTTTTCCAGATCGCTATCCGTTGTGATTAGCTGCTTAATATCAACAAAAATAAATGTTGAGGAGAAATTGGGTAACCCCGAGAGGTTAATATTGGCTAGTATGGATGTTGTGTCGGCAACTTTTAAGCTCAAGTCTCTTACCCGTAAATCGCTTATAGTACCTCTGAAACGCCCTTCAATATCAACTGTTTCATCGAATCGGGTTACAGTAGGAACGAAAAATGAAAGGGCTTTAGTCGATAGCTTTGAGGTTTGAATTTCGCCACGTAAATCAACTGTATTCAGGAAGTCGCTCATATCGTCCCAATTGTTGTAGCTTAAACGTAGGTAGGGTAGGTTAATGCTCGATCCCATGGCTCGAATGCGCAACTTGTCAAAATGCATATGCTTGCTGCTAAGGCTCATCTCTGTTCTAAAACGGTCTATAGCGAATCCACTTTTGTCAATGCCAGTTAGCTCGTCAATGGTGAATGCAATGGTATCACCCGTTATGCTCAAATATTTTAAATTTAAGTTTAGCCTGGTAACCTTTAAATCATCAAAATTTATCTGATTATCAGTTGTATCTGCATTTTGCTTGTGCATTCGAAACTCCGAATTGGCAACTCTAACATGCCGAAAACTAATCCCCATTCCATCATCGTCTTTGGTTTTTAGCGTATCGCGAGGAGGCATTAACTTGTTGATGAAAACCGTAAGGTTCATTTGGCCGAGAGTATCCGTTTCCAAATTTATGATTGCATCATCAAGGGTGACCCTGTGGAAATTAATATTGTTTTTGGAGCGGTTGTAACCAAGTAGGCTGGCTTTTAGTGTTTTGGCGTTTAAAAGCGTATCGTGGTTGTGGTCTTCAAAATACACATTGCGGAGAAGCACCCGGTTAAAAAGACGAAAATCAAACTTTTCGATATGTACTTTTGTCCCCAACTTGTTCTCAAGCATCTCAGTGGTTTGGCTAACAAGCCATGTTTGAACGCTACTGTGCTGGATGACTAACCAAATACTAGTAGGGATTGATAGTACTACTACCGCGAGAATCAAAAAAAACTTTATGGATTTTTTAATAACTTTGCCCACCAGAAAAAATATTAGACCTATAAAGAAACATAAACTATGCCACAGCATAAAACCGCCCGAATTTAGTAAAAAGCAGGAGAACTATTTAATACTATTTAACCTAATTTGCTGGGTTTTTGTTGAGCGTGCAAAATTTTACTATGAGCGTAATAATTCTTGGGATAGAATCATCATGCGATGATACATCGGCAGCCGTTATTAAGGATGGATGGTTGCTATCCAATTTGATTAGCAGTCAGAAGGTTCACGAAGAGTACGGGGGGGTTGTTCCCGAACTGGCTTCAAGGGCTCATCAGGCCAACATCATTCCCGTGGTTGATGCAGCAATCAAAAAAGCAGGAATTACTCCCAATGATATTACAGCAATTGCTTTTACTCAGGGGCCTGGACTACTGGGCTCACTTTTAGTTGGCACCTCGTTTGCAAAGGGGTTTGCCCTTGCACAGGATATTCCCCTTGTTGAGGTGAACCATCTACATGGGCATATTTTGTCGCATTTCATTATTACTTCCGATGCAACAAGGGTACCCAAGTTTCCTTTTCTTTGCCTACTGGTTTCGGGAGGGCATACTCAGCTGGTTTTAGTTACCGATTTTGATAAGATGGAGATTATTGGTAAAACCATTGATGATGCTGCAGGAGAAGCATTTGACAAGTGTGCAAAGGTAATGGGGTTGGGTTATCCTGGTGGGCCAGTTGTTGATCGCTTGGCTGCTCAAGGCAACCGTAACGCATTTCAATTTGCCAAACCTTTACCTCAGGGTCTCGACTTTAGTTTCAGCGGGCTTAAAACATCGTTTCTTTACTTTTTGCGAGATAAGCTAAAGGAGCACCCAAATTTTATTGACGAGCGAAAAGCCGATTTGTGCGCATCGTTGCAGCACACCATTGTCACAATACTTATGGACAAACTAATTGCTGCAGCTAAAGGTTTGGGGGTTAAGGAAATTGCACTGGCTGGTGGTGTTGCAGCAAATTCAGGGTTACGAACTGCCACCCTTGAGGCAGGAGCAAAATTAGGATGGAATACTTACATTCCCGAATTTAGATTTACTACCGACAATGCTGCCATGATAGCCATTGCCGGGCATTACAAATATCTTCGTGGCGAGTATGCCTCTCATAGCTCAGTACCCAAAGCGAGGCTACCCTTTTAACACCGCAATGTTGATTTAATAGAATCGATAGGATAATTTTACAAGGAAAATATTGTGAGGATGTGAATTCCATAGCTCATTTGCGCTATAGTTTATATTCAAATTGTAATCGCTGTCGAATGAGTCTCGCCCCTGAGACCATACCAAGAATAGGGTGGAGCCCGGAAGGTATTCCCATCGAACAACTAGGTTCGACTGGAAAGAGCGTATGTTAAAGTTAGGGTTGTCAAAGGAGTAATCGGTTGAGCCATTACCCCCTTCATCTATATAGTAAACTTCATTTTCGGTTTCATAGGATATTTGATTTGAGGTGAACAAATGGAAACTGTCCTCAAATTTTGAAGCCCTTGGATTTGTAATTTTCTTAAAATCGAAGTACTTTCCTTTTGCAAAAAATGGCCTTCCGTAGTATTGAATTGAGATGTCGGGTGTAACGCTATAGTTTACTCTTAGCTGAAGTATGTATAGCTGCTGTTCGAATGAAGCGTTTATGTAACTTGTTGTGTTTTCCCAATCTATATTTGAAACATACTGCATTTTTCTGTCTGAATTAGAAAACATTGGGCTTACGGATACTTCTACTGCATTTGTAGGTCTATAGGTAATTCCTGCTGAATAGGTTTGCTGATTTGCCGAGACAGAATTGTGGAAAGATGTGCTCAATGAGAACATTAGGTTTTTTCTGCTATCAGAGTTTACGTATTGCCAATGGTTGATCCCCCCAGGGATACGAAGTGAGGGTCCTCC
The DNA here is from genome assembly GCA_002345825.1 of Bacteroidales bacterium UBA2295. GTDB lineage: Bacteria > Bacteroidota > Bacteroidia > Bacteroidales > Tenuifilaceae > Perlabentimonas. Next base: position 41,239 of record DDWD01000220.1, read on the forward strand.
CCTGAGTGCTGATGGACTTAAGTTTCTGCCTTGAGGGCCAACACCAAAACCCATTCTCCAGTAATTCTTTAGCTGACTATTAACATTAATGTTCCCGCCAAAATAGTTCAGCTCCCCTCCAAAATTATGACCAGTCCATTGGTTGAAGTTTATATTAATTTCTCTAAATATAGAGAAAGGTTCCCAGTACTTATATTGTGCCCAAATAACCTGAAATATATCATCTACGCCGCGAACAAAGCCAAGATCATTAACCTCCAATTCAGGCGATTTCCATGAAACAAAACCCATAAACTGCCAATGGCCATCACCCACTTTACCTATGGAGACTAAACCTCCTTGGCCGGTTAAGCTGGTTCTGCTAGAGTCTACTTGTAAATGGGTTGCATCGGGGCGTTGGAAATATCGAGAAGAAGCTCGTTGTGTTCTCAGAATAGCTTCCTCGCTACCTGCCACGTGGCTAAAGTATGATTTGAAGTTTATCTGATAGCTTTTGTTTTTCCATTGATGTATGAAGTTTATACCTCCAGTTATAGCATTAGTATGCAAAAAATCTAGCTGAGAATCATTTATTACTCTGTTGGTTGAGGTAACTATACCACCAACCCTAGTATTGGCATTGTTGTAATCTTTTGCTAGCCCCCCAACAAAGTAACTTGTAAGTGGTTCTACCGCCTCAAGCCTTCTATTGCCGTTCTCCCCAATCTCAGCAAACATCTGATCGGTTATTGCTTCCACAATTCCAAAGGATAATCCATTCTTGTTTTTTCCTGTTATTTTGGCTGCACCCAAAATTGTGGTGTTCTCTGGAGTTTTTACGAATTCATTATCTCCCAAATCGGGCTCTCCATTTGGCCTTCGTCCAATTCTTCGCGAATAGAAAAGATTCTCTGCGGAGTGATCTCCATCGCCGGGTGTAAACTGAAAGTCGAACAAGTTTTTTCCTTCGATAAAAAAAGGCCTCTTTTCAGGGAAGTACGATTCGTAAGCCGTTAAATTTACCTCCGATGGATCGGCCTCAACCTGACCGAAATCAGGAAAAACGGTCATGTCAAGTGTAATGTCATTGGTTAATCCAATTTTTGCATCCACTCCTCCAGAAAAGCGATTCCTTTTACCTGTTGCAAATGGGTTTCCCTCCTCTGCCTCAAATCGTTCGGTTTGGGCAACAATGTAAGGTGCCACCTCAATTTGCCGTTTGGGTTTTATTCCCGCTATGCCATAAAGTACTCCAAACTGATGAACCCAACCGGGGGCATCTCTTGGTATGGGTTGCCACAGCGACAGTTCATCCTTTCTGTGGATATAACGCCCAACCTGTAAACCCCATACTTGTTCCTTATTGTTGTTAAATCGCAGCTGGTTAAATGGAATCTCAATTTCAGCAATCCACCCTTTATCATCTATGCTTGTTTTGGCGTCCCATATAGCATCCCAGGTTACATCCTCATTTTCCCCATCACCTGTTATAAGTTTATCGTGCTTAACGCCCGATGAGAAAACTATAAATGAAAATGCCGTTTTTTTATCGTTATACGAATCGAACTCTACCCCAATGGCATCTCCATCACCACTATCGCGTCTTGAGAGTCTGCTCACAATACTATCGGGGAATGCATCCCATGACCTAACGGCTACAAAAATTGAATTGTCGTTGTAAAGAATCTTAAATTCTGTTGATTGTGACGGAGCTTTTCCATCATATGGTTGGCGTTGAACAAAATTGTTTTGCCATTCTACCTCTTGCCAGGCAGTATCATCAAGTCTGCCATCAATTCTGGGTGCTTCATCATCTATTCGGTAGGCATGGGCAACTTTTTTACTCTGCGAATACGCATATTGGGGCACAATCAGTAAAAATATGAATCCAACTAAGAGGAAAATGAATTTAGATGTTTTCATTATGCACCAAAGAAATGAGTTATTGAAATGAAGGAACGGCCAACAAGGTATTGACCGTCCCCTCAATGATTATTCATATTTAAGCGTAATGGCAGGGTTCGTTTTAGCAGCCTTAAAGGCTTGGTAACTAACCGTTATTACTGCTACAAGATATGATAGAATTGATGCTGCAATGAATATCCATGGGGTTAAGCTAATACGGAATGCAAAACCTTCTAACCATTGGCTCATTAAGTACCAAGCAGCGGGCCAGGCGATAACGGTTGATATTAGCACCAGCTTGTTGATTTCTTTCAGTAGCAGCCATACCACCATGCTAATTCGGGCGCCCATTACTTTTCGTATACCAATCTCGCGTGTTCGTTGCTCTGCTGTGTACGACGATAACCCAAGAAGCCCTAGTGCACCAATTATTATGGCCAGAAAGCTAAAGCTGGCGAAAAGAGTTCGAGCTCGCTTCTCGTCGCTATACTGGTTTTCAACTGCTTCTTCGAGAAAAAAGTAGTCCATATCCTGATCGGATACAAACTCATTCCACTTGGTTTCAACGCTTCGTATAGTTTCTTGCACATTACCACCTTGAATCCTTATGGTTAGATATGTGTATACTGGTTGAGAGCAGATTGCAAGGGGACTAATTTTTTGGTGTAACGACTCGTAGTGAAAATCTTCCATAACACCCACAACCGTTCTTGTGTCGTTACCATTTACAACAACTATTTGTCCAATGGGCGAACCATCAAAACCAAACCCTTTTACGGCAGCCTGATTGATTACCATTGCTGATGAGTCGCTGGCAAAGTTTTCATTAAAGTATCGTCCTTCGGTCATTTTGAACTGCAGCGTTTTATCCAAATCATGATGAGCGTAAAAAAAGTTGTAGGTTTGGAAATCATCATTGGCTGCGCCCTGCTTTTGCATAACAGTATTTCCAATGATAGTGGTAGGCAACGATGATGCTCGAGCAACAGCCTCAACATTAGGCAGTTTTTTTAGCTCATCAACAAAGCTTTGCCTGCTTTGCTCGGGAATTACGTAGGGCCTGTTTATAACCATTACTTCGCTGGGGTTGTAGCCCAAATCTTTGCTTTGGATGTATGAAATTTGCTTAAATACCACAAAGGTTGATACGATGAGCCCAATAGTGATAGTAAACTGTACAACAACCAGCACTCCTCTTAGTAGTCCGCTCTTCATCCCCGATTTAAGTTTACCCTTGAGCACTTTAATAGGTTCAAAGCTAGCGAGGAAAAATGCGGGATAGCTGCCGGCAGCAAAACCAATAACTAGAATTGTAACCAGAAGAATTCCAATTGTTAGTCCTACCGGAAGCGACGAAAGCAATATCTCCTTATTGGCTATGTTATTGAAATGCGGTATTGCAAGCGCAACAATTCCTAAAGCAATGGCAAGCGATATGGTCGATACCATAACCGATTCGGTAAGGAACTGGCTAATTAGGCTTGCTTTAGTAGATCCTACTACTTTTCTTATACCTACCTCCTTCGCCCTTTTCGCTGATCGGGCAGTAGAAAGATTCATAAAATTGATGGCTGCGATAATCAGAATAAAAACTGCAATTATCATGAATACATACACCATGGTTAGGTTACCGCCCTTTTCCATCTCGAATGGCATATTCGATTTTAAATGTATGTCAAGGAGAGGCTGAGTAAAGTACGTGTAACGGTTACCGCTATTCCCAAGCTCCTCAAACGATGAGCCCATAAACTCCTCGAATTGTGGGCCAGCATGGGTTACAACTAGGTCGAGTAATCTTTGGTTAATTATTTCTGGATCCAATCCTTCCTGAATATAAATGTAGGTGTAGTTATTATTCCCGATCCACATATTGGATTGAGCCATTGGCAACGAAACCATTGAGTGGATCATATCAAATTTTAAGTGGCTGTTTGTAGGGATATCTTCCATTATGCCAACAACCTCCCAGTTCTGGCTGTTTTGCCATACTTTTAGTACTTTCCCTATTGGATCGTCGTCGCCAAAGTACCGACGAGCCGAGGATTCGGTAAGAATAACCTGATTGGCAACATTCAGAATTTTATCGGGATTCCCTCTAATCAGTTTAAAACCATTAAAAACCTGAAAGAATGTGGAATCGGCGTGTATGATATTTTTTTCCACAAACACTTTGTCTTCGTAGCGAATATCAGGATCTCCGCCAAATGTAAATATTCTGGTATAGTTTAAAATATCGGGATAAGTTTCTACTGCAGTTGGGCCAATGGGTGCATTACTTATTGGTGCCCTCATTTCAGTATCCTGTAATTTAGCATCAATGCAGATCCTGTAAATGTTTTTGGCGTTGGGATGAAATTTATCGTAGCTCATTTCATCTATTACGTACAGCATAATTAGTAGTGCACTGGCAATACCGATAGCTAATCCAAAAATATTGATCAGCGTGTATCCTCTCTGCGATATCAGATTTCGGATAGAGACCTTTATGTAATTTTTAATCATAGCGTTAATTTTTTGGTGATAAGTAAAATGGGCTGTTTTGGTTTATTTTTAGAGATGTAATTTGTTGCAAACAGAGGTTGAGTTTAATAGTTTAGTTTTTGGCTTTTTTAATAGTTCGTTCTAGCATAATCATATGTCGTACCATATTTCGTAATTATTTGTAATTAAGCAGTTAAGGTATTGTTGGTTTTTTAAAGTTTGTTCATATTCGGATAAGGCGTGTTCGCAATCGAACACTTATTGCGTTGCCAAATCACTTCTCAAAATAAATAGGGAGTAAAGTAATTTTGAATTGTAACGGGATGAGATAAAACTATATGGTTTTAAAAATGTTACTTTTGTGATGCCAATCACCTAACATCTATTTGGTATGATTAAAATATTTCACTTTGTAAAACAATACTATAGAGAGATTTTTAGAGGCTCGTACTTTTTTGCAGCAATCCTCTTAATACTAATTGCATTACCAAAGGAGCGAAGGTTTAAATACGAGTTTCAGCGTGGAATGGAATGGATGCATGAGGATCTAGTGGCTCCGTTTGATTTCCCCATTTACAAAACTGATGCTGAGTTTATTGCTGAGCGAAACGCTATCCTTAATAACTTTAAGCCCTTTTTTAAGTACGACACATCGGCTGTTGTAGTGGCAATAAAACAGCTCAATACAGATTACGATCGTGAATTGGTAAATCTTGGACTCGAAGAAAAACCAAATGATTCCATATTAAATCAAGTAACGGCAGAAATAAAGCGGATTCATTTAGCTGGTATAATGCTGCCCGCTGAGTTCTCCGATTTGCGAAGCGAAATCCAGACGGGCATTACCATTGTCAAGAATAATCAAGCTTACGAAGTTGATATTGAAGAAGTATATCAGGTTAATAGAGCTGTTGATAATATTAAATCCCACGTTCAACAGTTAGTTACCGAAAAAAAAGGCTCGGAAATAGAAGCCCTGAAAAAGTTGAATTTCACCAAGTATGTAAAACCTAATCTAGAGTACGATTCACAAACAACACAGCAAGTAACTGACGATATGCTCGCTAATCTTTCGGCAACAAAGGGACTTATATATGCCGGCGAAAGGATAATAAGCAAGGGCGAGGTCGTAAATTCTGATCTATATCAAATTTTGTACTCCTTAAAACGAGAGTTTGAAGGGAGGTTAAATCTTTTGGGAAACACTAACCTTTTATTGCTTGGACAAGCCCTAATAATAACAATACTGTTTCTAATTCTTTTCCTATTTCTCTATAACTTCAGAAAAGAGGTGCTTTACAGCGATTCGAAAATTATCTTTATTTTGCTATTGATAAGTTCTCTTTCGGTCATCTCCTTTCTGCTTTTACGGCGCGATTTGGTTAGCATATATATTATCCCATTTGCTATTGTACCTATCTTTATTCGTACTTTTTACGACTCACGCCTAGCACTATTCATCCACATTGTTACCGCTTTTCTTGTCGGGTTTTTTGTTCCAAATAGCTTCGAGTTTGTTTTTTTACAGTTTTCAGCAGGAGTAGTTGCCATTATTGGTCTTACCAAAGTTTACAGGCGAAGTAAGCTTTTCCTTGCCGTGGGGTATATCTTCTTAACATATTCTGCACTTTATTTTGGTATTGTGTTAATTCAGGATGGTAATCCCAGCTCAATGAACGTGATGTACCTTGCTTGGTTTGCAGCCAATGCCTTACTGTTGCTAGCATCCTATCAGTTGATTTATGTGTTCGAGAAGGTATTCGGTTTTCTATCGGATACTACCCTTATGGAGCTGGGTGATACAAATCAGGATTTGCTTCGCAAGCTCGCCGAGATTGCCCCTGGCACATTTCAGCACTCGCTTCAGGTGGCAAACCTGGCCGAAAGTGCTATTCATCAAATAGGAGGGAACCCCCTTTTGGTACGAACTGGTGCATTATACCACGATATTGGCAAGATGAATAATCCATACTATTTCACTGAGAATCAAGCTCCGGATTTTAATCCTCACCAAGGGCTCGATTTTGAGAAGAGCGCGGAGATCATTATCCGGCATATTACCGACGGGATTCAAATTGCCAAAAAACATCGATTACCCCAACAGATCATCGATTTTATCCGTACACACCATGGTACCAACAAGGTGCTTTATTTCTACAGGCTTTTCAAGGACAAATTCCCTGAGGCCAAAGATGACCTGAAAGTTTTTAACTATCCGGGACCAAAGCCTTTTTCACGCGAAACGGCCGTGGTTATGATGGCCGATTCTGTTGAGGCTGCATCGCGGGCTCTCAAAAATATTACGTTGGAAACCATTAATGAGCTGGTAGAAACAATAATAAATTATCAACAGATTGAGGAACAGTTTAACGAGGCAGATATTACTTTCAAGGATATTTCAATTATTAAAGAGGTATTTAAAAAGAAACTACAAAATATTTACCATGCCAGAATAGAATATCCTAAGGAGAAGGTTGAAGCATAGTGTTTTTTTTATGGAAAAACAAAGGCCACAAATTCATTGTATTTGTGGCCTTTCGCTATTTTAAAACAACTAATTAGTCTCCGAAGCTAATGCCAAGACCGCGAGCGGTTCTTACCAAATCGCATGATGGGTCAACAAAATTGGGTTTGCCAATGGCATCAGTAAGGGGTACCGAAATAATATCGGGGTGACGGTAAGCTACCATTTCGCCAAAGCGACCCTCAAGTACCATTTCAAAAGCCTTAACACCAAATTGCGATGCTAAAATACGATCGTAGGCGCTAGGGATTCCGCCCCGCTGCAAGTGACCTAAAACGGTTTCGCGCATATCAGCCTCGAATCCAGCCTTCTTAAGATCGTACGATATTTTATGAGCTATGCCACCAAGCCTCATATTTTTGTAACCTACCTCACTGCTTTCCTCGGCCACCATATCACCATTCTTCGATTTTGCACCTTCGGCCACTACCACAATGGCGTTGCCTTTACCGCGGCTGTAACGCGATTTGAGTCGTTCAAGAACAATGTCCAAATCGTAGGGGATTTCTGGGATTAGGCAAACCTCTGCGCCACCACCAATGGCAGCATGCAGGGCAATCCAACCGGCAAAACGGCCCATAACCTCTAAAACCAGCACGCGATTGTGACTTGCAGCGGTGGTTACAAGTTTATCCACAGCATCGGTAGCAATTTGGACAGCAGTTTGAAAACCGAATGTGAAGTCGGTTGCCGACAAATCATTATCGATGGTTTTGGGTACACCAATTATATTTAGCCCTTTTTCGTACAGAGCCTGAGAAATTTTTTGAGATCCATCGCCACCAATACTGATTACTGCTTCTACACCTAGATATTGTAGCTTGCGAATCATTTCGTCCGAACGATCCACATAATCCCAAGTTCCATCGGTTTTCTTTATTGGCCATGCAAAGGGGCCACCCTTGTTGGTCGAACCTATAATAGTTCCGCCTTGTACGTGAATTCCAGCCACAGTGCGCTCATCGAGAACCCTAATTTCGGTAGGCTCTCTAAGGATCCCATTGAACGATTCGATACTACCAATTACCTCCCAGTCTCTCTCTTGTTCGGCACGTTTTACAACGGCTCTGATCACCGCGTTTAATCCGGGACAGTCGCCTCCTCCTGTTGCTACAAGCACTCTTTTCATAAATAAATATCAATTATATTGTTAAGTAAATTTCCATCGTTTGCTACGATTTTAGGATATCTAAAGGCTCAAAAATTTGAAGGGTTTTTGAAATGCCGTATTTTTATTGAGCCATATTTTTCCACGGAAGCAAAAGTACAAAAAAAATAGTGCCCCGTTTTCAATTTGTTACTACAAATTGATATGAATTTTGTGCAAACGAATGAAATGAATTGTAATAACTACTAATTTTAAACAAATATACCATGAAGACAAAATCAATTTCATTTTTCAAGAATTTTCTCATTGCTAGTGCTCTGGTTCTGATACTTTCAATGTCATCGTGCAAGTCGCAAGTTGATATTGACAACGAACCATTTAAAGTAGAGCATCCAGCTTGGGCTTTCGATGCCACCATTTACGAAGTGAATGTTAGACAGTACACACCTGAAGGAACTTTTGCTGCATTTGAGGAACATTTGCCTCGCCTAAGCGAGCTGGGCGTGAAAATTCTGTGGCTTATGCCAATTCATCCAATAGGAGAGTTGGAGCGTAAGGGTACGCTCGGAAGTTACTATTCAATAAAAGATTATAAGGGAATTAACCCTGAGTTTGGCAATTTGGATGATTTTAAAAAGCTCGTGAACAAAGCCCATGAGTTTGGAATGAAGGTTATTATTGACTGGGTAGCAAATCACACCTCCCATGATAACCATTTAGTGTTTGAACATCCAGATTGGTACACCCGCGATTCTGTAGGCAACTTGGTTTCACCATTCGATTGGACCGATGTAGTTCAGCTAAATTACGACAATGCTGAGCTGAGGGAGTATATGCTGGGAGCCCTTAAGTTTTGGGTTGAGGAGGCTGATATTGATGGTTATCGTTGCGATGTGGCCTCGATGGTACCAACCGATTTTTGGAACAACGCTCGGGTTGAGTTGGATAAGATAAAACCAGTTTTTATGCTTGCCGAAGCAGAAGAGGAAGAGTTGCAAGAGTTTGCTTTTGATGCAGACTATGGCTGGGAGTTTCACCATATTATGAATGGCATTGCCAAGGGCGAAAAAACAGTCCTAGATATCGACGAGTACTATCAGCGCGAGCTGGTTCGATACCCCAAGAATACAATTAAGATGCATTTTACCAGCAATCATGACGAGAATAGCTGGGCAGGTACCGAGTTCGATAGAATGGGTGAGGCAGCAGCCAAGTCGTTTGCAGCACTTACCTATGTTATCCCCGGTATGCCATTGATATATAATGGACAGGAAGTTGCATTTAAGCGAATGCTTAAGTTTTTTGATAAGGATGAGATAGATTGGACAGCAAACGAGGAGTTTACTTCTCTTTACAAGAGCTTAGTTAGCCTCAGAAGTAAAAACACTGCTCTGCATGCCGCTCAGAATGGGGCCGATATGTTTAGGGTAAAAACAAGCAACGACGTGAATGTTTTTGCCATTACCCGCGAAAATGATAAAGATAAGGTATTTGCGATATTCAACTTCTCAAACCTAAACCAGGAGGTTAACCTAGAGGGTGATGCATATGTTGGGACATACACAAATGTTTTTACTGACAAAACAACCGAATTTGCTCAGGGAGCCAAAATGGATCTTGCTCCTTGGGAGTTTTTTATTTATGTAAAATAACCCCTTTCTACTAACAAGCGAAAGCTCATTCTTCGATGCAGAATGGGCTTTTTGCATTAATTATCGATTCCGTTTTACTAGTTTTTTAAACATTTTTCTCGAGAGGTTCGAACCCTTTTGCTACTTTTGTGTACTTATTTCACAACGACAAACTATTCAAATATTATCGATATGCATTACACAGTTCCTGTAAAGGGTAAAGTTCATTGGATTGGAGTGAACGATCGGCGCAAAAGGCTTTTTGAGAATATGTGGACTCTTGAACGTGGTGTCTCCTATAACTCATACCTAATTGTTGATGATAAAACGGTATTGGTTGATACCATTGAGGATAGAGCTGCCGGTAACTACATCGAGCGAATAGAGAAATTGCTCAACGGGCGCAAACTCGATTATTTAATTATTAACCATATGGAACCCGACCATTCGGGCGAGGTTAAAGCAATATTCGACCATTTTGATGGGGTAACCATTGTGGGCAACGTGAAAACCTTTAAAATGGTAGAGGCTTACTGGGGAATTACGGATAGGTTGCTTAAGGTAGATGATGGTGATGAGCTAAACCTGGGTCATCATCACCTTAAGTTTGTGATGACTCCATGGGTGCATTGGCCCGAAACGATGATGACATACGATATCACTGAGCAAATACTATTCTCTGGCGATGCATTTGGCAGTTTTGGAACGCTCGATGGTGGAATTTTCGACGATGAGATTAATTTCGATTTCTTTGAAGATGAGATGCGGAGATACTACTCCAATATTGTTGGCCCCTACAGCAATATGGTTCAAAAGGCTTTTGCCAAGCTAAGTGGTGTACCCGTAAAAATTGTTGCCCCAGTACACGGTCCTGTTTGGCGCGAAAATCCGCAAAAAGTTTTGGATTTGTATAACAGGTGGAGCTTGCATAAGGCCGAGGAAGGTGTAGTTATTGTTGTAGCTTCGATGTATGGAAATACTGAGCTAATGGCCGACTACATAGGCCGCAGGTTGGCCGAGAATGGCATTAAAAACATCCGAATTCACGATGTGTCTCGAACTCATATTAGCCATTTAATAAATGAAATATGGAAATACAAAGGGCTAATTCTTGGTTCATGTGCCTATAATGGGCATATGTTTCCACTCATGGAGAATTTAACCCGTGAAATTATTCATATGAAGATTAAGGATAAATTCCTTGGAATATTTGGCAGCTACAGCTGGAATGGGGGTGGCGTAAAAAATCTGATGAAGTTTGCTGAGGAATCGGGGCTAGAATTGGTTGCCGACCCAGCCGAAATTTATGGTAAGCCATCGGACGATAAGTACCATCAGTGCGATGTGATAGCCAAGGAAATGGCTCAGAAACTAAAAAGTTAGAGAGAGATTTTTAGAAAAAGAAGAGGGGCTCCAAACCCCTCTTTTCTATATCTATCCGTTTTTATCCCCTTTTATCTGATCGAGTTCACTCTTGGTTCGTAGATAGTTTTCGCGGTAGAACTCGAGTTCCTCAAGGCTTTCGCGCATTCGTTCCTCTTTTTCTTGCAGCTCTGCTGCTTGATCTTGAAACTGTTTGATTAGATTGATGTTGCGGTCATTCATTTTTACGTTATATAAACTCGAGGCTATGTTGAAAGCAATCTTTTTGATGAAATCAATCTCCTCGGGTTTAAATTCTTCAAATCGGGCCATTTCCAATACGCCGAGTACGTTATCCTCTGTGCTAAGAGGGACTAGTAAGATGCATTTTGGCTTGCTGCTTCCTAACCCTGAATTTATTTCGTAGTAGCTATCGGGGATGTTATTTATAACTTGAATCTGATTATCGGTAAAAGTAGCGCCAACAAGTCCCTTGCCGGGTTCTATGGTTGCGTTTTGCTCAATCATTTGCTTGTTACCCCCGTAGTGAGCTACAAGTTGCAGCTGATTTTGCTCTTGCTCTCCTTCGTCATCAATAATGTACAGGGCGCCTAGCTTGGCACCAAGATACTTCACCAATGTTGTGAGCACTTTTCGGCTCAGCACATCAAAATTATCCTTGTGTACAGAGAGTACTTGGTTCACCTTAGCCAGCCCTTTACCAATCCAGTTTTGAATCTTTTCGCGCTCCTGATGATCGAGCACAGCTTTATGCTGGCTTTGCAGTTCGCTGGTTCGCTCTTCAACCTTTTGCTCAAGGCTTTCCTTTTCCTTGGCCAGCTCAATGCTAAGCGCTTCGTTTTGGTTTATTGCCCGACCCGATTTACTGGTCATTGTAAAAGATTGCAGTAGCATAAACGTAACTAAACCATAGGGCGCCACGTAGGGTGTTTGGATTAGCTCCATGCTGCTCAGCACATCGTTTATGGCTGTTGCGTACAGAAAAAACATCCCAATAAATGTAAATATTGCCCCTTCACGACCCTTGAAGGTGGCAATCAGCAGAACTCCAAAGGTTAGGTAAAGACCACCAACAAGCAGGTAAAGTTCAAATATCATATTGAACTTTCCAAAAATGGCAGCAGGCGTAGCAAAAATGAACAGTCCAAATAATCCACCCAGGCCTACCATTAGGTTTTTTATCCAAGTAGGAAACTCATTTTTGTAGAGATTGTATATGAAAAGAGCAAAGAAGGGAATTGTGCAATATCCGGAAAAATTATCGATGGAGAGTAAAAATTCCCAGCTAATATTTGGGAAAATATAAGCCAAAAGCCTATCACCCGTTGATATATTTCTAAGAATCATAACAAGGCTCAGTATCCCAAAGTATAGGTTCGAAACATCCTTACGTCTGAATAGGAACATGATGATGTGGTTCAGTCCAATAATAAGGATAATCCCTATAACAAGTAGGTTAAGGATGTCTAAATTCCTACTTTCCCTCTTTAGCGTTTCAAAACTCCCAATATACGATGGCCAAGCCAACCCAGCTCGCCGGTGCGAAAAGTTTGAGACCTGAATTACAACCTGTATTCTTTGGATTTTTTCCGTTGTGCCAGGTATAACAAAAGGTATATCATCAATTAAGAACCTGGGGGCATGTTCTGTATCGGTCGTTGCCACAGTTCCTGCCTGAGCTGTTAGATTTCCGTTCATCAATAGCTTATAGCTTGTAAAAACTGAGGG
>DDWD01000161.1 GCA_002345825.1 Bacteroidales bacterium UBA2295
TTTTATATTAAAGCACTCTTGGCTAATAGTCAGATTGAAAAGGCTGTAAGCTATGGCACAAGTTTTTTCGATGGGTATAAAAAGGAGATTTTCGAGTATCGCTGGCACCTGTTTTTTAGTGCTTATTTATTGGCCTTGTTACGAGCCGAAAAGTATTCGAGAGTTTTGTCCATTTCCCGGCGGTATAAATTGGTGACTCGCGAAAAGAGGCAAAAGGATACCGCATTGTATCTTCCTGTTATTTTGTGGTACACTATTCTGTCTGAGTACATGGAAGGGGTAATACTAAAAGAAAAATTCTTTGATAGTATACTCAGAAGCGGCAACGAGGTGCTGAACAGTAATTACCGTAAACAGAAAATTAAAAGCTTGCTAAGTGATTTGAGTTTTTGCTTACCTGAGGATATGAAAAAAATAAGTCAAGAATTTGGACTTTAATTTTGACTTGTAAAATTGGCTTGCACATTACAACCAATCTAAACTGTTTGTATATTTACATCATCAAGTTGTAAAAATTGAGACACCTTATGAAATCCAAATTTTTGCTTGTCGTTTTGGTAATGTTGGTTATTGGGGGATGCAAAGAGGAGGAGCATGAACCCGATGTAGAGCTTAACCGAAACATTGTTGGGCAGTGGTACTCCGCGGGTAATAATTTATCGGTTATCATACGAGAGGTTGATGGGGTCGATTCGGCAATTCTTGAGTTTAATGCAGACTCAACCTATACGTTAGAAACCTTTGGCGAGCTGCACTCAACAAAGCCTCTGGTAATAAAAAGCTATAGCGGCACCTTTAATTGCTTTCAGACAAATAGTGAGGAAATCACTATCAATACAGTATGTTTATTCCAGAGCAAACCCAGTGAACTCACCCTCGAGGGCATTTTTGAAGTTAAGCGGAGCGCGCCAACCTATACAATGCAGTTTGAGGTAATTCAGGTAGAACCATTTGTGAATTTATATCCACCCACTCCGGAGGAAGGTTTTGGTAGCTCCGATGGTGGTTCGCACCAGCACCGAAATATCCAACAATATGTAAAGATAAAGTAAGCTAAACTTTAACGACAAAAATTTAGCTTACCCAATATATCTCGTTTTGCCCTTCATGAAAGTTCTTTCTCGCTTCATAAAAATGGAGCCGTTTTTTGTAAGCCAGTAAATAATTGGCCCCAATACAGGGGGAATAAACGCGAGTAAAACCCTTAACCCTCCATTCCTTTTCCTCAAGTACTTCAGCGCATCATATATGGTGAAGATATGTAGAGCAATTACTAATATGTAGTACAAGTTTTCCATATAAAGTATTTACTAATTAAGGTTTAGTTTGATGTGACCAATGTCGATCCAACCTAGATGGTACAACTACAAAAAAACATAAAATTTTCTAAAACGGCAAATGATGGTATAGTCGGCAACAGCTCAGATTGCAGATATGCCATTCTTTAATGGATATTTCAATTTCCAATGTGCTGATTTTATAAACCAAAATTTCGACGTACTTTTGAAGTAATTCAAAATTGATTATTAGTGTAATTTATAATACTTTTAAAAATCATTTAATCTACTCGATATGAATATCTTCTACAAATTTACTTTGCTAGCAATACTTTTGATTGCTACCCTTTCATGTGAAGAGAAAGACCCTAAGCCTGACAATCAAATTGATGTTCCAGCAGGATACACACTTGTGTGGAATGATGAATTTAATGATGGCTCAATTGATCCTGCAAAGTGGACATATGAGACTGGTGATGGTACCGATTATGGCTTACCTTCCGGATGGGGTAACAATGAGTTGCAAATCTATTCATCAAGCCAAGAGAACTCTGCTGTTGGCTTTGATGAAGATATTTCAGCCCTAATTATTACAGCGCGTAAGAATGGAGAAAACGATTATACCTCGGCTAAACTTACAACTAAAGGTCTTTTCAGTTGGCGCTTTGGAAGGATTGATGTAAAAGCAAAATTACCTGAGGGAAAAGGTATTTGGCCAGCTATATGGATGCTTGGAGATAATAATGACATTGTTACCTGGCCCGGTTGTGGCGAAGTAGATATTATGGAGTTGATTGGAGATGACCCTAATAAAGTATACGCTACAGTTCACTATGTAGATGGCGAAAATCGAAAGGGTGAAAGTCAGGACATATTTGAGGCCACAGGCGTTAGTTTTAGCCAAACCTATCATGTTTTTACTTTAGTATGGACTCCAGAGACATTAACCTTTGAGGTAGATGGGGTAAAATACCATGAAGTAACTATAGAGGAAGATATGAAAGAGTTCCTTCGAAGCTTCTATTTAGTTATGAATGTTGCAGTAGGAGGATACTGGCCAGGGAATCCTGATGCCACAACCGTATTTCCACAAAATATGTACATCGATTACGTGAGAGTTTTTGAAAAGGAGGGATTTACCCCACCTGAGGAACCTGCGCTTAACATTGAGGAAGAAACTATTGGACAAGTACTTGAGCCTAATATTGCCGATAATGCCATTAAGGATGATTTTGATGCCCTTGGAAATCTGGAGGTTATATCTTACGGCGGGGGCGGTGAGCCCTTAATTGATACTTCAGAAGATGCAATTGATGGTGAGCTAAGCTTGGTATTTGACTTCCCCGGTGGCAATTGGGGCGGGGCATACATTTCAATGGAGCAGCCAAAAGATTTAAGCAGTTATTCTCATCTACTATTCTCGCTCAAAATGCCTGAGAATTTAACGGATGTAGAAATTAAGCTTGAAAGCAAATCTACCGGTGCATCCGTATTTCTTGTTGATTATCAAAGTGCTGGGGTGGCCAATGGATTTGTTGAGTATGCCATTCCGTTAACTGATTTTCAGGGTCTAGATTTAATGCAGATGAAAATTCCTTTTGCCATTTGGAACCCGAAAGATGGAAGCGGCGACTTTATTCCAGCTACAGTTTTAATCGATAATGTTCATTTTGCAAACCTCTAATCCATAATCAGAAAGAGATAGATTTCAATATCTCTTTCTGATTATTCAATTTATAACTGATAAGGTTCATATCCTATAGCTCATCTGTTTAGGGGAGTTTGGAAACTTTGTTTATAACTGATAAGGTTCATATCCTATAGCTCATCTGTTTAGGGGAGTTTGGAAACTTTGTGCTTTTTGGTGTAGAAACATACTTCTCTATAGGGATCTTTGTTTCCCTTCCGTTAATTGCTTAACAATTTTCAACTTCTATTGTTATCATATTCTGATAATCAATAATAGTTTGCCATTACTGCATAAGCATTATAACGATATGAACTATAGCGGCACGGTAATACCGTCAAAAGTTGATACTTCGTCAAAGCAATATGCCATAAACCTCAACGAAACTTCACAAATTATCGAAGATTTCAGGTCGCGGCTTAAGGCTACATTAAATCGATCTACCGATCCCTATGTGCTTAAGCACAAGGAGAAAGGTAAGTTGACCGTTGGTGAGCGTGTAAACGCCCTTATCGATGAGGGTACACCTTTCTTCGAACTTTCGGCCTTGGCTGCCAATGGGATGTACGAGAATAAGTTTCATTCCGCGGGAATTGTAACCGGTATAGGCATTATCCAAGGGATTGAAACAATGATAATTGCCAACGACCCAACGGTTAAGGGCGGAACTTACGTTAAGGAAACCATTAAAAAGCACCTAAGAGCACAGGAGATAGCTCTTGATAATCACTTGCCCTGTGTGTACTTGGTAGAGTCGGGTGGAATATTCTTACCCGAGCAGGCCAACTTATTTGCCGATCATGATCACTTTGGTAAAATCTTTTACAATCAGGCTCGACTATCGGCTGCAGCTATTCCTCAGGTTGCAATGGTAATGGGCTCCTGCACAGCTGGTGGTGCATACATCCCTGCCATGAGCGACGAAACAATAATTGTCGATAAGCAGGGAACCATTTTTTTGGCTGGTCCGCCACTGGTTAAGGCAGCAATAGGCGAGGAGGTTACTGCCGAGGAGCTGGGTGGCGCATATGCTCATACGCATATATCTGGAGTGGCCGATCACTTTGCCCGCTCCGAGGAGGAGGCTATACAGATTTGTCGTAATATCTTCGTGCATCTTTCCAAGCCCCAAAAATCATTCGTTGGCAATGGACAGTATGAAGATCCGCTTTATCCTGCCGAGGAGCTCTACGGTATTATCCACGATCAAAGTTCGCGATGGATTGACCCATACGAGATAATTGCAAGGCTAGTAGATGGTAGCCAGTTTCAGGAATTTAAGCCAACCTATGGCACAACCCTGGTTACAGGATTTGCCAAAATAATGGGGCAAACAGTGGGAATTCTTGCCAATAATGGCATACTATTCTCCGAGTCGTCGCTAAAGGGTACGCACTTTATCCAAATGTGTAATATTCGTAAAGTTCCTCTTCTCTTCTTGCATAATATCACCGGATTTATGGTGGGTAAGGATGCCGAGCACGGTGGAATTGCCAAAGATGGTGCAAAAATGGTACACGCTGTTGCCAATGCCAATGTCCCTAAAATCACCATAATATTTGGGCGCTCACATGGAGCAGGCAACTACGCTATGGCGGGTAGAGCCTATAAACCCAACCTGCTGCTTACTTGGCCTAACTCTAAAATATCGGTTATGGGCGGGACTCAAGCAGCCGAGGTGTTAGGTACTGTAAAGCAAAAGGATTCTGTTGATATTGAGAGTTTTAAAAAGGATATTTACCAGCGATACGAGGATGAGGCCTCGGCCTATTTTGCCACGGCTCGCCTGTGGGACGATGGAATTATCGACCCCATTGACACCCGCAGCTGGATTGCTATGGGGCTTTCCATTGCAGCTAACAAGCCCACCCCCGACTATAAACCTGGTGTTTACCGAATGTAAATCGATATGAGTACCTATAGCAATATTCAACTTGATATTAGCAAGGGAGTGGCCACAATTTGGCTTAATCGACCCGATGTCCATAATGCTATCAGTATAGAATTATTAGAGGAGTTAACCCATTGCTTTGCCCATTTGGAAAGTAATGGCAGTATTCGAACTATTGTTTTACGTGGTAGGGGAAAATCGTTTAGCGCTGGAGCCGATTTAAAGCTTATGCTTCAGACAAGCCGAATGGGGTACGAAAAGAACCTAGATGATGGTCTGAAGTGGGCAAATTGCCTAGCTACAATATACAGCAGCTCAAAACCCGTTGTTGGTGTAGCAACGGGTAATGTTTTTGGTGGAGGCAACGGCCTGCTTGCTGTTTGCGATATAATTATTGCTGAGGATAATGCAGCGTTTTCCTTTTCCGAGGTTAAGTTGGGTATAGCGCCATCAACCATTCTTCCCTATATTTTAAAGAGGCTAAAACTATCAACAGCAAAGTATTTGATGTTTACAGGCAAACGTTTTACAGCGCAGGAGGCCTACCGTTTTAATTTTGTCGATTTTATTGTTTCTCACCAACAGGTAGAGCCGTTGTTGGAATCGATACTTACCGATATTACTAACGCTTCGCCTCAGGGGATTAGGGAGGTGAAAAATCTTATCAGTAAACTTGGCGAAATCACAAATGATCAGGATATTGCTAATATCACAGCAGCATCAATAGCAAAACTTAAAACTTCCGACGAGGCAAAGGAGGGAATCTCAGCATTTTTAGAAAAAAGAAAACCAAACTGGGGTCCGGATTGTTAATAGCAATAAGATGAAAAGTTGAACAAGAGAATAGTGTGTAAATTTTAATAAAATATGAACCATCCACTTATAAATGATTTTCACAACAAGCTCCGTGAGCAAGTTCGTGATTTTGCTGAGAAAGAGATAAAACCATTGGCTCAAGAGCTCGATGAGCGTGGCGAGTTTTCAGCCGAGCTAACCCACAAAATGGGAAAGTTAGGCTTGTTTGGGATGAATCTTCCCGAGAAGTATGGCGGACGAAACCTCGACACATTATCTTACATAATTGCTGTTGAGGAGTTGGCGCGAGTAGATAGTTCGCAGGCGGCCACTATGGCGGCTCATAACTCGTTAGGCATTGCACCAATATACAAGTACGGCTCTGCAGAGCAGAAGCAACGTTTGCTGCCAAAACTATCAACTGGCAAAAAAATATGGGCATTTGGTTTAACCGAGCCCAATGCAGGTTCCGACGCTCGTGCTGTTGAAACATCGGCAAAACTTTCCGATAACCAGTGGGTTATTAATGGGCGAAAGGTTTTCATTACAAACTCTGCTTCGGAATTATCTATGGGAATTACGCTTCTTGTTAACACAGGAAAGGATATGGATAACAAGGAGTTTTCAACAATCCTGGTCGAAAGGGAGAATTCGGAGTACCAAGCCGAACCCATTACCAACAAAATGGTTTGGCGTGCTGCCGATACCGGCCGACTTACCTTCCGCAATACCTTGGCTCCAAGGGAGAACCTTTTGGGTGAACAGGGTAAGGGAATGCACTATATGCTTGAGACTCTCGACTCTGGACGGCTTTCCATTGCAGCCGTTGGACTTGGACTTGCTCAGGGTGCTTACGAAATGGCCAAAGCCTACGCTGGCGTTCGCAAGCAGTTTGGCAAAACCTTATCGCATATACCGGCCATTTCCGATAAGCTGGCCGATA
>DDWD01000130.1:0-2348 GCA_002345825.1 Bacteroidales bacterium UBA2295
GCCTTTTCTTGTGCAGGTCGAAACCAATGCCAGTTTGTGGGCTTTTCACCGTTCTTTCGGCTCGTCGGTATTCGGTAAGCGAAATGCCCTCGAGCTTACTTACCTTGATGGTGGTAAGCATACTACCAAAGGCAACAATGGCATTCTTGCCATCGATTTGCATAACCTCACCAACGGCATCCTGTCCAGCAATTCTCACCTTATCGCCTTGCGAAATGGTTTTGGGTTTGGCTGGTTTTTCGCTCTTTGTTGCAGCCTGTCCGCCTTGCTTCTGCTTGCGCTCCTGGTTTCGTTGCTGCCTTCTGAGGATTTGCTCCATCTTCGTCTCGATGGTTGGGTCTACTTCGGCGGTAATGTCTTGAAGATTCTCTTTGTGCTTCTCAAGCCCTTGCCGCGCTTTGCGCGTACGCTCTTTCTCGGCCGACGATTCCTTAATCTCGCGGATGGTGTTTTCAATAATTTTATTTGATGAAGCTAGGATCGATTCTGCTTCTGCTTTTGCCTTGCTGATGATGGCCTTGCGCTGCTGCTTAATGGTCTCCAACTCCTCGGCAAGTTTGGTTTCGTACTCCTCTGTTTTTTTTGTCGATTTTCTGATCTGATCACGCTTGCGTTCCCAGTATCGCTTATCGCGCGATATTTCTTTCAGATGCTTTTCGAAGCTAATATGATCGGTTCCTGCTTTGC
Organism: Bacteroidales bacterium UBA2295; assembly: GCA_002345825.1. Classification (GTDB taxonomy): domain Bacteria; phylum Bacteroidota; class Bacteroidia; order Bacteroidales; family Tenuifilaceae; genus Perlabentimonas. Next base: position 688 of record DDWD01000130.1, read on the forward strand.
CTTCGGCAAGTTTTAGCACCTCCTCGGGCAGTCCAATCTTGCGAGCAATCTCGAAAGCAAAGCTGCTGCCGGGTTTACCAACCTCTAGCTTAAAGAGAGGCTCAATTCGCCCCATATCAAAGAGCATTGCCCCATTAATAATTCCATTTGCACTGGCGGCGTAGTGCTTAAGGTTGCTGTAGTGGGTAGTAATTACCCCAAAGGTGCCCTGCTGGTTAAATTGCTGTAGAATCGATTCGGCAATAGCACCTCCCACCAGCGGTTCGGTACCTGCGCCAAACTCATCGATAAGTACAAGTGTTGAGCTGTCGGCATTTTTCAGGAAGAACTTCATGTTAAACAGGTGCGAGCTGTAGGTGCTGAGGTCGTTTTCAATGGACTGCTCATCGCCAATATTAATGAAAAGCTTGTTGAAAATGCCCATTTCTGAGTTTTCAAGCACCGGCGGCAGAAACCCGCACTGGAGCATATACTGCGATACGCCTAGGGTTTTTAGACACACCGATTTTCCCCCTGCGTTGGGACCCGAAATAAGCAGGATATGGTTTTGGTCATCCAGCTCAATGTCGAGTGGTACTATCTCTTTGCCCTCGCGCTTAAGGGCAAGCATAAGCAGGGGGTGAACCGCTTGGCGCAAATATATTTTTGGTGATGAATGGAGTATGGGCTTTGCCCCAGCCACCGAAGAGGCAAATAGCCCCTTGGCTCTCAAAAAATCAATCTCGCCCAAAAAATCGTACGATTGGAGCAACTCGGTAAGGTAAGGACGTAGTGTGTCGGCAAACTCAACCAGAATGCGTACTATCTCCCTACGCTCGTCGTACTCCAGCTCGCGGATCTCGTTATTAAGTTCCACCACCTCAACTGGTTCAATGAATACAGTTTTGCCTGTAGCCGACTCGTCGTGAACAATGCCCTTAAGCTTACGCTTATTCGATGCCGAAACGGGAATTACTATTCGTCCGTCGCGCATTGAGGTAGATGCATCGGAATCGACCAATCCGTCGGCCTGTGCTTGCTTAAGGATAGAACCTATACGTTTGGATACGGAGGCCTGTTTCGATGAAATTTCGCTCCTGATCCTCGCCAATTCAGGCGACGCATTATCCTTAATCTTACCAAATCGATTGAGAATGGAATCGATACGTTCGGAAATAAAAGGGAAGTATTCCACCTCGTTAGCAAACTTCGCTAGGTTGGGGTACTTGGGCTTATCGCCCTTTTTTAAGAACGATAGGATTGATTTTATGGCATGGAGTGAGCGCCTAAGGCTAAATAGTTCAGTTTCGTCTAACCATGATCCCTCGTGCTTTATCCGTTCAAGGAAAGGTGTGGTATCGGCGTACCCATCCACCGGAAACGAGTCTTCCATTTGGCAAATGGTCTTCATCTCGGCGGTGAGTTCCATAACCTGTGTTATGGCGTCGAAATGGGTTAGGAATGAGGCCGAGGTAGCCTTTCGCTTACCGATATCGCAAAGGCAAAGGTTTGACACTTTGGCCCTAATACGATCGAATCCTATCTTTTCTTCAAAGTTATTGGGGTAAATATTTTGCATTAGTTAGCAAGCAATTAATAGGTTTTCATCACCAGTGCCAACAGCATTTGATGCTGTTTTGGTGTATGGCAAAGATAGAAAGACTTTTGCTAAAGTCTTTAAT
>DDWD01000130.1:2381-25822 GCA_002345825.1 Bacteroidales bacterium UBA2295
GGGTAGTTGGTAATCTCCCTAATATCTTCGTAAAGAGGTTTTAGGCGTTTGTACATTTTTTTGTATACCTTACTGTAAAGGTCGTTGTAGATTTCCCTATTCTCAGGAATTGGGGTGTAAACCTCACCAACTCGGCACATATTATCAATAGCCGTTTTAAAATCGGGGTAAAGATTTAGTCCCACCGCACAATTAATGGCGGCGCCAAGGGCTGAAGTTTCGTATGTGTGAGGCTTTTCCACGGTCATATTAAAAATATCGGCAGTCATCTGCAGGGCATTCTTGCTTTGCGATCCGCCACCCGATACTCGTAGCTTCTGAATTTTAACCCCATTGCGTTTCTGAGTACGCATGGCACCCTCCTTAAGGGCATAGGTTAACCCTTCAATTATCGATCGGTAAAGATGAGCCTTGGTGTGTACATCGCCAAAACCAATAACCGCACCCTTGGCTTCAACCCCAGGTATTTTTACTCCTGGGGACCAGTAGGGTTGGAGGGTTAATCCCATAGAGCCGGGGGGGATTGTGCTAATCATATTGTCGAATAATTCCTCTGCCGATTTCCCTAACTTTTTGGCCAGCTCTACCTCCTTGTGCCCAAACTCTTTTTTAAACCAGTTAATCATCCAGTAACCTCGGTATATCATTACCTCGGTGTTGTAATGGTTAGGAATTGCGCTGGGGTAGGAGGGGAAGAACGGTACAACCTCCACATATTTTGGATTTACCGTTTCTATTGTGGCTGTGGTTCCGTAGCTAAGGCATGCAATTTCGGGCGTGATGCAACCCGAACCCAGCACCTCGCATGCCTTATCGGCTGCCGAAGCTATAATGGGTAAACCTTCGGGAAGCCCTGTTTTTTCTGATGCATCCTTGGTGATGTGTCCAATAAGTTCCGAGGGTTTAACCAGTTCGGGCAGTTTCTCGCGCTCAATGGGAAAGAGTTTGGTGTTTAGCTCCCCAGATTTGCACCATTCCTGCTTTTTATAGTTAAAAGGCATATAGCCCACGTTGCTACCTATGGATTCGACAAACCTACCCGAAAGCCTGTGGATGAAAAACCCCGAGAGATAGACGTACTTATGCGTATTGGCCCAAACCTCGGGTTGGTTTTGCTTTATCCAGTTGGCCTCGCCATCCTTAAAGGCATGGGCAAGGCTCTCGTACATATTCACCAGCTTAAGGGCTAACTTTAAAAATCCTCCGGGCCATCCTTGCAACCTCGCTTTGCGCTGGTCGAGCCAAAGAATGGCTGGTCGGAGGGGGTGCCCATCCTTGTCGAGGTTAACCACCGTACCTCGCTGAGTTGTAATGGACATCCCTTGGATGCTTTCTAAGGGAACATCAATGCTCTCCATTAACCGTTTGGTAGTACTGCAAAGCACATCCCATAAGTATTCTGGATCTTGCTCAGCAAAACCGGGTTCGGTGGAGAAATAGGGCTCAACCTCAGTTTTTTCTATTCGAAGTATATTTCCGTTTAAATCGATTAGTACAGCACGAATGGATTGAGTTCCTGCGTCAATTACAACTATATTTTTGTCCATCACATCAGCGGTTTTAAGCTAAAAGTTTTAAAATGATTCCAGGGTGCAAATTAGTAAAAAGCTATGGAGTTAGCCCCAGCGTATTTCCAGGATTCATTATACTATTGGGGTCGAGGTGGTTCTTAATGGCCTGCATCAGCTTCATATTCTCAGCACCTAGCTGCTTTTCCATCCAGGGGGCAAGCGCTCTCCCCACCCCGTGATGATGCGAGAGTGAGCCTCCACTCTGATCGATTGTATCGATTAAACCCTTATGGTACTCTAGGTACTCTTTTACATCATCCTCTCTTTTCATTGGGCTTAGGAATGTGAAGTAGAGGTTGGCTCCATTCTCGTAAACGTGCGAGATATGAACCATAACCACGGTTTTTGGTCTACTCTTCAGGTAAGTTCTAACGGCCTTCCAAACAGGGATCAGCTTGTCCCACATCACTGCGGTTTCCAGTGTGTCGGTCATAATTCCCAAATCCATCAGAGGATCTCGTAGGTAGGCGCTTGAATATCGTTGTTCGAGCCATTTTTTTGTGGGACTCGCTCCTATATAAAAACTACCATATTTGCGATTAATCTTTTTGAGCGACTTTACCACCTGATGCGTGTATGCCTTGTTTCCTTCAACAGCAACAAACATAAGGCATCGTTCACCCGATTTATACCCTAGCATATTCAGCACTTTGTCGGCCAATGTACCATCAAAACCTTTGGTTTTAAAGGCCACCTCGGTTTCTTCGGGATCAGAGATACGATACAAGTGTGGTAGTCCAATGCCACTTTGCATTGCAGTTCGCATAGCCTCAACAGCCGTTTCGAAATTTTTAAAAACGAATGATGCATGCTTCGTGTTCTGTGGCAGATATTTTCGAATCTTCATTGTAACCTCTACAATAACTCCAAGGGTACCCTCGGAACCAGCAAAAAGTTGATGCAAATCCCAACCCTGAGCGCTTGCTGGGTAGCACTTGGTATCAATAACACCTGCGGGAGTTACTGCTTTTACCGCCAGCACCATATGCTCTATCTTGCCATAACCAGTTGATGCCTGGCCAGCTCCTTTAGCGGCTAGCCAGCCCCCTACAGTTGAGTATTCGAACGACTGGGGAAAGTGTCCGCATGAAAATCCCCTTTCGTTTAGGTAATCCTCGTAAGCGGGACCAAACATTCCGGCTTGTACCGTAGCAGTTGAGTTTATTTCGTTTACCTCAAGCACCCGATTGAAATGTTTAGTCATATCGAGGCTTATGCCTCCTTTGGGGGTTTCAACCCCTCGGGTAACCGATGAGCTGCCTCCAAAGGGAGTTATGGCTATATTGTGCTCATTGCAGATATTTACTATAGATACAACTTCATCAATATTTCTAGGGTAAATTACGGCATCGGGTGGCGTGGGGATATTACCATCCCTTAGGTGAAGCAAATCGGTGTAGCACTTGCCATAGGCATGCGATGCGCGAGCTATGTCATCGGTAGCGATATTGTCGGCACCAACAATTGCAGTAAGCTGACCGATAATTTTTGCATCTAACGTACACTCAGTAGTTACTTTAACCTCATCATCCCCAGTTTTATATGTATTGTTGATGTCTTGGTCGGTTAAACTAAATTTTTCCTTTATAAGGTTTAGGGTAGGTTCATCAACCTTGTGCTCCCTCTTGTCGCCCCATTTAAGAATGTCTCGGTATGTTGAAATCATAGTATTTATTTTTATGGTTGGAAACTTTGATTTGTGTTCGTTTACATTGGTAATTCAAAAAGTTGTTTGGCCAATTCAACTTCCTGTTGGGTTCTGTTACTGTCCCAATTAAGTCTCTTGCTAGCTATATTTACCACCTTATTAAAGATTTCATCACCAGGATATCCTAATGTTCCAATTCCAGTTCGGCGGAAAAGTATGTCGGAAAGCTTAATGGCCATTTCATTTTCAATAGCATATTCAACCTCGGCAAGTAACTCCCCATCGACACTCACTTTTTCGGCAAGTTCGGGTTTTGATTGGGCCAGCTCAAAAACCAGAGAGGCTTCCTGCCCATAATTTTTACCCATATACTCAATGGTATCCTTGCTAAAACCTGCAAATTCCAAAGAGAGATGCCCTAAGAAAATATTCATATCTTTGATTTCGCTCCCTACTAGGTATTCCTTTTTGGTTGTTGATTTTTTTTGTTTTGCACCCAACTTTTTCGTGATTTTTTTTAGCGCCTGAGATGCAAGTTTTCGGCTAGTGGTGTATTTGCCGCCCTCAATAGTTATTAGTCCATTTAGGCCCTGCTTCGCATTGTCGTAAATCTCGTATTTTCGTGACGATTCGTATGATCCCTCTGTTTGGTCATCAACCAAAGGTCTTAAACCACCATAGGCAAACATCACATCATCATAGCTAATTTTATCGCATCCATAGTTCTCGTTAAGGTCGTCAATAAGCCCTTGTATGCTCTCTTTCGTAACGCGGTAATCGTCAGGGTTGCCGTTGTACTCTTTGTCTGTGGTGCCAATTAGTGAATAATTACGCCAAGGCATAAGCATGATATGCCTGCCATCTTTGGTCATAACCGTTACAGCATGCTTGTTGCATAGCTTTTTGGTTATAATGTGTATCCCCTCAGAACGTCGGATATGATGATTATCCTCGCTATTGGCTAAAGCTTTGTTCAGAACAATATCGGCCCAGGGGCCCGCGCAGTTTATGGTTACGCTTGCCCTAACGCTATGCTCTTTGCCGGTTAGCTCATCAATTACGTTTACTCCCTTAATATCACCGTTGCTTTTTATAAAAGATGTTACCCTTGCATAGTTAGCAGCATTTGCCCCTTTTGCTATGGCCGACTTTAGAACAGCCAGCGTTAGCCTTTCTGGATTAATATTTTGGCAATCGTAATATATGCTCGACCCTGTAAGCCCTTTTATTTTAAGGCATTGCTCTTTTTGTAAGGTTTGCCTCTTGCTGATGGTTTTGTGTAGGGGCAGTTTTTTCGATTTATCCCAGGTCCAACCCTTATCATACGAAAGAATATCGTAAAGTACCATGCCCATAAATAGAATAAGCTTGTTGCTTTTAATATTATTGTATGTGGGCACCATAAAGGGAATGGGGTAAACGAAGTTAGGAGCAATGTTTTCCCATACCTTTCGCTCGGTGAGCGACTCCCGCACCAGTCCAAATTCTAGGTTTTTAAGGTAACGTAGCCCTCCGTGAATTAGTTTGGATGTGGCGGCAGATGTGGCTTGCCCAAAATCTTCTTTTTCGAAAAGAGCTACCGATAACCCTCTCGATGCCGCTTCGTAGGCTACCGAAACGCCAGTTATACCTCCACCAATTACAATTATGTCATAATGATCCTTTGGCGTGGTGTCGAAAAATCGCTCCATAATTTGTTGTATTGTAGTTTGCTTTACAAATATCCGATATCGATTGCGTAAAACTATTTAACATATGTTAAAAAATTGTTTTCCAAAAACATAACCTATGCAATAAATCGTATCCATTGTAACGCCTTTTAAAACTACTCAATATTTGTCAGAAATTATACCTTTGCCCTTAGTTATGATGCCGATTATGACACTGGTTGTTTGAAAAATGTTTGCAGATTTGTAAGTGGTTACGAAAATTGTTTATATCTTTGCAACTTGAAATAATCTACAGGAATACCCACTAATTTACTGATTAGCTATGAATTATTTAACAGCAGAACAGAAGCAGGAATTTTTTAAGCAGTACGGAAAGTCTAATACCGATACAGGCTCCCCCGAGGGTCAGATCGCGATATTTTCCCACCGTATCAGCCATTTAACTGAGCACTTGAAGAAAAATCGTAAGGATTATGCAACTCAGCGCTCATTGTTAAAGCTGGTGGGTAAACGTAGAAGGCTTTTAGATTTTCTTAAAGATCGCGACATTGAGAGATATCGTGCAATCATTAAAGCTTTAAATCTTAGAAAGTAAAACAACAAAAAGGCAATTGTTTCAATTGCCTTTTTTTGAAATTACTGTAATATTTTGTAGAGGGAATCAGAGGGATTGCATCTTTTCCTCTGATTTTTCTGTTTATTACCCAAGTTTTTTTTATTTATTTATCAATATATTGATACTGTATGTTTAATGTTGTAAAGAAATCGATCGATTTAGGTGATGGAAGGTCCATCACAATTGAAACTGGCAAATTAGCTCGCCAGGCCGACGGATCTGTTGTGATCCGGATGGGACGCACCATGATGCTCGCCACCGTGGTGAGCGCAAAGGACGCTAGAGAGGATGTTGACTTTATGCCCCTTAGCGTTGATTATAAAGAGAAGTATGCTGCAGGAGGCCGATTCCCTGGAGGATTCCTAAAAAGGGAAGCTCGTCCATCCGACTACGAAGTGCTTATAGCACGTCTTGTTGACAGGGCGTTACGTCCTTTGTTCCCCGATGATTACCACTCAGAAACGTTTGTTACCATCAATTTAATTTCTGCCGAAAAAGATACTCCACCCGATGCCCTAGCCGGACTTGCTGCATCTGCAGCATTGGTTATTTCCGATATTCCATTCAATGGGCCAATATCCGAAGTAAGGGTAGTGCGCGTTGATGGCCAATTTATAGTTAACCCTACATTTAGCCAGATTGAAATGGCTGATATTGATATGATGGTGGGTGCAACCTACGATAATATCCTTATGGTAGAGGGTGAAATGAGCGAAGTGTCAGAAGCCGAGATGCTTGAGGCAATTAAATTTGCTCATGAAGAGATTAAGAAGCATTGCGTAGCCCAAATGGAACTTGCCAAAGAGTTAGGTGTAGTGAAGCGCGTGTATTGCCATGAAAACAACGACGAAGAGTTACGTGCTCAGGTTAAAGAGTTTTGCTACGATAAGGTATACAAGGTTGCCAAGTCGATGCTGTCCAAGCATGAGCGTAGCGATGCATTTGCAGCCATAAAGGAAGAGTTTTTACAAACCCTGCCCGAGGAAGACCGTGACGCTAAAGCATCGTTGGTTGGCCGCTACTACCATGATGTAGAAAAGTTCGCCATGCGTAATATGATTTTAGATGAAAGCATAAGGCTTGATGGACGTAAGACAGATGAAATTAGGCCCATTGAGTGCGAGGTCGATTTCTTACCCTCGGCACATGGATCGGCACTATTTACCCGAGGCGAAACACAATCGCTTACCACTGTGACCTTAGGTACTAAGTTGGACGAAAAGGTTATTGATGAGGTGTTGCATCAGGGAACTGAGAAGTTTGTTCTTCATTACAACTTCCCTCCATTCTCAACAGGCGATGCTAGACCTTACCGAGGTGTTAGCCGTCGTGAGATTGGTCATGGGAACCTTGCCCACCGCGCAATTAAGAAAATGGTGCCAACCGGGGAGAGCAATCCATACACGGTGAGGGTTGTTAGTGATATTCTCGAATCGAACGGATCATCATCAATGGCAACTGTTTGTGCTGGTACGCTGGCACTTATGGATGCTGGTATTATGATTAAAAAGCCAGTATCGGGTATTGCCATGGGGCTTATTTCAGAACCCAAAGGAGCACGTTTTGCCATCCTTTCCGATATCCTTGGAGATGAAGATCATCTAGGTGATATGGACTTTAAGGTAACTGGAACAAAGGATGGAATAACAGCAACCCAAATGGATATTAAGGTTGATGGACTTCCCTACGAAGTTCTCTTCCAAGCCTTAAACCAAGCTCGAGAGGGTAGACTGCATATACTGGGCAAAATGACTGCAGTGATGGCTGAGCCCAACGCCGACCTGAAACCACACGCCCCACGTATTGAGCGATTTAGCATTGCTCGCGATATGATTGGTGCTGTAATTGGCCCAGGCGGTAAAATTATTCAGGAAATACAGCGTACAACAGGTGCCACAATAAATATTGAGGAGGTAAATAACCAAGGAATCGTTACGGTTTTTGCCGATAATATGGAAGCACGTAATGCCGCTGTTAAGTGGATTAAGGGCATAGCCGTTTCTCCGGAAGAAGGTGAGATTTATACAGGTAAGGTTAAATCTATATTGCCATTTGGTGCATTTATCGAAATTGTACCAGGTAAAGATGGTTTGCTTCACATATCTGAAATTGACTGGAAACGCGTTGAGAAGGTAGAGGATGTTCTGAAAGAAGGAGATATGGTTGAAGTGAAACTGATTGAAATTGATAAAAAGACTGGTAAACTAAAGCTTTCGCGTAAGGTGCTTTTGCCTAAGCCCGAGAGTAAATAGCAGTTGCAAAACTTTTCCAATAAAGAGCAATCCACCTAAATGGGTTGCTCTTTTTATTGCTAAGGATTTGACAATACGCCATTTTAATGGCCAATAAATTTTACATAAATCCTTAAAGAGTTATAATCTAAATCACTAGTTTTCAATTTAAAAAAAATCCCTACTTTTACATTGTAGATTTTGTAAACATTTGTGTATTTTTGTAAGAACGGAAAATATAACCTTCAGAAATATTTCTGACTATGAAAAAAATAATTTTTGTATTGATTCCAAGCCTATTGCTTTTGAGTAGCTCCTGCGATAGGAGCCCCGTTAAATATCCTGAAACCCCCAAGGGAGATGTAGTTGATAACTATTTTGGTGTTGACGTAGCCGATCCATACCGCTGGTTAGAGGACGATAAGTCTGAACAAGTTGCTCAATGGGTTGAAGCTCAGAATAAAGTAACCTTTGGATATCTAGATGAAATTCCTTTCCGGGAAGCTATAAAAGATCGCTTGAATAACCTTTGGGATTATTCTGCCAAAACATCACCCTTTATACGGGGCGGTAAAACGTTTTCGTATGAACGTGATGGCCTTCAGGATCAATGGGTGCTTTACGTTCAGGATTCTAACGATGCTGACCCCAGGGTGCTAATTGATCCAAATCAGTTTTCCGTAGATGGGACTGTTGCCCTAAGCTCTATTGGTGTTTCTCACGATGCTAAATATATAGCTTATGCTACATCGGATGGTGGCTCCGATTGGAACAAAATTAGCATAAAAGACATTGCCACGGGTGAAGATTTATCCGATGAATTGCATTGGGTTAAGTTCTCGGGTATTGAGTGGTACAAAAACGGTTTTTTCTATAGCCGCTACGATGAGCCAAATAAAGGCGATGAGTTAAGCAGCGCAAACCAGTATCACAAGGTGTATTACCATCAGGTAGGCACGCCCCAATCGAGCGATAAACTTATTTTCCAAAACCTTGAGTACCCTCAAAGAAACTACTTTGCTCAGGTAACCTCCGATCAGAAGTTTTTGATAATATCTGAAACTGAGTCAACCCACGGAAACTCATTGTACATAAGAAATCTATCAACAGATCATGATTTTATTAAGCTTACCACTAGCTTCGAGTACAACTACCAAGTTCTCGATCATATTGACAACTACCTATACGTGCTAACGAATTACAAATCACCTAAGTATAAGTTGATTAAAATTAACATCAATAGCCTTGATATTGGTAACTGGCGCGATGTTATTCCAGAAAAGAAGGATGTACTAGAGAGCTGCGTGCTGGCTGGTGGAAAAATTATTGCAACCTATATCGAAGATGTTAAAAGCAAGGTGGAGGTCTATAATCTCGATGGCGACAAGCTGCATCAAATCAGTTTGCCTACCCTAGGAACCGTTTCGGGTATTAGCGCTCAGCTAAACCATAAGTTGGCATTCTACACTTTCTCGTCGTTTACTGTTCCTTCGGTAATATATTCATTTAATACCGAGACATATGAATCTGAGGTTTTCTTTGAACCCGAGATTGATTTTGATTTTGACAACTATGCAACCAAACAGGTTTTCTATAAAAGTAAAGATGGAACAGATGTCCCCATGTTCATTGTCCATAAAAAAGGAATTGAGCTGAATGGACAGAATCCTACTTTGCTATATGGTTATGGTGGCTTTAACGCTACTGTTAAACCTACCTTTAGCACATCGCGCTTAGTATGGCTTGAGAACGGTGGCGTATATGCCCTAGCCAACATTAGGGGAGGTGGGGAGTATGGCGAAAACTGGTATCGTTCAGGTACCAAGCTAAATAAGCAAAATGTTTTTGATGATTTTATAGCAGCAGGCGAGTATCTAATTGGCCAAGGATATACATCAAACAAAAAGTTGGCAATCCAAGGCGGATCAAATGGCGGTTTACTTGTGGGTGCAGTTGTTAATCAACGCCCAGATCTGTTCAAAGTGGCTATTCCACAGGTTGGGGTAATGGATATGTTGCGTTTCCATAAGTTTACCATTGGATGGGCATGGGTTAACGACTATGGTTCGAGTGAAGATTCAATCCAGTTCCTAAATTTACGTAATTATTCTCCAATTCACAACGTGCAGAGTGGTGTGCGTTACCCCGCAATACTTGTCACCACTGCGGATCATGACGATAGGGTAGTTCCTGCTCACTCTTTCAAGTATATTGCAACATTGCAGGATAAGCAGAGAAAAGGCGCGAATCCAAAGCTTATTCGCATTCAAACACGAGCAGGACATGGGGCCGGAATGCCTACATCGTTAATTATTCAGGAAACGGCCGATATATATTCTTTCATCTTCTACAATATGGGTGAGAATATTCAGTATTGAACATACTAATTATTATAAGGTAAAGGAGTTGGACGTACCCCAACTCCTTTTTTTACCCATCAAATTTTATGCAGTATTTAGTAATTGAAGGGAATATTGGTGCGGGAAAGACCACCCTGGCCAAAATGTTAGCCAATGATCTAAACGCCAGGATTGTACTCGAACAATTCGCCGATAATCCGTTCTTACCCAAGTTTTATAACGACCCTCAGCGCTATAGCTTTCCATTGGAACTGTCGTTCCTTGCCGAGCGTTATAAGCAGCTCAATGCCGAACTCCGCTCGAGCTCATTATTTCAGCCACTGCTTATTGCAGATTATTTCTTTATGAAATCGCTCATCTTTGCCCAAAATACCCTTGCTAAGGATGAGTTTAATCTATATCGGCAGATTTTTGAAATTATCTACAGTTCTATCCCCAAACCCGATCTTTACGTTTATCTTCATGTGCCGGTTGATCGTTTAATTAGTAATATTAAGAAAAGGGGACGAGATTATGAACAATCAATAACCCCTGAGTACCTTGAAACAATTCAGCGTGGTTACTTTGAGTTCTTCAAACAACATCCCGATTATACATTTCTGGTTATTGACACATCTGAACTCGATTTTGTGGATCACCCTGAAGATTATGCTAAAATAAAAGCAGCAATTTTTGACCAAAGTTTTAAAAAAGGTGTTCAAAGGCTTTCATTTTAACTTTTAACGCAAATTTTACGGGCAAAGATTTTCTATTTCACAAAGAAGTATTAAATTTGTGACTTGTTGACCAATAATGAAAAAACCAAATTAAACGCTAATAAATTATGAAAAGAATCAAATTCAATCTAATGGCATTGTTTGCCATAGCAGCTATTGTTTTAAGTAGTTGTGGCGGTGTAAGTAAAATGAAAGAGTTTGCAGAAGGTACTGATCTTAAACTTGAGCCCAATCCACTTGAAGTGCATGGCAATATGGTAAAAGGTACTGTTTCGGCAACTTTCCCTGCCAAGTACTTTAATAAGAAAGCTATTCTAAAGGTTACTCCTGTCCTTGTTTACGAAGGTGGCGAGTTACCCCTAGAGCCAAAAATGCTTCAAGGAGAGGACGTGGAAGACAACCATCAGGTTATTTCTTATGATGCAGGCGGATCGGTAAGTCATGATATTGAGTTTGAATACAACGACCAGATGATGAAGTCGGATCTTGAACTACGTTTTGTGATAATCCACAAAGGTGAAGAAATTCCTTTTGACGAAACTCACAAGATTGGTGTTGGTGTAATTGCTACATCTAAACTAGTTGAACTGGATCCTAAGCCTATAATGCTTACCGACAAATTCCAACGGATCACGCCTAAAAAAGAGGAAGCTCAGATTAACTTCGTAGTTAACCGTTCGGAGGTTCGTCGTTCAGAATTAACCAAAGATGAGATTAAAGCTCTTGAGGCTTTTATTAAAGAAACTGCTTCAAAAGAGAATCTTGAACTAAAAGGCATTAACGTTTCTGCATACGCTTCTCCTGAAGGTCCACTTGACCTGAATGAAAAACTTTCAAAAGAGCGTGGAAAAGGTGCGGAGAAATGGCTTGCTGATATTTTCAAAAAGGCAAAAGTTGAAGGAAAAGCTGGTGACTATGTATCAACTCAAACCACTGCCGAAGATTGGGAAGGCTTCAAGAAACTTGTTCAGGCTTCTGATATTCAAGATAAAGAATTAATTCTACGCGTTCTCTCTATGTACTCAGATACTGAGGTTCGTGAGAAAGAGATTAGGAATATGAGCAAAGTTTTCCTTGTGCTGCAAGAAAAGATTTTGCCTGAACTACGTCGTTCAAAAATGATTGCAAATGTTGATCTGATTGGCTACTCTGACGAGGAGTTACTAGAAATGGTTCAGAACGACAACATCGATAGCCTAAACGTAGAGGAGATGCTTTACGCTGCTTCGCTTTGCCAAAACGAAGACATGAAGTTTAAGGTGTACCAAAAGGCAGCTGAGCAATTCAACGACGTTCGCGCATTCAACAACATTGGTTACATGAACCTAAAGAAAGGAAATCTAGCTGAGGCAAAATCAGCTCTTGAGTCTGCTTCGGGAGTTGAGGCAAACAATGCTGTTGTTAAGAACAACTTAGGATGTGTTGCTCTTCTTGAAGGTGATATCGACAATGCACAGAGCCTATTTGTTGGTGCAACTAATGCAGGTCAAGAGGTTAAGTATAACCTAGGTATTATTTCGATTATCAAGAATCAGTACCCAGCCGCTGTTGAGTATCTTGCAGGTAGCGATACTTTTAACCAAGGTCTTGCTATGCTCCTAAGCAACAGAAACGATGCTGCTAAGAATACTTTCCAAAAGGTTGACGAGGCCAAAGCTTACTATGGTCAAGCAATTGTTGGTGCTCGCATAGGCGACGAGAATATGGTACTTAACAATCTACGTACTGCTATTGGCAAAGATGCTTCTTTGAAAGAGCGTGTACTTAAGGATATGGAGTTCCGTAACTACTTCCAAAACGAAGCATTCACTGCAATCGTTCAGTAGTAAATTACATTTGATACTATAAGGAAAGGGCGCTTTTAGGCGCCCTTTCCTTTTGATGTAAACTTTACGAAAAAGTCCCAGATTACAATGCCTGCAGTTACCGAAACGTTAAATGAATGCTTTGTACCAAATTGGGGGATTTCTATAGCGCCTTTGCAACCATCAATTACACCTTGAGCAACACCCTTAAGCTCATTGCCAAAAACAAAAGCATACTTCTTATTGGTTGATATTTCGAACTCTCTAATATCAATACTATCAGTTGTTTGCTCCAGTGCGAATATTTGGTAACCTTGTTCCTTGAGTATTCTTATGGCTTCCTCGGCCTTCTCGTAGTAGTCCCATTGCATCGAATCTTCAGCACCAAGAGCAGTTTTGTGAATTTCAGTATTTGGAGGAGTAGCCGAGATTCCACACAGAACGATCTTCTCAACATTCAAGGCATCGCAGGTTCTGAATATAGACCCAATATTATTTAGGCTTCTAACATTGTCTAAAACGACAACTACAGGAAATTTCGATGAATTCTTGAATTCCTCTATCGACTTTCTGTACAACTCTTCAATTTTAAGTTTACGTGCTTTAGCCATTATAAAATCTGTATAAATGTGATTATAGGTAAATAGATTAACTAAATTTTTGTATTTTAGATGCAATGCAAATTAAACCATATTTCCAATGAATATCCATGAGTATCAGGCCAAAGAATTATTGAAACGTGCTGGGGTTTCAGTTCCCGCAGGCAAGGCAGTGTACTCCGTTGAGGAGGCTGTAAATGTAGCAAAAGATATTTTTAATTCCACAGGAACAAATGCCATTGCTGTAAAAGCGCAAATTCATGCCGGAGGCAGAGGCAAAGGGGGAGGAGTTAAAATTGCAAAGAGCATAGAGGAGGTGCAACAGTTCGCTGAGGAGATATTGGGAATGACTTTGATTACCCATCAAACAGGATCCGAAGGTAAACTTGTGCGGAAACTGCTCATTGAGCAAGGGATTTACTATCCAGGGCCATCACCCGTTCAAGAGTTCTATATGAGTATTCTACTCAATAGGGCAACTGGTCGTAATATGGTACTTTATTCAACTGAAGGAGGAATGGATATTGAGGCGGTTGCAGAGAAAACACCTCACTTGATCTTCAAGGAGGAGATACACCCTATGGGCATTCAACCCTTTCAGGCTAGGCGTATAGCCTTTAACCTAGGTTTGACAGGTAAGGCATTTTCTCAAATGGTCAAATTTGTTACAAACTTGTACAATGCCTACATTACTTACGACTCTACCCTATTCGAAATAAATCCCGTGTTTAAAACGTCCGACGATCTTATTTTTGCTGCTGATGCTAAGGTAAATATCGACGACAATGCGCTGTACAAGCATTCCGAACTCAATGATATGAGAGATATTGACGAGGAGGATCCTAATGAGGTGGAAGCCTCTGAATCGAATCTTAACTTTATTAAGCTCGATGGTAATGTGGGATGCATGGTGAATGGTGCCGGTTTGGCAATGGCTACAATGGATATCATAAAGCTATCTGGTGGCGAACCAGCTAATTTTTTAGATGTTGGAGGAAGCGCCAATGCCACAACTGTAGCTGCAGGATTTAGGATTATTCTAAAAGATCCGGCAGTTAACGCAATCCTCATCAATATTTTTGGCGGAATAGTACGCTGCGACCGAGTTGCTCAGGGTGTTGTAGATGCTTACAATGAAATTGGAGATATCTCTGTTCCTGTAATTGTTAGGTTGCAAGGAACCAACGCCAAGGAGGGGAAGGAACTTATTGATAACAGCGGTTTGAAGGTATACTCGGCCATAAGCCTACAGGAAGCTGCCGATTTGGTTAAAAAGTTGGTAGGCTAGACATAACTTTATTGAACAAAAAAAGGGCTGCCAAACTTTGGCAGCCTTTTTTTACTCTTTTGTTGAACAGGTATTTAACCCAAAAATTGCATAAAGCCCACAAAATCGCATAAATGCTGTTGCAATCGGTACAATGGCAACTAATCCCCACCAACTTTGATATACAACACCTAGAACTGCAATAACTATAGCAATGATTATTCTTACAATCATATCAGTTTTTCCTACATTTCTTTTCATACTTACATTAAGTTTGAGTTTGTACTTTTATCTATAAACAGATAAGTGTAGGAAAAGTTTTTAATTAATTCTAACGCCAGTTAATGTCCTTGCGGCATACTGGCATAGTCATACATCTAGCACCACCGCCACCTCGAGGCAGTTCACTACCATCTAATGTAATGAGGAATCGGTTGTATTCAGCCAAATCTACTTTACCGTTTATCACCTCTTTGGCTCTAATGATTTCATAACCATGCTTGTTCATCTCTTCGGCTGTGTAGTTATTGCGGCCATATCCAATTACTTTACCGGGACCAATGGCAAAAAAGTTTGCTCCGCTATGCCATTGCTCACGCTCCTGAGTCCATTGGTCTTTTGTCCCTCCACACTGAATTGGCTCCAAATCCATACCTAACTTTTTAAGGGCGGTTAGAATATTCTCAACATTCTTGATCTCTTTTACCTTGCAGTTTTGTACAGTAATCATAACTGTTTGGTACTTATTGGGCCTTGTTATAAGTGGTTCAAATATCATGCATGAGTTCACGTCAAGAAGGGTGAAAACCATATCGAGATGAATAAACGACTCGGGCTTGTAAGGTAACTCCTGCACAATTATATGCCGCTCTTTATTGTCGTTTTTTGAGCATAATCTACTTATAATAAAATCGATACCCTGCGACGTTGTTCTGCTGCCATTCCCTATGAGCATAATATCGTCCCGAGCAATCAGTACATCTCCCCCCTCAATGGATATGTTTCCATTTGTGTTGTAGGATGTAGGATTTATTGTGCTCGTTTCAAATGTGTCGGAATGGTTAAAGATAGCTTCCATTATAATGGATTCTCTATCGCGTACAGGACTTGCCATTTTTCCAATTAGCACCTCGTCGTACATTGCGATTGAAGCATCGCGGGTAAAATAAAAATTGTAAAGCGGATGTAGCGCGTACCGCTCGTTGCTTAAAAAGCTAGTTAGAGTATTTCTCTTTATGGGAAGCCCTTGAATTAACAGGTTTACAAGCTGCTTCGAGGGTATTGCCTCCAACTCCTCGCGCAGGTGCATTACCCCTTCGTGCTTGCAAATGGTTGCTATAATCTCTTCGCGAGCCTGGGGCTTACGAATTACTTCGTAAAGCAAATCGCTTACCTGATATGTTTTTGTTACCTTGGATAATACTCCGTTAAGTTGAGCATATTCTTTTCGTGCAACGTCAAGGTTAAGAATATCGCTATACAGGGCCCTGTGAGCATCATTTGGGGTCATATTTTCCACTTCGGCTCCCGGCGTATGCAAAATTACTCCTTGCAATTCGCCAACTTCTGAATTTACGTTTACTCTCATCTTGCTACTCATATGCATTGGTTTTATTATGTGTGTTGGTGTAGTTGAAAAGTGCTCGCAAAGATAAGCTCCATAGCAACAAAATTATATAAAATTGTTGGTGTTAAGCGACAGGTATCTGTCTTTTATCGTGATGTACGGATTATTGACTTTGTAAAATGCCAATACCAGCATAAGTACTACAGCGTAAGCGTTATATCCTGATGAGAATTGCGATTCAATATTGATTGACACTATTTGGGTCATTTCTATCATCGTACTCTTTAGGCGTTGTATTTAGGCTAATAATATGAATTGATACGCCCAAAGCGATTAGAATAAGCAATATTTGAACCCAAGGAATGTGGTTTGTAAGGTAAACGCTAAGCAAAATGGTAGCCCAAAGGAGACCTAAAGTGAAAATTTTGACTCCTTTGCTAATTGAACGGTTGTGGATATAGTTGCGGATGTAGCTTCCGAAAATTCTATGAGTTAGGAGCCAGCGGTATAATCTGGTTGAACTCCGGACAAAAAGAAAAGCCGCTAGCAAGAAGAATGGGGTGGTTGGTAATATGGGGAGCGCAATACCTATTACTCCTAATGTAACGGATAATATCCCACCCAGAACCATTAAAAAGCGTAGGTACGGGTTCCGATTCTTTTTTGGCTTAAAATTCTGCATCTAAAAAATGGAAGGCTTGCTTGTTGCTTATTTATTATGCGAGCCATCGCATAAAGGCTTACTTTTCGATCGGCCACAAGCGCATAAATACACACTACTTTCCGAATCTGGTGTTATGAGATCACCTGTTGTACCGGTAAGCGTAAACTTACCCGTAACCTTTATGGGGCCACCTTTTATTATGCGTACCTCGGTACCTTGGTTTGAGCTGGTTGTATTCATTGCTTGTTATTATTCCTCTGGATCCTTAAAGCCTGTTTTAAAATGTGTGCCATCGCAAAAGGGCATATTATTGGAGTGCCCGCACCGGCAAAGCGATATCATTTGCATCGATTTGAGTTCATTCCCATCTTCACCAATTAGTTTGAATTTACCCGAGAATAAAAGCGGCCCGTTCTTCATCACCCTAATGGCAACTGGTTTCTCTTCCTTGGTTTGAATGCTGGGCTCGCTACCTTCCTTTACAACCTTGGGCGATTTTTCATTGCTGTTTTTTTCTTGATCGTTCCACTTGAACGTAAGAGCATTTGTTGGGCATTGATTAACAATGTCGATAATTTCCTCAGTTGGGGCTCCCTGCATATCAATCCAGGGCCTGTTGCGTGGGTTGAAAACCGAAAGCAACTTGGTGTAGCAGGTGGTTGCATGAACGCACTCACCGGGCTTCCAGAATACAGTGATATCCTTACTTGAATAGCTCCTGTTGTTCTTCTCCATTCGATGATTTTTTAAGAAACAAACCGTAAAATGGAGGTTTTGTTTCAGAGAAATTTAAATTACTTTTTAATTACAATACAATTGGCCAAGATGTCATGCAGTGCTTGCTTTTTCTCTGTAAACCCTGCCATGATATATCCAATATAAATGGTAAGGTTGCTTACTATTCTGGCAAAATATCTGCCTGTGGCCCTACCAAAAGTGATGCGCTCACCATCGATGGTTGTAACCTTAATGCCTACTGCCATTTTGCCCAGGGTTCCTCCATGCTTTGATGACTCAAATAGAGCATAATACAGCCAACCGGTAACTAGGGAGAATAGCGATACCAGAATAACAATTCCCGCTATCATTCCAGCTTTTAATAGGTTTCCATTCATCAGTAAATCCTCAGGCTCGGAGATGTTCTCGAGCCCAACGGCAATGGAAACTATTATTACTATTGCAGGAATGGCGATGATGAAGCCCAATACGCCAAGAATTAAATTGTCGATAATGTACGCAGCAAAACGCAGCCAAAAACCAGCATATTCAATTTCGTTATGTTCTGTTGTTTTAATTGTTTCCATATCGTTAAGATTTGTTAATAGATTAGAGCAAATTGGTTTTAAACCCGAAAATTCACTAAAATATTTCACATGCAAAAACTTTTTGGCACTTTTTGTGTATCTATGTGTCCAGCGCGATAAAACTTTTTGTTTCGCCAAGCGTTTAAACCCTTAGGGAATAGGTATTATGAAACTTTGTACAACCATACCGTTAATGTTAATATTTTTTGTTGGCTTGTTGTTGCCATCAAACCATATTATGGCACAATCCAAGCCCATACAAAAGGATGGTTTTACCTTTGTGCCCATAACAGTAATTGATGGCGATACAATTCCCAACGTGCTAATTCGTCAGGTTGTGGTGTTCCCAAAGCGTAAGTTTGCCTCAAAGCGCGATTATCGGCGATATCAACGGATGATTCGTAACCTAAAGGTTGTTTACCCTTATGCGCAGATTGCAAAATATAAGATATCGGAGATGGAATCACACTACAGAACATTAAAAACAGATGTTGAACGTAAGGCTTACGTGAGAAAGATTGAAAAGGAGTTACGTGAAGAGTTTGAGGGACAACTAGTAAAACTAACCTTTTCGCAAGGACGTTTGCTTATTAAATTGATTGACAGGGAGGTGGGCAAAACAACTTATACTGTGATAAAGGAATTACGCGGAGGTGTTTCCGCTGTTTTTTGGCAAACCGTTGCACGAATTTTTGGTTCAAACCTTAAAACTGAATTCGATAGCGTGAAGGAAGATAAGATACTAAACGAGATAATTATTCTATATGAGCACGGATTGATATGATGCTTATAGTTTTTTCCAAATTCAAAAAAATGCCGCAATTGAGCGGCATTTTTTATTCGTAAAGCAGGCTAATGATTACATGTACTTAACCATCTCATTAACCACTGCATTTGCTCCGTTAGCAATATCAACTATAGTAGCATCGAGCATATAGCACGGGGTTGTAAATACTAAATTCTCTTTATCGACTGATACTTCACCATGGTTGGTGTTTTGGTGCTTTGCACCCAGCGATTCTAAGGCTTTAGCAGTGGTAGCATCTTGCCCTATGGTAAGCGTAGCTCCCTTAATGATTTTGGCAAGCAGAACCGGTGAAATACAAAGAGCCCCGATGGGTTTTTGAGCCTTATGAGTATCCAAAATGGCTTTTTCAACCTCTGGGTTAACAGTGCAGGCTGATCCATCAAAAGCAAATGTGCAGAGGTTTTTTGCCACACCAAATCCACCGGGGAAGATAATCGCGTCATACTCGTTTGGCTTATACTCCGAGAGTGGTTTTATCTTTCCACGGGCAATTCGCGCCGACTCTATCAGCACGTTACGCTTTTCGTTCATTTCATCACCCGTAATATGGTTCACAACATGATGCTGGTCGATGTCGGGGGCAAAAATTTGATATGTGCCACCCTGCAATGCGATTGCATAAAGGGTCATCGTTGCCTCATGAATTTCGGCACCATCGTATACACCGCAGCCTGCCAAAACAACTGCAAACTTTTTCACTTTATTCATAGCAATTCGTAATTTTGATTTGCCTGTCAAGTTAGTAAATTTTGAACTTTTGAACGGTGGAATAGAACTAGAACTTGCCAAAAAAATATGAATAAGCCATGAGATCTTTTGTAGGAGTAAAAATATTGCTTAACGATGAACTGCAATTAAATCTGAGGAATGTTAAAGAGGCCCTGAGGTATGAAAATATTAAGTGGGTAGATCTCTCAACACTGCATATTACTCTGTTTTTCCTAGGAGAAATTTCAGAAACGTTTGCCATGGAGATAGGACAGTTTTTATCCAATCAGTTCTACGGTTCCCAAAAAATTGTGCTATCCCTTAATGGATTGGGGCTTTTTGGTTCAAAAGGAAACCCTAAGGTTATTTGGATTGGACTTGAGCCAAGTGAGGCCTTGAGAAAGCTACAAGCACCCACAGAGAAATTTATGATAAGCAGTGGTTATACTCCCGATGAGCGGGGCTTTAATCCTCATATCACCATTGGCAGAGTTAAGCATATTGGTAATCCCGACTTGATAAATAAGGTGATTGGAAATTACAGCCCGAAAATGCGGCAAAAATTGGATGTAGAAGAAATCATCTTGTACAAAAGTGTTTTAACTCCACAGGGGCCAATTTATACCAAGCACCTTGTACAAAAACTATGCGAATGACTACTCAATTTATTTTGGAGCTAATTTATAAAGCAGAATAGCAATAATTGAGTAAAGAAAGTTGGGAATCCAAACGGCTACAAAGGGTGGAATGCTTCCTCCCTTAACCGAAAACATGGTAGAAAACTGCATGAAGAGAATGTAGCTAAAGCTTAATGCCAGCCCCAAACCAATATGCAAGCCAATACCGCCCCGTACCTTTCGCGATGATAAGGCAACACCAATTAGGGTTAGAATAAAAGTGGAAAAGGGATATGCCACACGGCTGTACTTTTCAATTAGGTAAAAATCAACGTTCTCAGTGCCTTGCAATCGCTGCTCCTCAATAAAGTTGTTAAGCTCAAACATATTCATGGTCTCCACAATATTGACCCTTTGGCTGAAATCCGAAGGGGAGATGTAGATTGTAGTATCAATGGTTTTTCCGTGCTTAACCACCTCGCTGGTATCATGAAATTCTCGAATATGGTAGTTGTGGGCCACCCACTTATTAATTGTAGTATCCCACTTAACGTAATCGCTAATAAGCTTCGACTTTAGTTCTCCGTCAACAATGTGCTCAATGGAGAATCGCTGGCCTATGTTGCTGTGGGTGTTGTACGATTGCATATAAATGTATATCCCTGGCCGTACCTGGCGATGGATGTTCCTATCCGTATTTCTATACTGCTTTTTCACATAGGTGTTTTCAAACTCAAGCCTTACTTGGTTTGCTGGGGGGATAATAAAACTAGATAGAACGAAGGAGAAGATTGCAATAATAGTTGCCGAAACGAAGTACGGAAACATCATCCGTTTGAAAGATACGCCACTGCTAAGAATGGCTATGATCTCGGTGTTGTATGCCATTTTTGAAGTAAAAAAAATAACGGCAATAAAGGTGAACAGCGAGCTGAATAGGTTGGCAAAATAGGGGATAAAATTCAGGTAGTAATCGAAAACAATTGCATTTAAAGGTGCGTCCTTTGATACAAAATCATCCATCTTCTCGGCCAGGTCAAATATTACGGCAATGCCCATAATAAGTATAATGGCGTAGAAATACGTTCCAATAAACTTTCGGATTATGTAGTAATCTAGAATTTTAAAACCGAATTTGCTCATAACCTAACCGATAGTTTTTTTACGAGTGCCTCTTTCCAATTTTTAAATGTTCCAACCTCAATGTTTTTTCGCGCTTCGCCTACTAGCCAAAGGTAAAAACCTAGGTTGTGCATACTGGCAATTTGCGGCCCCAGCATTTCGTTGGCCACAAATAAATGCCTAAGGTAGGCCTTGCTGTAGCGCAAATCAACAAATGTTAAACCATTTGGGTCAATGGGGCCAAAATCATTGCTCCATTTTTTATTCTTTATGTTGATAATGCCTTCGCTGGTATAAAGCATACCATTGCGTCCATTGCGAGTAGGCATAACACAGTCGAACATATCAACTCCGCGATCAATAGCCTCCAAAATATTTTCGGGAGTTCCAACGCCCATAAGGTATCGGGGTTTTTCTTTGGGCAGTATTTCGTTAACTACCTCAATCATTTCGTACATCACGTCGGCAGGTTCGCCCACCGATAGTCCGCCAATGGCGTAACCTTCCCTATCCTTTTTTGATATGAACTCGGCTGCTCTGCGGCGCAGATCGGGGTATACACATCCCTGAACTATGGGGAATAGGGTTTGGGAGTGACCATACAGCGGATCGGTCTCATCGAATCGTTGGACGCACCTATCGAGCCAGTTCTCGGTAAGTTGTAAAGAGTTTTTAGCATACTCGTAGGTGGCATCGCCAGGGGGGCATTCATCAAAAGCCATTATGATATCAGCACCAATTGTACGTTGGATATCCATCACATTCTCAGGCGAGAAAAAATGTTTCGACCCATCAATATGCGATCGGAAATGTGCACCCTCGGGTTTTAGTTTCCGATTTTGGGCTAACGAAAAAACCTGATAACCTCCGCTATCGGTGAGCATTGGTCTTTCCCAAGATATGAATTTATGGAGTCCGCCTGCACCTTTAATCACATCCAGACCTGGCCTAAGGTAAAGGTGGTAGGTATTTCCTAGAATTATTTTTGCATTGATAACCGTTTCTAGCTCCCTATGGTTAATACCCTTTACGCTACCCACAGTTCCCACAGGCATAAATATGGGCGTAGGTATTTGTCCGTGATCCGTAGTTATTAGTCCGCTTCGGGCATTACTGTTTGGTGCAAAGGAATTTATGTTGAATTGCATTGCTGTAATTTGATCAGTTGTAGGCTCCAAAGATAGTAGAAATTGTTTTAAATACTTTTGTTATACGTTTTGCCTTGCCTATGACAAAAAACTTTAATAAAATTGCTAACTAATTTAACACCCCTAGTAGTGAACGTTTTTATCTCTCAGCTAACAACTTACGAGTTGATCCTTTTTTCGGTTTTAATTTTTTCTATCCTAGTCCAGCTGTTTTACTATATTGTGATATACTTACGGGTGGCTGGTCATCGGTCGCCAAAGTATGTGCCAAGCGATAAGGAATTACCGCCAGTATCGGTTGTAATTTGTGCACGTAATGAGGAGAAAAATCTTGAGAACTTTTTGCCTCTTGTGCTCGAACAAAAGTATCCAAATTTTGAGGTTGTAGTTGTAGACGATTGCTCTGCCGATGATACAGATATGGTTCTTAGGCGCTTATCGGCAAAGTATAAAAACCTGAAAACAACGGTCATAAAACCTGATCTTAAGTTTAATCACGGTAAAAAATTGGCATTAACGGTTGGCATAAAAGCCGCAACCCATAGCTGGTTGTTGCTCACCGATGCCGATTGTAGGCCCGATAGCGAATTTTGGTTAATGGAGATGGCCAAGAACTTTCATTCAAACAATCAGGTAGTGTTGGGGTATGGTGGGTATCTTTCTGGCAAGGGATTGCTAAATAAGATGATTCGATTTGATACCTTTCATATTGCATTACAGTATCTTGGGTTTGCTCTTATGGGTATACCCTATATGGGCGTTGGCAGGAATTTAGCATACCGAAAGGAACTATTCTTTAAAAACAAGGGTTTTGCTTCACATAATCATATAGCCTCAGGCGATGATGATCTGTTTGTGCAACAAGTTGCTAGCAAGATGAATACAGCGGTTGAGTTCAGCCACAAGGCTCATACTCGCTCAGTCGCAAGTGCTACTTTTAAAGAGTGGGTTAAACAAAAGCGAAGACATTTAACTACCTCGCCAAAATATAGAAAAGGCATAAAATTCTGGCTTGGATTT
>DDWD01000125.1:0-9771 GCA_002345825.1 Bacteroidales bacterium UBA2295
AGTTCCCAAACCTTGGGTTTACCACATTGTTATAAAT
The DNA here is from genome assembly GCA_002345825.1 of Bacteroidales bacterium UBA2295. Taxonomy (GTDB): domain Bacteria; phylum Bacteroidota; class Bacteroidia; order Bacteroidales; family Tenuifilaceae; genus Perlabentimonas. The sequence goes on from DDWD01000125.1 coordinate 38, forward strand.
TGATCCAAATGAGTAGCTTAACCCTATGCTACCCCAGTAGTTATACTGCGAGGCGAGTTGCCTACGTCTTAACAATACATCCTCGCTCGAAATATCGCCCTTGGGTAAGTTTAGTTGGTCATGCACAAGCTGTGCCCCACCATAAATAGTTAGCGATAAACCTTTGTATATTCTAAGGTTAAGTTCAGCGTTTAGCCTCAATCGGTTAAAAGAAAAGTTGTGAAAGTAATTGCTGCCTTCCATTGAGATATTTATGGTTCCCCATTTCTGTTTAAATTGGGCAGCAATGCCCAGTTCTTGCCCCAATAGCGTTTCGTGGGTTTTATTGTAGATTGTGCTGTCGATATAGTTAAAGTGCCTTACTCCGGCAGCATACAGGAAGCGAAGCTGCTTGCGGTTCGACTCAGAATAGGGAAACAGGTTATACTCAATGGCGGGGTAAAACGTAAGGTTTAGCGAGTAGTTTTGGTATAAACTCGACTCGATATCTGCACTGTAGCCAACCGACCAGTGGTTGTTTATGCTCTTAACAAGCAGATGTTCAAACTCTTTCTCGTTGGTTGTGCTGTAAATAGTTGTGTCTTCAAAAATGTACTGATCCTTGCTAAAGTAGTAATCGGCCTCGAACTCAACCTTAAGGTTTTCGGTTACTCTTTGAGCCCCAATGGATGTGCTACTGCTAAAATATCTGTACGATTGCTCTGCATCGAAAAAAGTGCTAGCCTCAAGCTCAAAAACCCAACTATTCCACTTGTCAGTAACTTTTATCCCGTCATCTTGTAATCCATCAATCGACACTTGAATTAAATCAGCGAAAGGCGTTTTGGCTATGTAGCGCACCAGTCCGAGTTTTAGGGTGTTTTCCTGCTTGGTTCGGGTTTCATCGGGTGTGGCGTCGGCAGGTAGCGAAAACGAGAGCGTATCGGCCTGTCCTGCAAATTCTTTCTGGCCAATAAAGAAAAAGGTGTGGCTCACCCCTCCAGCACCATTCATTTCGCGGGTGGTGAGAATATGAACCTGCGCATCGTTGCGATCGCGCATGTAGTTTACAAAGGTCAACTCTTTTTTAATATGCTCTGTATCGCAACTTGCACAGTCGAGAAAAACCCGAACGGCCTCATCCTTTAAACTTTTCTGCTGCGCGAAGATGTGTAGACATACTGTAACGAGTAGAGTTGCAAGGGCAAATGCTCTAACTGTCATTTAGGTTGGTTTAGGGTTTACACCTCAATAACTAAACAAAGTGCAATTTATTGCTTTTTCAATTTATTTCGATATTAATCTAAGCCCAATAAGCCCTGCTACAATCATCAGAATAAATAATATTTTAAGCACATCGCGCGATTCATTAAAAAGTAATATCCCTAGAATTGCGGTAAAAGTAGCGCCAACACCTGTCCACACTGCGTAAGCTGAACCAACGGGTAGCACTTTAAGCGAAATAGATAGTAACCAAACGCTAATAATCATCGATATGGCTGTGAATACCGAAGGCCATAAGCGCGAAAAACCATCGGAATATTTCAGCCCAATAGCCCAGCCCGTTTCAAATAGTCCAGCTATAAATAGAATTATCCAAGCAACAGAGGGTTTCATGTGTTTGTAAAGTTTAAAGTTTAAAGTCAAAAGGCCACCATCTAATATCCAACATCTAACATCCAATATCCAATATCCAATCATCCAATCTTTCTAGACGCTGACAGGTCGTGCCGACGCTGTCAGGTCAACCAACCAAATAATCTCATCCTCAATCCGCAAAAATCCGCCAAATATTATCGTTGTACCAAAAATATCAAAATCAATTTGCAAAACGCCACTCAAACAAAGCTACAAATATGCAGATTTTCTTAATTTTGCGGTCTTGCTTTTGTAATACTTTTCAAATTAAATGTTTATGGATATTCCTGCAAAGTACAATCCTGCCGAGGTAGAGGACAAGTGGTACAAGTATTGGTTGGACAATAAATTGTTCCATTCAGAGCCCGACGATCGGGAGCCGTTTAGTATTGTTATTCCACCACCCAATGTAACTGGTGTGTTGCATATGGGGCATATGCTCAACAACACTATTCAGGATGTGCTCGTGCGTCGCGCCAAGATGCAGGGCAAGAACACCTGCTGGGTACCTGGTACCGATCATGCATCCATTGCTACCGAGGCAAAAGTTGTGGCCAAACTTAAAGCCGAGGGGATAGACAAGAACACCCTTACCCGCGACCAGTTTTTGGAGCACGCTTGGGAATGGAAAGAGAAGCACGGAGGAATTATCCTTGAGCAGCTAAAAAAAATGGGTGCTGCCTGCGACTGGGAGCGAACTGCTTTTACAATGGACGAAAGCCTTTCGGAAAGCGTAATTAAGGTTTTTGTTGATTTGCATAACAAGGGCAAAATCTATCGCGGCGTGCGAATGGTAAACTGGGATCCCCAGGCCAAAACCGCTGTGTCCGACGAGGAAGTAATTTACAAGGAGGTTCAGAGCAAACTATACTACCTAAAATATTTTATCGATGGCGAGGATGGCCACGTAACCATTGCCACAACCCGCCCCGAAACCATTCTGGGCGATACCGCCGTTTGCGTTAACCCCAACGACCCACGATATACCCATCTTAAAGGCAGGCGCCTATTGGTTCCGCTTATCAAGCGAAGCGTTCCCGTTATTTTCGACGATTATGTTGATATGGAGTTCGGTACCGGTGCGCTTAAGGTTACCCCCGCCCATGATATTAACGACTACATGCTGGGCGACAAGCACAACTTGGAAACTGTTGATATTTTTAACGACAATGGAACCCTAAGCCAAGCTGCTCAGCTTTACGTTGGTATGGATAGATTTGCTGTTCGTAAGCAGATTGTTGTCGATTTGGAAAAATCTGGCAATGTGGATAAGATTGAGGACTACGTGAACAAGGTTGGCTATAGCGAGCGTACCGATGCTGCCATTGAGCCCAAGCTTAGCATGCAGTGGTTCCTCGATATGAAGGAGCTGGCCAAGCCTGCCCTCGATGCAGTGGAGAACGGCGAGATCCAAATATATCCCCATAAGTTTGTAAATACTTATCGCCATTGGATGGAGAACGTGAAGGACTGGTGCCTATCGCGTCAGCTGTGGTGGGGGCATCGCATACCCGCTTGGTATCTGCCCGAGGGTGGTTACGTGGTAGCCGAAACTGCTGAGCATGCACTGGAACTGGCTATGGAAAAATCGGGTAATAAAAGCCTTACCATAGCCGATTTAAGGCAGGACGAGGATGTTCTTGACACTTGGTTCAGCTCATGGCTTTGGCCCATCTCGGTGTTCGATGGCATTCGCTACCCCGATAATGATGATATTAAGTACTATTACCCTACCGATATTTTGGTAACTGCTCCCGAGATTCTTTTCTTCTGGGTGGCCCGTATGATAATTGCCGGCTACGAGTACCGTGGCCAAAAGCCATTTAGCGCCATTTACCTGCATGGTATTGTACGCGACGGGCAGCGCCGAAAGATGAGCAAATCGCTGGGAAACAGTCCCGATCCTCTAGATTTAGTGAAGAAATACGGAGCTGATGGTATGCGTATGGGAATGCTACTTTGCTCTGCTGCTGGTAACGATTTGCTATTTGACGAGAATTTGCCCGAACAGGGGCGTAATTTCTGCAACAAGATTTGGAATGCTTTCCGCTTGGTAAAAGGATGGGAGGTTGACGCTAGCATACCTCAGCCCGAGCATTCGGCGGTAGCCGTGGAGTGGCTAAACAATTTGATAAACCGCGAGGTGGCAACGCTAAACGACCATTTCGATAAGTATCGCCTATCCGAGGCACTAATGGAGGTATACAAACTATTCTGGGACGAGTTCTCATCATGGTTCCTGGAGATTGTAAAACCCGCCTACCAAAAGCCTATCGACGTTAAAACACAGTCGGAAGTGCTAGCCATTTTCGATAAGATGCTTAGGTTATTACATCCGTTTATGCCATTTATAACCGAGGAACTTTGGCAGCTACTCGTTGAGCGTAATGCGGGCGATAGCATTATGGTTGCGCAGCAACCAGAGGCCAACGAATTTGATGCGGAGCTGCTAGCCCGTTTCGATGAGATGAAGGAGATTGTTGCAGGTATCCGAAACATTAGGCAAGAGAAGAATATTCCCAATAAGGAAGCCGTTTCGTTATTTGTAAAATCGGCTCAAACTCTAGCCCCTGAAACGGAAAGTGTAATTGTAAAACTGGCTGGTCTCGATAAATTGGAGTACACCAGCGACAAGATTGACGCAAGCGCCAGCTTCCTGGTTAAATCATCGGAGTTTTTTGTTCCGCTTGATGGATTTGTAAACGAGGAGGAGGAGATAGCCAAACTCACCGAGGAGCTAAACTACACCAAGGGTTTCTTGGCCAGCGTGATGAAGAAGCTAAGCAACGAGCGTTTCGTAAACAATGCCCCCGCACAGGTGGTTGAGGTTGAGCGTAAAAAGCAGGCCGATGCCGAGGAGAAGATAAAGGTGATTCAAGAGCGCTTAGCCGGATTCAAAAAATAATCTAGTAAGATATGATAAGGTTGAAAGGGTGAAAATTGGTTTTTTCACCCTTTACTATTTTATCCTGATTCAAAATTGCATTAATTTGCAACTAGAATATGGTAGCCCTAGTGAGGGCTAGCTTTAAAATAAGCCAATCCTAATGCATTTGAGTAAGGGTGCAGATTTGGTTCGTTTTGTTTATTTCCCAGAATGGTCTGGCAGTTTTGTTAGTTCAAAGCTGTTGCTTTATATTCAACATCTTGTAAATATTATTAAATTGCGCATTGTTACATAATTCACTGATGTTTATGAAAAAACTTTTACCCCTTTCGTTACTTATAGTAGCCTTGCTTTTTTCTGGATGTGCCTCAAAGCGTTTGGCTAAGCGTGGCCTAAAGTTCGAGCAGGCTGGAATGTACGAGATGGCTGCCGACCTATATTACCAAGCAGTAGTGGCCAATGCTAACAACGTGGATGCTGTGGTTGGGCTAAAAAAGAATGGACAGCGTTTACTCGACGAAAAAATGCTGCAGGTGCAAAAGGCCTATTACAATAACAACGACCGCGAAACGGTATACAATTTTATAGATGCACAAAACTATCTGCAAAAGGTAAATGCCACAGGGGTGTCGCTTTCCATGTCGGAGCAAACACGTTCTTTTTACGAGGAGGCAAAGCCTCGCTATTTAGAGTCACTTTTTTACGATGCCCGTTTGCTGCTCGATGAGGAGAAGTTTCGCGAATCGGAAACGAAATTTGCCGAAATCAAGCGTATCGATCCCAACTACGAAGGCGTTGATGATTATATGAAGGTTTCGCAAAGCGAACCCCTTTACCGAGAGGGTAAGCAGTTTCTCGATGCAGGATACTACCGCAAAGCATACAAAAGTTTCAACACAATCATTGGCAAAGCAGGGCTGTACAAAGACTCTAAGGACTTGATGGACGAATCCCTGCTAAAAGGTCAGCTAACCATTGCCATTGGCAAAATTGAGAATAAGACACACCATAGCGGAGCAAATTTACTGCTAGAGAGTACTCTTAACAAGGCTGTAAGCAGGATCAACGATCCGTTTGTTAAGCTGGTTGATATAAAAAACACCGACCAGTTTCTGCATCAGCAGGAAAAGAGCAGTACGTTGGGTTCGGAAATTAGGGTTGGCCAAATACTTGCTGCCAGAGCCCTTTTGAACGGTTCGGTGATTCGTTTCGATATGTCCGAGGGCAAAGTGCAAACCCAAACCAAAAGGGGATATCTTAAAGAAATAATTGTACGTAAAGATAAGAAAACCGATGAGGAACAGCGGGAAGTGAGGTACCATAAGGTGTCGTACAACGTTACCCAAAAGTCGAATTCGGCCTCAATAACATTGCAGTACCAGCTTAGTTCAACCGAAACCGGCGCAGTACTAATTTCCGATGTGTTGAGCATATCGCGAAATGATGAAGTGCATTTTGCTACCTTTAAGGGAGATCATAAAAAGCTAGTACCTGGTTACTGGGAACGCAGTGATAAGGACTCGCCTAAAGATCGAATTGACGATAATTTTTCGGCTGTGCAAAGCTTGCAACAACTTTTTAGTGCCAAACAAACAATTGTTTCAGCTGAGGATCTGCGGAACCAAGCCTTAATCGAAATTGAATCAAAAGTGTCTCAGCAAATTAGTAAGTACAACTCCGAGCAGTATTAAAATCACAAACATTCACTATGCAGACTTTAACGCATACTAGAATGACTACCAACGGATGTTTCACCACTGCTTTCATAAAAGAATATACAGATGAATATAAGATTAATACTTGTAGCCATAGTTTTAGCTGGGTTATTTGGCTGTGGAAGCAGCAAAAAGACTCAACAACAAGTAGCACCACAGCCCGAATGGGTGAAAATGCGTCCATCATCGGCAACGTATTACTACGGCATTGGAGCCGTACGCAAAACAATGGATGTGGGGCAGTACCAGCAGGCCGCTAGGCAGAATGCTTTAGCCGATATGGCTGGTGAAATTTCTACCAACATCTCCAGCAATTCGGTACTTCACGCGTTTGAGTCGAACCTTAATTTTCGCGAAGATTTTACATCAACCATAAAAGCCCAAACCCAGCAGGACCTTGAAGGGTACGAGCTGGTAGATAGTTGGGAAGATCTGGAGAACTACTGGGTATACTACCGCCTCTCAAAGTCGCAATACCAAGAACTAAAGGAGCGAAGGAAGAGTGAGGCAGTAAAGCGCTCGTTCGATTTTTTTACCAGTGGAGTGAGCGAACGCGAGCAGGGAAATATCCGTACGGCCATTGTCCAGCTCCTTAAATCACTAGAACCTATTAAACCCTACTTCAGCGAATCGTTACCAGTAAGTTACAACGGACAGGAAATTTTTCTGGGTAACGAGATATTCAAGGAGCTATCGGCTACCATTAGCAACTTGGAAGTTGTACCGGTAAGAAAAACTTTGGATGTTAAGATAGGAGAGGATTTAGCGCAAGGTCAAATTGCTTTCGAAACTCGATATGAAACCCAAGGCCGGGTTTCGGATATTCCCCTCCAAGCTAAATACTCCGAAAAGCCAATCCGCAACAATAAGCTCCGTTCCGATGGTCAGGGTTTGGCTAAGTTCCAGATTGATGTAGTGCGATCAACCAAAACCAGAGAGGTTTTTACAACCGAAGTGAATATCGATGATATGCTAGCAGAGGCTGGAGCCGATCAATTTGTCCGCCGAATGGTACACCGGTTTACTATCCCCAAGGGTACTATAGCAATAAACATAATTAGGCCATCGTTTTCTATCGAATCGAACGAAATTATGCTGGGTGAGCAGCAAACCCCCGGGGTTTTAGAAACCAGCTTTAGGCAAAAGGCCATTGATGCTGGCTTTGTTGTAAAAAGCGGTAATTCCGATTATACTGTACGTATTATGGCAGTGGCAAGCCCTGGGAAAGATGGAGGCCAGTTCAAAACGGTTAGCTTGGATGGACAAATTGCCATTGTGAATAGCAATGGAACAAAGATTTATCAGCAATCGCTTGAGGGTTTTATTGGCCGACACTTTGACTACAAGCAAGCTGCCGATGATGCTTTTAGGGAGGCTCGCCGCAGGTTCGAGAATTCTTTCTTTAGGGATATTCAAGAGGCTGTAACCAAACGATAACTAGTTTTTAATCAGTATGATGTTTAAAAGCATCAAATTGATTCGAAGCCAATATTATCATTTTAAATCCTATTTTTTTCCATTACATTTGAACCCTGTAGAGCATTACCAATGCTCAATGGTAATGCTTATATCGAATTAGGCAGATTAATTAACTATACCAAATAAAATCGTTATGCCACAAATATCAGAAAAAGGTAAGGCAATGCCCGCTTCGCCCATACGCAGGTTAGTTCCGTACGCCGAGGGTGCAAAGAAAAGGGGTGTAAATGTGTATCACCTAAATATTGGTCAACCCGATATTGCAACACCTGAGGTTGCTCTTAAGGCCATAAGAGAAAATCCTTTAAAAGTGGTAGAGTATAGCCATTCGGCTGGTAACGAGAGCTACCGTCGTGGATTGGCCGAATACTACCGCAGCGTAGGAATCGATATCGATCATAACCAGATTATCATTACAACTGGGGGATCGGAGGCTATTACCATCGGCTTTATGAGCTGTCTTAACCCGGGAGATGAGGTAATTATCCCTGAGCCATTTTACGCCAACTACAATGGTTTTGCCACACAGGCAGGAGTAAAAGTGGTGCCAGTTACATCATCTATAGAAACAAATTTTGCGTTGCCCCCCATTGCCGAAATGGAGAAGCTAATAACACCCAAAACCCGAGGGGTAGTAATTTGTAACCCTAATAACCCCACTGGTTACCTTTACTCGAAGGACGAACTTGAGCAGCTTGCCGAGCTGGTGAAGAAGCATGATATGTACCTATTTGCCGACGAGGTGTACCGCGAGTTTTGCTACGATGGCCATTCGCATTTCTCCACCATGAACCTAAAAGGGTTGGAGAATAACGTGGTGCTTATGGACTCCGTGTCGAAACGCTACAGCATGTGTGGCGTTCGAATTGGTGCGCTTATATCGAAAAACAAAGAGGTTATGGCTGCCGCTATGAAATTTGCTCAGGCAAGGCTTTGCCCACCATCGTATGGACAAATTGCTGCTGAGGCTGCACTTAGCACGCCCAAAGAGTATTTCACCGAGGTGTACGACGAGTACATCAAGCGCAGAGATTTTATGGTTGAGGCGCTTAATAAGATGGAGGGTGTTGTTTGCCCCAAGCCTAAAGGTGCTTTTTACACCGTGGTAAAACTACCTGTTGACGATGCCGACAAGTTTGCTCAGTGGCTGCTCGAAAGCTTTGCGCACAAAAACCAAACGGTTATGTTGGCTCCTGCATCGGGTTTTTATGCAACCCCAGGACTGGGTAAAGATGAGGTGCGTATTGCCTACGTGCTAAAAATTGAAGATCTGAAAAACGCTATGGAAACCCTTGAGGCTGCGCTTAAGCAGTATCCTGGTAGAACTATTTAACCATAGTTATCATGATATAAGGAACGCCGAGCAATTTTGCTTGGCGTTTTTTCATCTAGAAAGCTAGATAAAAATCTTTGGTAAGATTTACATATTCGGGCGTGTACTCGCCATCAACCCCTCTAACGGTTATGGAGGTTTCGTCCAGCGGCAGTTTATTTCGGCCAAACTCAAGCATCAAGCGCTTTACAGGGCCATTTAGCTTTCCGTATATGCTTATCCGCTTTGTACAATATAAGTTGTAGGAAGATGCCAGAGCTACAAAAACGTTGCCTTCAACATATGGGAAAATTCCTACAAAACGGCCATTCTCATTAAGCAATTTGTTGACACCTTCGAGTAGCTCGGTGTGGGGGAGAAGCTCGTTATGTCTGGCAACTGTTCGGGCAGCCTCTTCGGATTTTAATGATTTTATGAAGTAGGGTGGGTTTGAAACGATAAGGTCGTAACGTATGTTCGTTTCTTTGGCAAACTGCTGGAATGGTTGGCAATGAACAGCTACCCTGTTTTGCCAGCGAGAGCTATTAACATTTTCGATGGCTTGCTGTGCCGAGGGTTCATCTATCTCCACAGCATCAATGGTTGCGTTGCTTCGTTGTGCTAGCATGAGTGCAATCAGCCCTGTTCCAGTGCCTACATCGAGGATGGTTTTCGCGTTATCAATGGTTGCCCAAGCGCCCAGCATTACGCCATCGGTGCCCAC
>DDWD01000125.1:9795-53330 GCA_002345825.1 Bacteroidales bacterium UBA2295
GGCATGGCGATTTAAAATTTTTCGAAAACACCTAGTCCAAATAGAGCAAAATCGTACTTAATGGGATCGTTGGGGTCGAATGTACGAAGTTTTGCTGTAACCTCCTCTACCGCCTTCCAATCGCTCTGCTTTCGACTAAGTAAACCCAGCCTGCGGGCCACTCGCCCCGAATGCACATCGAGTGGCAGCATAAGGGCTGATGCGGGAATTGATGTCCATAGTCCAAAATCAACATTCTCCTTGGGTGGGCGCACCATCCAGCGTAAATACATATTTATACGCTTGGCAGCCGAACCTGCGATGGGGTTTGATAGGTGTTTGGTTGATCGGGCAGGGAACTTATTATCAACGAACAGAAGTCTGAAGTGGCTTATTGCACCCATTATTGAATTGTATTTCATATACCCTTCAGTAAACAGTTTATCAAGGCTGCTGCCCATTGAGTATATCCTTTGCAAGGATTGGAGGAATGCTATACAGTCGGTCCCATTAAACGTACGGTAGTAGAATGATGATAGCGCTTTTATATCATTGCTAGACGAATGGATGATAAATTCGTAGGGCGATTCGCCCATCTGCTCCAGCAGTTTTTTGGCCGATTTGATAATCTGTGGCCTTTGGCCCCATGAGATGGTGGCTGCTAAAAATCCTGCAATCTCAATATCTTCCTTACGGGTGTATGCCTTGGGAATCTGAATTGGATCAGTCTCTACAAACGAGGGGGATGCGTACTGTAGGTACTTCTCATCCAGAAATTGCCTGATATCGTTGGTGCTAATATCACTCACTACACAAATAGTCCGTCGTTCATGGTGAGCTGAATATCGGCCATTGCTGCCAACTCCTTATCGTGGGTTACCACCACAAAGGTTTGCTTAAACTCATCGCGGAGTTTAAAGAATAGGTTGTGTAGCTCCTCCTTATTCTTAGAGTCGAGGTTGCCCGAGGGCTCGTCGGCAAGGATTACCTTTGGGTTGTTTATTAATGCCCGTGCTACGGCCACGCGTTGCTGTTCACCCCCCGATAGCTCCGAGGGTTTGTGCTCCATCCTGTCGGCCAGACCTAAGAACGAGAGTAACTCCTTTGCTCTTGCTTCCACCTTTTCTTTTGGCTCTTTGGCTATAAATCCAGGGATACAAACGTTTTCCAAAGCCGTGAATTCGGGCAGAAGGTGGTGAAACTGAAAAACAAAACCAATATTCTGATTACGAAAAGCGGCCATCGCCTTGTCGTTTAGCTTCGATAGGTTCACATTATCAATATATACATTGCCCGAGTCGGGCTTGCCTAGGGTGCCCATAATTTGGAGGAGGGTAGTTTTGCCTGCCCCGCTGGGGCCAACAATGGCCACTACCTTCTCGGCAGGTATTTCCATATCCACCTCCTTAAGCACGGTAAGGGAACCAAACGATTTTTTAATCTTCTCAACTCTAATCATATGGGATGCATTGGTTTGCAAATGTAGCAAAAACAGCCTAAAGATTAAACATCCCTAGTTGCGATTCAGCTAAATCATCAAAAAATAAGCCCCACCAATACTACTAAAGGTGGGGCTGGGTAATAAATGGTCGTTTTTTTACTTGCTGAATAATCGATATACTACGCCAATCTCAAATCCCACTGAGGTTATTGACGAGCTGCCCAAAATAAGGCTACTGTGGAAATCGGTAAAAATATCCTCGATTACAGGCTCCACCTTAGTGAACCCGTAGGTACCCGAGATGCCAAACTTTACAAGTATATCATTGGTTACGCTGTACATAACGCCAGCAGATAGGTAGCCCGACACCATCATTTTAGGGACACCCAGCTCCATAGAGCTGCTTGAACTGTAGGATAAATCCGCGAAGTTGTATTCGGGGTAATCGTTCAGCACCACGTTGTAATCGGGATAGTAGCCCTTGCGGGTCATAGTGCCAGAAAGGTTGAAATCAGTGGACATAAAGCTAGACATAACGATTCCTAGGTTGGCAAAGTACGACAGCTTGCCAGAGTTTATGGTGTTTTGATATCTAACAAAAAGTGGAATATCCAAAGATGTGTACGTTGTATTTTCTACAAGATTAGCATTTTCGTATATAGGGAAGTAGGTGTCTTGATCGATATCAACAAATTCCCTTTCGAGCTGAGTGTTTAGACCAGTAATTGTATAATCGGATGAATATTGGCCTATCCTAAACCCAACTCCAACCCCAATATTTTGGGTAAATAGATATGTAGCATCCAGCGATGGGATGATGTTGAAAACACTATTGGGCTGCCACTCGGGGGTGGCTGCATTTTCGGTATCAAAAAGAGAAAGATTAAATCCACCATTTAGTCCAATGTATATTCTTTGGAATATTTCTTTCTCAGCACCCTCAGCTATATCCTGATTCATCTTAGTCTTTTCCCATTCGGATGCGAAACTTTGATTGGAAAGGAACAGTGCAGTAGCAATTAGCAATGTATATAGTATATTGTTACGTGTCATTTTAATGATAGGGTTATGTTAGTATATTGATATTTTTGAGGTAACGGGCGCCTCATTGCCAATTGAAATCCTTACTATGTAAATTCCTTTGGGAAGTTCCGAAAGGTTTACCCTTTGCGATAGGATCTCTTGGGCTTTGCTTATCGGTTTTTGGAAGACCACTTCCCCGTGTGAGTTTGCAACGGTAATTATGCCATTGCCTAGTGTTTCGCTTGCAAAATCGAGGGTAAGTGCCCCATTGGTTGGGTTAGGGTAGGCTGATAATGTGCCGCTTTGCATCACAGTGACAACCTCCGTTGCGTTCGATGTGTTAGGACACTGCCTATGGTCAGTGATTTGGACTTGATAACTACCGGGCTGATTGCGAGGGGCAAAATGTTGCTCCGTTTGGCCGTCGATAAGTATTCCATCTTTATACCACTTGTATTCTAATTCTGGCGTTGTACAGATTAGAATTGGGATGTTACCTTTTTTGTGGATAGACGGCTTGTCTGTTGTTGGTATAATCTTGTTTTCATCAACAGTCACATTTTTTTGGTAGGTGATAAAGTAGTTGTCATCGGTAACTACTCTATATCTAATAATTCTATCCTCAATAGAAAAGGCCCAACCAGCAATAACACTATTGTCGTTGGGAGTGCTAATTACGCTTCCTCCTTCAACCTCCCAGTTTCCTGCGGCTGGTATATTTGTAATGTGATAGATAACCTCCGAATTAATACAGGCATAAGATTCACCAATAATGCTTGGGCCAGTTGAATTTTCTGAAATCAAAATTACTTTTACCGAGTTTTCATCAGATCCGACAATCGCTTTGCCTCCTGTCGCTTCATAGCCATTTGCATTGATGTAGTAATTAAATGATCCCCTTTGTTTGTAGAAAAGAGAATAACCCTCGTTATTGGTATTACCCGTAACACCATCAAACTGAATTGTAGCATTTTCAATGGGATTTCTACTTTCATCAACAACCCTAAACGTCACCTCGGAAAAGGTTTGGAATACAATGCTTTTACCATATGAAGTGCCTTGTGAATTGGTTGCATACGCCCTTGCATAGTACTGGGTGTTAGGCTCAAGGTTAGTTAGTGTAGATGTAAAAACGCCAGATCCTCCACCTTCGTTTGTGTAACCTTCACAATTATCAAGTGTAGGGTCATCAGTCTTGCTCCACACAACACCTTTAGCAGTTATGTAGTATCCTCCATCTCTCAAGATTTCGCCTCCAATGGCTGCTCCAAATGCACTGATATCAGTTGAGTTGGCTGTTTGAATTTTTGGGAAATAACGTCTAGATGCTTCGATTAGCGCTTTATGAGCACTTGTTCTTCCTGTGCCCAGCATCCCCTTCATTGAAGAATTGTATAGGTAGATGTCTTCAACACCTTCCAGCATTGCGTTCCAAAGTTGGCTTTTAGTTATTTCTCCATAATACTTTGAAACGACTAGCGAGGCTACTCCAGAAACGTGAGGACAAGCCATTGAGGTGCCTGACATATACACGTATCGATTATTTGTAGCGGTACTGCCAATATTTGAGCCTGGAGCAGAAATATCAACCCAAGTTCCATAGTTAGAAAAGCTTGATCGGGTACCTTTGTTGGTGTGTGAGGCAACAGCCATTGTACCACTATAGTATCCCGGATACCATTCGCCAAAGTCGTTGTCATTGCCAGCCGCAAAAATTACAATACCACCTCCGGAAAGAGCGCTTCCTCCACCGTTCTCGTTGAAATAATCGATGCCAGCTAAATCAGGGCTATTATAAACCCCCGGGTTTTGGTATCCCCAACTATTCTGTGAAATGGAAGATCCGTTGTCGGCTGCATAAACATAACCAGCATAAGTTGAGAGTGATCCACTAAAAATATCAAGTGACATTAATTGTACTCCCTTTTCTGTTCCATCTCCTCCTGCAATACCAGCAACACCAATTTGATTGTTTGTGACAGCTGCAATGGTTCCTCCAACGTGAGTACCATGGTCATCGGCATTGGTACCTAATCCATCAGGGCCAATATTAGGCCACATATTTGCCGCTATGTCAGGATGATCATACTGGATTCCACCATCATGGATTGATACAATTACGCTTGGGTTTCCTTTTTCAATTTCCCATGCTGCTTCAGCAGCTATGTCAACTCCATCTACTCCTGCCGAACCAAGTATTGGTTGTCCCGAGTTTTTCAATCCCCACTGCAAGCCATACATATCATCATTGGGGAAAGATTTGTCAGTTTTCGAAGCGTTCATACGCTTAACTTCAACAGGTTCAATCCTCCGCTTTTTGTAAATTGGTTCGGCAATTTCAACTTCTTCAAGTGAGTTGAAATCGGCTACAGCCTGCTTAATATCACTATTCTTATCCAGCGTGAGTTCATACCACAAATCGAAACCCCAAGCTTTATGCTTTGCATTTTGCGACTTGCTATTTGGGTTTATGCTATACAAATCGTTTAGGGTTTGTTTGTATGTAGTAATTCCATACTCTTTGTTTAGCTTGTCGAATTTTGGATTTCCTGTTTGAACGTATTCCAACTGATCAGCCTTTACAACTGGAGTTTCTAGGAACTTGTTCATTTCTGGATTAAATTTGATGAGCAGCTTTCCAGATTCGTAGGCATTAGTTGGAACTTTTTCAAGTTTTATGGGGGGCCTTTCACCTTTAATAACCCGATATCCATTCACATACTTTACGTTCTTTTCGTAACGGAGATTACTCTCACTGCTTCTCCCATTTGGCTGGGAGAAGGCATTAATAGTTACTGAAATTATGACAGCAATGGTCAGCAACCATAATTTCGAGAATTGACCTTTCATTTAGTTTTAGTTTAGGTTCGTCAAATTTGATTAATTGCCGCGCAAGATACCAATTTTTGCATAAATTTAAAGCTTGCTTTGGGCTACAAAACAAAATTCCTGTATTATGAAGTATTTGTTTAGCAAGGCCTTTGTGATAATTGGCCTTTTTCTTAGTGCAGCTACACTTAATGCACAGCATTTGGGGTACACAAACCTGCCCATGCCAAGTGTAAAATATAACTATCCTATAAAATGTATAGATTCTACTGTTATAAGTGTAAACCCTCAAAGGTTTTACAATGAGAGTATACCAAATTCGAAATTACCTTTTCATATAGGATTCTCAACAAATGTTGACATTAGTACATATGGTAAGGGTAGTATAATCCGCTGGCCCAGCGGCGAGATATCGTGGTTGCTTAAGGTCAGTTTCCAAGGAGCTCCAGCAGCAGCTTTTGTATTCGATAGCTTGTTAATACCCGATAAGGGTAAGATTTTTGTATACTCACCAAAATCCCCTGATTCATATTTTGAGATTACAAATGCTAACATAGTCAATGGTCGTACATCTACGCCACCATTCACATTGGGGCCGGTAGTGATTGAATATGTTGAGAATAATTCGATGAATGTATCGGAACCCCAAGGTTCTTTCAAAATCTCCGAAGCATTTTTTATTTCTAAAGGATCAGATGGACAGGATCTTGATAAAGAGTTGGGGGCCTCTGGCCCATGCCACGTAAACATTAACTGCTCACCCGAGGGGGATAATTGGCAAAATCAGAAGCGTGGTGTTGCAAAGATATTGCTTAAGGTTGGGAGTAATCTATATGTATGCACTGGCGCCCTAGTAAACAATACCAAGCAGGATGGAACCCCCTATTTTCTTACAGCAGAGCATTGCGGGGGTAGTGCTTCCGAGGCGGATAGGAGTGTATGGCAGTTCTATTTCAACTACGAGCAGACAGGGTGCCCAAACGTTGGAACTCCACCTAACCATGTAATTACGGGATCAGTGCTAGTTGCATCTGGTAAGATGGATAACGGATCGGATTTCCAACTACTCAAGCTTAGTCAAAAACCACCTGAAACCTGGCGGCCTTATTACAATGGATGGGATCGTACGGGTGCTGCTTCTGTTGCTGGGGTTGGAATACACCACCCTGAGGGTGATGTTAAGAAAATATCTACCTATAACCTGCCGCTTGTAACATCAACCCCAACTATTGAGAGTGATCAGATGGCCGAAGAATCAGCATGGCGAGTTATTTGGAGCGAGACCGAAAATGGATTTGGCGTTACAGAGGGTGGATCGTCGGGATCTCCAATTTTCAACTCCGATGGACTTTTGGTGGGAACCCTTTCCGGTGGATCATCATCGTGCGAGAATACTAATTTCCCAGATTATTACGGTAAGTTCACCTACCACTGGACATCCAATGGTATTAACGCTAATAATCAACTGAAACCCTGGCTCGATCCACAGAACACGAATGTGTCATTTTTACCGGGGTTTGATCCTAGTGGGGAGCTGTATGCAAATTTTAAGGCTAATAAACTTGTCGCTCAGGTTGGTGAAAACTTGCTGTTTTCAGACCTGTCAACAGGTGATAATATTACCAGTTGGCTTTGGGACTTTGGAGAAGGCGCGCAACCCAAAACGGCCAACACGAAGGGTCCGCATGAGGTGTTGTATGCTTCGGGAGGGCTCAAAACAGTTAGCTTAACAATTAATGGGAGCGAAACCAATACAAAGGAAGGTTATATAAGAGTTCAGGAGGTGCCGGCCAATGCCGTACTTTTCGATGGGTTTGAGGGTGATGTGTTCCCTCCTGTGGGTTGGGCTAGTTTTGACATTGATGGTGACTCATATAGCTGGTTTGCCTATAGCGTTGATGGAACAGCCTTTTCTGGTCAAAAGTCTGCAGCATCATCATCGTGGGATGAAAATACGGGAGCCCTTACTCCCGACAATTGGCTGGTTGCCCCTGCAGTTGAGATTACCCACGATAATTTTATTCTAGAGTACCGCGTGGCGGCTCAGGATCCGGTTTATCCATTCGATAAGTATGGTGTTTTTGTGTCAAACCAAACCCGTGAATCAACCGATTTTGAATTGCTCTTTGAGGAAACATTGCAGAATGGCGAGTGGCAATTCCGTCAAGTTAGCCTTAAGGATTACCTTGGCGACATAATATACATTGCCTTTAGGCATTACGATTGTACCGACTGGTTCTACGTTAAGCTCGATGATGTTATGGTAATGGGGGGGAGCGACGACCCTAGTGATCAGGCACGTATTCATTCATTTGGATTTACCGAAGGGGGCGTTATTCATGAGGAGGTTACAGATGTTGTAAATGGCGAAGCAGATATCCTGATTGAGCTAGACAACAGTGTGCAAATCACAAGCCTTACTCCTGAAATTCGAATATCGCAAGGTGCTACAATTAATTATACCCCAGGTACCTCTTTAGATTTTTCCAACACAGTTTTTTTCGATGTTACATCGGAGAGTGGACTTGTTACAAACTCTTATGGGGTTAGCGTAAAATACGCAGCAAAGCATAACGTTCAATTTCACGTGTTCGACTCAGATTACTACCCCGTATCCAATGCCTTGGTAAGCATAGAGGGGGTCGATAATCTGCTGAGCACTAACTCAGAAGGCAAAGCATTTATTGATCTTTATCGAGGTACCTACAGCTTCACTGTTTCGGCCAACGATTTCAACCAGTATACCAATAGCTTTACATTAATCGATGAGAGTTTGGATGTTAATGTGAGGATGGTGAGCACATCGTCTCCTCAATCGGCCTACAGCGATATTGTAGTTTTCCCAAATCCTTTTGAAGACAATCTGCATATTCGCGGCCTTAGTGTTGGCAATAAAATTACCATTGTGAATATTCTGGGCGAGGTAGTTATTCGCAAAAACTCAGTAGTTCACAACGAAATGTTTATACCCACAGCGCTACTGCCCTCAGGTATATATATAGTTAGCATAGAGGATCAGCTGGGTAGTTGCTTTGTGCAAAAGATTTTTAAGCGATAAAGAAACGGATCAATATTAGGGACAATTGGCATAGCTACTTGCCATACAAATCAATTAGTCGTAATACATATTATTGCTATCTTTGCCCTAAGATTCTTGGGTGGATATTCACCTCAATTATTAATAAACATTCAAAAAAAACTATCCTTCCATGAGAAAATGGCGAATTGAGGATTCTGCAGAGCTCTATAACATTAAGGGTTGGGGCATTAACTATTTTTCATTAAACGATAAGGGCAACGTGGTGGTAACCCCACGCAAAGATGGAGTAGATATTGACCTAAAGGAACTGGTTGATGAGCTGCAACTTCGTGATGTTGCAACCCCTATGCTCATTCGATTTCCCGATATCCTCGATAGTAGAATCGAAAAGATGTCGAGTTGCTTTAAGGTGGCTGCAGAGGAGTACGAATACACAGGCCAAAACTTTGTGATTTACCCCATAAAGGTAAACCAAATGCGTCCTGTGGTGGAAGAGATTGTTAGCCATGGAAAAAAGTTTAACATTGGCCTCGAAGCCGGATCGAAACCTGAATTACACGCAGTAATTGGTATTAATACCGATAACGAGTCCCTAATTGTTTGCAATGGCTATAAAGATGAGGACTACATTGAGCTGGCTCTGCTAGCTCAGAAAATGGGGCGCCGGATATACCTAGTGGTTGAAAAGCTCAACGAGCTTAAGCTCATCACCAAAATAGCTAAAAGACTTAGGGTTAGGCCAAATATTGGCATTAGAATTAAGCTGGCCAGCTCCGGAAGTGGTAAGTGGGAAGACTCTGGTGGCGATGTGAGCAAATTTGGGCTAACATCTAGCGAGCTGCTCGATGCGCTCGATTTTCTAGAGAAAAACAAAATGGAGGATTGCCTAAAGTTGCTGCACTTTCACGTGGGCAGCCAGGTTACTAAAATCCGCAGAATAAAAATAGCCCTTCGCGAGGCATCGCAGTTCTATGTTGAGCTAACCAAAATGGGCTTTAATATTGAATTTGTTGATATTGGAGGAGGCCTTGGTGTCGATTACGATGGAACCCGTTCGGCAAATAGCGGTAGCAGCGTAAACTATAGCATTCAGGAGTATGTTAACGATGCGGTGTCGGCAATTGTAGATGCTGCAAATAAGAACGAATTGCCACATCCGAATATTATTACCGAATCGGGAAGATCCCTAACAGCACACCACTCCGTGTTGGTGTTTGAGGTGTTAGAAACCACAACGCTCCCAACTTGGGACGAAAACGAGGAGGTGGGCGAGGAGGCTCATGAGCTGGTGCAGGAGCTTTACATCTTATGGGATACCCTAAACCAACCCCGAATGCTTGAGACCTGGCATGATGCCCAACAGATACGCGAGGAGGCTCTCGATAGGTTTAGCTTGGGTATTTTAGATTTAAAAACCCGTGCCCAAATCGAAAGGCTTTTTTGGTCTATTGCCAGAGATATACATGGTATAACTTCAGTAATGAAGCATATTCCGGAGGAACTAAAGCAGTTACCCAAGCTATTGTCCGATAAGTATTTCTGTAATTTTTCTCTTTTCCAATCGCTTCCCGATGCTTGGGCTATCGATCAGATATTCCCCGTTATACCACTGCAAAGACACGACGAGAAACCCGATAGGTCAGCAACAATTCAGGATATTACCTGCGACTCCGATGGCCAAATCGACAACTTTATTTCCACACGAAACTACTCGTACTTCCTGCCCTTGCATACACCCAAATCTCGTGAGTCTTACTACATAGGCGTGTTTTTGGTTGGTGCTTATCAGGAAATTTTAGGCGATCTGCACAACCTGTTTGGCGATACCAATGCTGTGCACGTTTCGGCAACCGATAAAGGATATTCAATTGACCAGGTTATTGATGGCGAAACTGTGGCTGAGGTGCTCGATTACGTTCAGTACAATTCCAAAAAGCTAGTTCGTACGGTAGAGACTTGGGTTACGGGAGCCGTAAAAGCTGGGACTATCAGCACCGAGGAAGGGAAGGAGTTCCTTTCAAACTATCGTTCGGGGCTATACGGCTATACCTATTTAGAGTAGAATCTTTTTCAGAAACAACAAGAAAGCCCCGAAATTTCGGGGCTTTCTTGTTGTTTTAAATGTGTGGTCACAATTACATATTAACAGCAACTACCTCTTTAATCTCAGGTACATCGCGACGAATTGCTTGCTCCACGCCATTTTTCAATGTCATCAGACTGTAAGGGCAACTTCCGCAAGCGCCATGCAGCTCTACCTTAACGGTTAAGTCGTCGGTTACTTCAACCAGTGATATATCACCTCCATCATTCTGTAGGAATGGACGTACAAGCTCAATGGCATCGCTAATTTTCTTGTTGATCTCTTCTTTACTCATTTTCTGTTGATATTAAATTTATTTGTGTTTTATTTCAACCTTTTTAGTAGCAGGCATCTCAGCATTTCTTCGGGTTACTTCTTTTATGACATTACTTGCCAAGTCATCAAACGCCTTGGATAGGCTTCCTCCCTCAAGAGCGGCAGGTATTCCACTATCGCCTCCCTCGCGAATACTTTGCACTATGGGAATTTGACCAAGAAGCGGTAGGCGCATACGCTCGGCCAACTTTTTACATCCATCTTTTCCAAAGATATAGTAACGGTTGTTGGGCAGCTCCTCTGGGGTAAACCAAGCCATATTCTCAATAAGGCCAATTACGGGCACATTAACCGATTTGCCGGTAAACATGCTTATACCTTTCACTGCATCGGCAAGGGCAACATCCTGTGGGGTACTAACAATAACAACTCCCGTTAGCGCAACCTCTTGCACCAGGGTAAGGTGAATGTCACTGGTTCCCGGAGGTGTATCGATAAGCAGGTAGTCAAGTTCGCCCCAAGCACCTTGGTGTATTAGCTGGCGCAAGGCATTGGTTGCCATAGGGCCTCTCCACACCAGTGCGTCGTTGGGGTTAACAAAGTAGCCAACCGAAAGATGCTTTACCCCATGGCTCTCAATGGGTCTAATTAGTTCCAAATCGCCCTCTTTAAAACCCTCGGGCTTTGAATCCTCCATACCAAACATCTTAGGGATTGATGGGCCAAATATATCGGCATCAATAAGTCCAACGGAGGCTCCTGTTTTTGCCAAGGCTACAGCTATATTTACAGCTATGGTCGATTTTCCTACACCACCTTTTCCCGATGAAACGGCGATAATGTTTTTAACCCTACTTACTGAGGCTTCGGTTTTGTATGGCGACTCCTTGGGCTGTGCAGTAGGTGCTTTTACGTTGATATTTACTTCAGTATCTGCAAAAGCATTAGTAAGCATTTTGGCACAAGTTTTCTTTATCGATGATGCAAAAGGATCGTTACTTTTAAGTAGGCTTAGGGTAAATGCGATGCTGGAATTGGTTAACGACAAGTCGGTAATCATTCCAAGACTTACAATATCTTGCCCGTGCTCTGGATGTTTTATTTGCTTTAGTATATCTAGTATCGCTTGTTCTGACATGTTTACGCTGTTTTTAATTAATTTAAATAAACCGCAAAGTTAGGTATTCTCTCAAATCAAAACAAAGAAATGATGAAAAGGTTTCATTATCAGGTAATAGTAGCTGGTTAGGGCTGGAGCTCTAGCTGGGGATCCCAAAAAATCTTTTCGAAATCTTTAACACAGTTATTCTCAATAGCTATACCCTCACTTTCCAGTAGTTCCTGCATGGTGTTGCCGCCCGGAAAATGAACCTTACCAGTTAACAAGCCATTCCTATTCACCACTCTGTGAGCAGGTACCCAGCTTGGCTTGTTTTTGGTTGAGTTTAATGCCCAGCCAACCATTCGCGACGATTGGGCTGAGCCTAAGTATCGGGCAATTGCGCCGTAACTTGTAACTCTACCTTGTGGGATAAGTTTTGTTACTTGGTAAACCTGCTCAAAGAAGTTTGGGTTAGTCGAGGTCTGGTTCATATAGCTGCGCTTGGGAGTCGAGTTCGAATCGCAGGTAGGTTATGGTTTTGCCTTGTTCAAGGAACATGCTCTCGTAAAATGTTCTGATGGATAGAATTGAGTCTACAATTCCCGAGTTGTAAAGGTCGTTTGTGCAAACTTGAATCTTAAGCTTATTTTGCTCAACCAGCGCCTTGGTGTATTCGTGCAAGCCTTGGCTGTCGGTTTTTAGGTGGATAATTGCATTGGGCTTGGCAAACTGCTGGTAGTAGGTAAGGAACCTGCTCGACGATAGCCGCTTTCTGGCCTTGGCAGGGCGAGGTTGTGGATCGGGGAATGTGATCCAAATTTCACTTACCTCGTTCTGATTAAAAAACGAGACAATGTTTTCAATTCTGGTTCGCAGAAAGGCTACGTTTGGCATTTTAAGTTCGGTGGCCTCTTTGGCTCCTTTCCAAAGGCGAGCCCCCTTAATATCAACCCCAATAAAGTTTTTGCCGGGGTACATTTTGGCAAGGTTCACTGTGTATTCACCTTTGCCGCAGCCCAATTCCAGTACAATAGGGTTATCGTTTTTAAAAAAATCAGAGTTCCACTTCCCCTTAATGGGATGATTTTTCCTCCACACATCATCGAACGAGGGTTGGAATAGATTCTCGAAAGTCTCGTTCTCGGCAAATTTCTTAAGCTTGTTTTTTCCCACGATAAGTAAACGAAAAGTTATAGATGGTGTTATTTTACATTCTGGCTTTCTCTACACGTATACCAACCGATGCCACTCCCTTGAGCTGTGTGGTTCTCATTCCGTGCTGTATAGAGAATTTATATGATCCTGTTTCGGGAAAACGAATGAATTGTTTGTATGGAATTTGATTATCGCGCAATGCGCCGAATCCCTTGCCAAGCCAATTGCCTCGGGTGTCAGCAAGAATACACTCCAGCGTATCGCGAAGCATAGCACCTGTTGGTGAAGTGGTTTGTATAAAAAGGTAAAGATTACTATTGGGGTACTCGGTAGTATTCCGGAGGGTAACAAATATGTTATGTACCGACGAAGTATCTGCGATATCAACACTAAAGGTTGCTAGGCTATCGATATTCCATTTCTCGTTGGGAATATCAACACTGCTGTTGTAAACAGATTTGCCAGAGCAAGAAATTAGGATTATTGCAGACAGAAAACTTGCAGCAGCAATAAATGAAAACTTATTCATTGTTGGTTCTCCTTCTGGGTTTACGCCTTTTCTTTGATGGTTTGCGCTTCTTCTTTTCATCAAAACGAGTAAGGCTATCTTCTTCAATTACGCTTCCATATCCGTACTGAGTCCTTTCGTCGGTGGGCTCAACAAACTCAACAAGTTTAAGTGGTTTTATGCCTTTGGCATTGAGGCCAATTATTTCTTTTACCCTATCAAGGGGTACCGATGTCATATTCAGCGCTGAGTTTGGATCGCTACTATACCACATGGTTCGCTTAAAAATGTCGGTTTTTTGATGGTAGTATAAAGCATCCTTGGTTTCAAGCACAATGGTAGTTTTGGGAAATTCCTTACGTGCATCAATGTAGCTTTCCAACTCATAGTTGAGGCAGCACTTTAGTTTACCACATTGTCCCGCAAGTTTTTGTGGGTTAAGCGATATTTCTTGTACCCGAGCCGAGTTGGTTGTTACCGATACAAAATTGTTGATCCATGAGGAGCAGCAGAGTTCTCTTCCGCAAGAGCCAATACCACCAATGCGTCCCGCTTCTTGGCGGGCGCCAATTTGGCGCATTTCAATTCTAATCTGAAACTCCTCAGCTAATATTTTTATAAGTTCCCTAAAGTCAACACGTTCATCGGCTATGTAGTAAAAAACGGCCTTAGTTCTATCTCCTTGGTACTCCACATCGCCAATCTTCATGTTAAGATTCAGGTCGTTCACAATTTGCCGGGTTCTTATCATGGTGTTGTACTCTAACGACATAGCCTCAACCCACTTGTCGATATCGGCTGGTTTTGCCTTGCGGTAAACCTTTTTAAACTCAGTATCGTTGGATTTAATTCCAGCCTTTGCCATTTGCCTGTTTACCAACCAACCCGTTAGAGTAACTGTACCAATATCATGACCAGGTGATGCCTCAACGGCCACCACATCACCTTTTTTTAGGGGTAAATTGTTGGCATTCCGGTAGAATGCTTTACGGGTATTCTTGAATTGTACCTCAATTATATCAGTGTCTATGGGTGGTGTGGGGATATCATTAAACCAGTCGTATGTGCTAAGCTTAGCGCAACCGCTGTTTTGGCAAACTGAACTTTCGCTCCCCTCGGTCTCTGTTAGTATAATTCCGCGCGAGCAGATGCTTTTTTCCATAGTTATTGTTATTAAGCTTGCTGCAAAGGTAGCTAATTTGATGGTTTTTTCTGACTCCTTTTCTTTTACCTAAATCTGCTGAAAGTGGGCTACTTTTTGTTTATCAGCTTTACCAGCTTCATGGTCATATCCGTTAGTACAATTTGAGCATTCCCATAGCGCGATATGTGCTCAATGGTTCTGTTTAGCTCGTTGTAGATGGGAACTACGTTGCTACCGTTGATAAAGGGCGAGAAATTTTTGCTAAACGCCTGTTCTTCACCAGCAACATAAGCAATGTCGTCAAGCCCTAAATTCATCATAAAGCTCTCTCTAATTATCCGCAACGAGTAGCCAATAAATTCTTTTTGCTTCTCCCTACTGTATCGGGCAACAGTGTCAACCCAGTTTAAAAGCGATAGGACATTATTGCTGTAGCATGCCCTAAGCAGTTCTCTGAGCATTTCGAAAAAAGGGTTTGCCTCATCGGAACTTGCCAGTGATAGGGCTACTCTAAAATTGCCATTTGCCACCCTGCTAATATCCTGAGCCTTGGGTGCAGGAATTTCCAGCCTGTTAACCAATGCCGAGGCAATATCTTCGCGGGCAATGGGAGGGACCTTAATGATTTGGGTGCGCGAACGGATGGTGCCAATAATATTCTCTGGATTCTCCGAGATCAGTAAGAATAATGTTTTTGCTGGTGGCTCTTCAATTAGCTTTAGAAGCTTGTTGGCAGCATATTGATTCATTCGCTCGGGTAACCAAATAACCATGGTTTTGTACTCGGCCTCAAAACTTTTTAGGCTGATCTTTTTGATAACCTCGGAGCCCTCACTAGTACTAATAATTCCCATTTTATTCTCAAGCCCAAGCAGCGAGTACCATTCCGACTCGTTTATGTACGGCGATTTGAGTATGGTTTCGCGCCAAATCTGAATATGGGCATCGCTGCCCTTCCCACCCGACGATTCATCATCGCTGTCTTCCGCCTTTTTTTTCTCATTTACAGGGAAAACAAAATGTAAATCGGGGTGAATTAGCTTTTGAAATTTATGACACGCCGGACACACCCCGCATGAATCATCGGCTTTTTTATCTTGACATGCAATGTACTGGGCGTAAGCAATGGCAAGGGCCAACTTTCCGGTCCCTTCGTGCCCAATAAATAGCTGCGCATGGGGAATCCTATCGTCGGTTACACTTTTTATAAGCCTTTGCTTAACATCTTGCTGTCCAACTATATCTTTAAATTGCATTATATAAATCTTTGTATTATGTAAAGATTTCAAAGGTAATAAAAACTAAATAACCGAGAGGCCAGCACCGGTGGATTTATCCCAAACGATTGCGAAGAAATATCAGCAAATCAAACCCTTCGCACAGCAGTTTTTCATATCTTTGCTAGTGAAAATAACAAATCTATTACAGCCATGATAAACTTTGAATCATACAACTTTGCTGGCAAAAGGGCAATTGTTAGGGTTGATTTTAATGTACCCCTTGATAAAACATTTAACGTTACCGACGATACCCGAATAAGGGCCGCGTTACCAACCATTAAAAAGATATTGAGCGATGGTGGTTCGGCCATTCTAATGTCGCACTTGGGGCGGCCCAAAGAAGGTCCCGAGGAAAAATTCTCCCTAAAGCATATTATGCCAACTCTTAGCAAGCATCTGGGTGTTGATGTGAAATTTGCCACCGACTGTATTGGGGATGAGGCAGCCCAGAAATCGAGCAGCCTTAAGCCTGGCGAGGTGCTCTTATTGGAAAACCTTAGGTTTTACAAGCAGGAAGAGAAGGGTGATGAGGGATTTGCCCACAAGCTCGCCAGCCTAGCCGATGTATACGTTAACGATGCTTTTGGTACAGCTCACCGTGCGCATGCATCTACCACTATAATAGCCCAATTTTTCCCTCAGAATAAGATGTTTGGCTATCTTATCCAGAACGAGCTCAATGGGCTTGAGAAAGTTTTACACAAGCCTCAAAAACCATACACTGCAGTTCTAGGTGGGGCTAAGGTAAGCACCAAGATTACAATTATCGAGAACTTGATGGACAAGGTGGATAACTTGATTATTGGCGGTGGTATGATGTTCACCTTCATTAAGGCGCAGGGAGGCAAAATTGGTTCTTCGATGGTTGAGGACGACAAGCTCGATATGGCTCTAGATATCCTTGAAAAGGCAAAGCAAAAAGGAGTAAATATTTTGCTCCCTGTTGATACGGTTATTGCCGATGCGTTTAGCAACGATGCCAATACAAAGGTTGTAAAAGTTGACGAAATCCCTGATGGGTGGTTGGGCTTAGATATTGCCCAGGAATCGGTGGCACAGTTTGCAAAGGTTATTGAAGCATCAAAAACAATTCTGTGGAATGGCCCAATGGGTGTTTTTGAAATGGCCAAATTTGCCGAAGGTACCAAGCAGGTTGCAAAAGCAATGGCAGCAGCTACTAGCAAGGGGGCTTTTAGCCTAGTTGGTGGTGGCGACTCTGTTGCAGCCATTAACTCTTTGGGTCTGGCCAACGAGGTTAGCTACGTTTCTACCGGTGGGGGTGCCCTGCTCGAATATCTTGAGAATGGTGACTTGCCTGGAATTAAGGCTGTGAGGGAGTAACCTTAAAACAATACAGTTAAACGGCTAGGTAAACTAGCCGTTTTTTTTGTCCCCTAACGCAATGTTAGGTAGGGGTGTGGCAGATTAGTCTCGAGCATTCTCCTGTGTTTTTCCCACGAGTTAAAAATTTCGGGGGATAAATATTATTTATCTTTGCATAATGGAAACAAAGCTATGTGAAAGGGTTTTCTCAGTATCAGAAAGCAACTTTGAACCGTTGGCGCTGGAGGTATTCCGATTTCAGGCCGAGCATAACAGCGTGTACAAAAAGTATCTAGATATCCTTCGGATTAACCCCAACGAGGTGCTAAGCATAACCGAAATTCCCTTTTTACCCATATCGTTTTTTAAAACCCACAACGTATATATTGGCCATAGATCGCCCGAGGTGATTTTTACAAGTAGCGGTACTACTGGGGTAGAAACCAGCAAGCACAGAGTCCAGAGTATCAAAGTTTATGAGCAGAGTTTTTTACAGGGTTTTAAACGATTTTACGGTGACCTTTCCCAATACTGTGTTCTTGCATTACTCCCTGCGTATCTTGAGCGGCAGGGATCATCGCTAGTGTATATGGTGCAGCGCCTAATTGAAGAGAGCAAGCATAGCCAAAGTGGATTTTTCTTAAATAATCACGAAGAGCTTATGGCGGTTGTTGCCGAGCAGGAAGAGCATAAACAGCCAACTATTCTCATTGGTGTAACCTTTGCGCTTTTAGATCTTGCATCGAGACATAACTTATCCCTTAAGAACACTATTGTGATGGAAACAGGCGGTATGAAGGGCAGAGGCAGGGAGCTAACTCGAAACGAAATGCATCGGGTTTTGATAGATGCTTTTGGTGTGAATGAAATCCACTCTGAATACGGAATGACCGAACTCCT
Organism: Bacteroidales bacterium UBA2295; assembly: GCA_002345825.1. Classification (GTDB taxonomy): domain Bacteria; phylum Bacteroidota; class Bacteroidia; order Bacteroidales; family Tenuifilaceae; genus Perlabentimonas. Next base: position 27,879 of record DDWD01000125.1, read on the forward strand.
TTCGCAAGCCTACTCAAAAGGGAATGGTAGGTTTGAGCCACCACCCTGGATGAGAGTTTTAGTGCGCGATCCCTACGATCCGTTTTCGATAAGGCCATCCGAATTTTCTGGCGCTCTAAATATTATTGATCTAGCAAACATCTACTCATGCTCATTTATCCAAACCGACGATTTGGGGCGATTACATAATGATTATTCTTTTGAAATTCTTGGCCGTATGGATGGGAGTCAGGTGAGAGGATGTAATTTGTTGGTGCTATAAAAAAAACCACAGCCGGCTATGAACCGGCTGTGGAAACCTAAAAAAACCATGAAAAAGCAAACAACCCTCACTTAGTTTGATGCTAACCGAGGACTAATGCTTAGCGTTTTATGCCCAGATTCTTGGCAATTGCTTTGGGTAAAGCATCTTTATGCACCATAATGGCTACAGTTTTCATTCGAACAAACTGTTCCGACATGTGCAAATATCCTTCATAAACATTTTTTGTGCCCCATGAGTTCTTGGTGATAAAGTAGGGGGTTCCGTTTTGATCCTTTGAGATACCTATTATATGCATTAGATGATCGTCGGTGGTGATGTAGTTGTCAAATGTTTCTTGACGATGTTCCTGTGTAACCTCTATTTCGGGAACAATTGATTTAAAGCTATAAATTTCATCTAAAAGCTTATCGCTGGCAACCTCAGCCCATTTGGCTTGCTCGCTATCCTTCATCTCCTCCACTTTTACAACTGGCAATACGGCAAGTCCTTTGCTGTGAACAAAACTTTTTTCGCTCACATCACCATCCCAGCATACAGAATATCCTTTGTCGATAGAGCTGTTGATAACCTCCATGAGCTCATCAATGGGAAGGTTGTAGTAGGTTTTATGCGCCCAGTTATCGGGTATCTCTAGCACAATCTTTTCGTAGAATGGATGGTGCGTGTAGGATGTAATTTCGATATAGTTATCTGGATTAATTCCCATCTCCTGTGCAAATGATTTGGGGGTGTATTCTTTCCCTTTGTAGTTGAAGAATGCTGGCGATTCGCCTAGATAGGTGTTAATTACTCCTTCAACGGCTGGACGCCAGGCGGTGGAGAGTTTTCTGTTCCTATTTTTAATTACTGCATCAATCATACCTCGGAGAATACTCTCAAACTCGGAGTGAACATGCTGTTCCTCGCCATAGTTATTTCCGTTGAATATACTTTCTGGAACCATACCCTGTTCAGCAATGGCATTCATGACATTGTGAGCCTGTCCACCTTGACCAAAATTGTTGGTGCCCTGAAAACGAACGTACCTGTCAATTTTATCGGAGTAGGCGTGCTTAACAAAGTACATTGGCGAAAGAACCACCTCGGGTTTTCCCATCCTAATTAATTCGGTTTCAAGAAACGATGTGGTAGCGTAACTCCAGCAAGTACCTGTACGTTGCTGGTTTTTTACTGGGCTAGTCTCCAACTTTTTTACTTCTTCAAATTGGTAACCAGTTTCGTTTTGTGCCAATACGTTTACCTGCAGAAAGGCTAAAAGCGTAATCAAATAAAGTAGTTTTCTTTTCATACGATATTTTTTGAGTGCGTGTTATACATTGATTTGAATTTAGTGCAAAGGTTTAAAATGGTGTTGTCGATTATTTGCTCTTCTCACGATCCCGAAGATCAATCTTGAGACTATCAATTGCCTTTGTTCTACATTTTACTAATAAAATGTTTTGGGTAGGGTGTAAATGCAAAGAAATACCACCAACCACAATCGCGTAAGATGCAGCTAAATAGAAATTTAGATTGTTGTAAGTTTAAATTATCGTGTACTTTTGATAATTGGTTTGAACATTTGTTTATATTGCACACCTGTTTTTCTAATACATTCGATTAATATCTTTACTAAAACCCTAAAAAACAAGAATATGAAAAGAAAAGTAGTAGGTGTGTTGATTACACTTTGTATGCCAGTTGTAATGTTTGCTGGCGGAATTGTAACAAACACCAACCAAAGCGCAAGCTTTATCCGAATGCCTTCCCTAGATGCAATTATAGGGGTTGAAGGAGTTTACTACAATCCTGCAGGATTGGTAAAACTAAATAATGGATTATACATTTCGTTAAACAATCAGTATGTTACACAAAAAAGAACAATAGAAAGCACATTCCCAATGAATCAGCAGAAGTTTGAAGGAGATGTTCTCGCCCCTTTATTTCCCACATTCTACGCCGTTTACAAAAAGGATAAACTAGCTTACTCTTTTGGGGTGAATCCCATTGGAGGTGGTGGTAGTGCAAATTTTACCAAGGGGCTGCCCTCATTTGAGCAACCCGTAGCCGCTTTTAACATACCCCTACTCCTAACGGCTTCAGGTATTCCAACAAGTAACTATGGGCTCGAAGCAAGTCTGGATGGAAGTTCACTTAACTGGGGCTTTCAAGCAAATGTGTCCTATGCAATAAACGATATGATATCAGTAAGCCTTGGCCTAAGGTACATTGTAGCAAATAATAGCTATAAGGGTGGATTAAAAATATCCATAAATCCAATGCACCCTTTAAACCCAAACGGAGCGGGTAACATGGTATCGGCACCTTTATTCTTTAATACTTTGTCAACTGCTGCCACTGGTGCTGCCAATAGTATGCAGCCAATACTAGATGGTGGTGGCGGTAACTATACCCTTGATCAGCTAGTGGGAGCAAATATGCTTACTCAGGAAGAGGCCGATCAGCTCAGTGCAGGTTTAGGGGCAGCATACGATCCTGCATGGACTGCAGCTCAGGTTCAAGGTGCATACCAGACAAATGCGGCAACAATGTCTAGCTATGCATCGCTAACCGCCGATAAGGAACTTGATGCTAAACAAAGTGGAACAGGGATCTCTCCAATTGTTGGTGTAAACCTAAAGTTGTCGGACAACTTCAATGTTGCCCTTAAATATGAGCATAAGGCTGAAATAACAATGACCAATGCAACCGTTATCGATAATGTAGGGCTTTATCCCGATGGAGATGAGTCTCCCAATGATATGCCCTCACTGTTATCGGCAGGGTTAACATTTAAGCCCATTGACAAACTCGCTTTATCGGGTGGATTCCACTACTACTTCGACAAATCGGCCAACTATGGGAAGAAGATAGGCGGCGCTTTTGTTGAGAATAGCGAAGTAATAGACAACAATTACTGGGAAGCATCCATTGGGCTTGAGTATATGATTACTGATAAGATATTTGCAAGCGCAGGGTATCTGCTTACGCAAACAGGTGTAAACAGTAAGTTTCAAAGCGATATGAGCCACAGCCTAAATACAAACTCAATTGGGCTAGGCGGAAAATATTTGGTAAATGAAAATCTTGGTATAAACCTAGGCTTTATGTCAACCGTTTACAAGAGTTTTACCAAAGATTTTGAAGCAACAGGCCCCTCAACTCCTGCATACAGTGAAACCTACAATCGCTCGAATATGGTTATTGCGGTTGGGGTCGACTATAAGTTTTAGCCAAATATTTTGCTAAAGTTTAGGACTGGGAGAAATCTCAGTCCTATTTTTTTTGGATGCTGGGCTATGGGCTACTATGCACCCCATTAAACACCCTTGTAATTCGATAGCTCAGAATTAGTGGCTTATCTCTACATATTGGAGGGGGATATGAGCCATTTCGGAAAGCTCTTCGCCAGCTTCGCGAAGTTCGTCGTCATCCTCGTCGTAGTACCAGTATACTTTTACAGGAACGCCAGCCTTTTGCAGCTCGCTAACCTGCAGGATAATATCATATATAAATTTGGCAGATGAGCTATTGAAATAGATGTATTTGAACTTGAAAGTAAAGGGTTCCGAGTTATCAGCAGATGGATGTTTAAGATACCAGCTGCCTAGATCTTCAAGCCACTGAAGTAGTGGGTTGTAAAAATCGCGAGCATTCTCGGGGCGGGAATAACCACTAATCTCGAGAAGGCGCTCCTGTGGTGAGAAGTAAACCTTTGGCGAGACACTAGAGCCATCAATTTTCAAAGTTTCCATTAAAGCCATTATTTGCATTCAAATATAGACAAAAAGAGTAAAGAAGATCACACTTTCAGCAGGACTTTCTGCATGTAATTTGGTGAATGACTTCAATTGCTTGACGAATCGAGGTGTAGGGGTGGTGTACGGAATTGTTGGAAAAAGAAAGCCTCTATATTTAATACAGAGGCTTTCGGTGTGGTTTCAGGGTTAATTTTAGGGAACGTATGATATAAAGTTGAAGTTATATCCTAGCATATCGGAGATTTCCTCCCCCGATTCATAGATTTCGTCATCACCTTCCTCGTAGTACCAGTTTACCTCAACCTCGTTGCCTTTCGACATGAACTTCATGAATTCAAGCAGGATGTCGAGTAAGAATTTTGATGATGCGGAGTTAAAGTATGTCATTTTTAGGTTTAGCGATAGTAAACTTTTATTGAAGTCGATGTTCTGGCTTAGCACTAAATCGTTGTATTCCTCAAGCCATTTTAAAATGGGCTTGTAAAATCCAATAACATTCTCAGGCCTGGAGAAGCCAGATATTTCGAAAACGCTATTTTCCGGATCGAAGTGAACCTTTGGGGTAAATTCTGTTGGTTCTATATGCAAGGGTTCCATAGTAAGCTGTGATGTTTTATATTATCTTGAAATCAGTACGTTGAGCGTAAAGTAAGAGTACTCACTGTTAATGGTTTCAAACTTGTAAATGATCTTGCTCTCGGAAACTTTGGCAATGTTAATAATCCCTAAACCTGCTCCGCCCTTGGGCGAAACGTCGCCGCTAAGGATGGTTAGCTTGTAGAGCTCCTTGAGCCCCTCCTTGTTAAGGGAGTTTACTTTGTCGAGCTTTTCCTTGAGTGGGGTTACCTTATAGCTTAATAGGCTGTTAGAGGCGAAAAGAGAGAATTCTTTATCGTCGAGGTAAAGGGTAAACCGGGGCTGGTGGTCCGTATTGCTACTTATAATATCCTGATGCTTGTAAATATTCTCCAGGCTTTCTACCATTGCCGAATACACCTTTTTCTTTGTGGTGATTGACATACCTTGCTTGTCAACGTATGCCGACATTCTATTTAGTAGAAAACCAATTTCTTCGTAGCTTAAAGGACCAAAATGCGCTAGGATATTCTCTTTCTGTATCACCTCAAATAATTACGTTTACTAGTGAATCTATATGTCAGGAAATATTCTTAATAGAACTATTATTTTTTGTTTTCTGCAATCTGTATTACAAATGTATTACTTTTTTTATAAACAACAACTCTTGGTAAATATTTGATGACGATATCAGCGCTTTTTAGAAATGCCTTACCTAATGCTTTTTAAGTAATGAGTTGTTCTGCCTATAGCCAGCATTAGCCAATAATTCCCTGTTTACTCAAATGCACATGCACGTTTTATGTAATAAGAAAAGCGGTTTGGCGCAAGCCAAACCGCTTTATGCGTTCGGGAAGTAACTTTACTTAATGATTGTCATTTCATCAACAAGGTGCTTTGCCCCAGCGTACTTATCAATAATGAAAAGTACGTAGCGAATATCAACACCAATGCAGCGCTGGTAGTCGGGCTCAAAGATAATATCACCACTCATCGCTTCCCAGTTACCATCAAAAGCACATCCAATGATGTGTCCTTTGCCGTTAATCATTGGGCTACCGGAGTTACCGCCTGTAATGTCGTTGTTGGTGATAAATGCAACGGGCATTTCACCATTCTCCAATGCGTAAGGACCATAATCCTTTGCGTTGTATAGATCCTTCAATTTTTGGGGAACAACAAACTCCCAGTTATCAGGATCTTCCTTTTCCATAACGCCCTTAAGGGTTGTGATATAATCGTAATGTACCGCATCGCGTGGATAGTAGTCGAGTACCTGACCATAGGTTAACCTCATAGTGAAGTTTGCATCGGGGTAAATGGGTTGCCCCTCATTCATCTCCATAATTCCGCCTACGTATAGCCTGTGCCCTTTGGCAAATTGCTTGTTAATTTCTCCAAGTTTCCCCCAAATCGTCCCAGTTACCTCTGTTATAGATTTGGCTGCAGCAAAAGCAGGGTCGTTCTCAAAAGCTTCGGCAGTTGGGTTTTCTAAAACTTTCCATAGCTTGCTAGAGTCGGCAAAAACTGAGTTGTCGAACATATCATCGATAAATTTATCGAAATTTCCAGCGTACTCGTTCTCGATTTTTGCAAAAACAGCGGGGTGAAATTCGGGCTTAACCTTATCGGCAAATAACTTAAACATAGCCTTGGCTACTTTCCTATCGGTTGGGGCATTGTAGTTTTTGTAAAATCCTTTTGCCGACTGCTTAAATCTCTCAACTCTGTTTTCCAAACCCTTTTGCTCTTCGCCTTGTAAGAATTGGTAAAGGCCATTTGCTCTCCCGGCTAGCGAAATGATTTCGGTGCCGCGAAGTAGGGTTTCGCCAATGTAAAGGCTTGCATACATATAGTCGTGGCGGTCTTCAATTGCATTTTTAATTAGGTCAAGGGCCTCACCATACTCCTTGGTTCGTTTCCGCTTTTCGTTAACCCATTGGCTAAATTCTTCCTGCTCCTTCTGCTTGGTGTTTTTTACCTTTAGGCGTTTAAGGGCTTGGTTCTGTCCAATGGAGAATTTCCAGTAGTTGGTACTGCCTGAGTATTTTGAGGAATACTTAATACGAATCTCGTCGCTTGCCAGCATATCTTCAAGAATAATTTCCTGACGAATACCTCTTATGAACGAACGTTGCGCATTGGTTATTTTCTCGGCCTCTTCAACCTCCCAAGATGTCATATAGCGTGTTGTGCCTCCGGGGTAACCCATAACCATAGCGAAGTCGCCTTTCTCAACCCCTTTTAACGAAACGGGTAGGTGATGTTTTGGCTTGTAGGCTACGTTGTCGGGTGAGTAGTCGGCTGGCTTATTGTCCTTATCGGCATAAACGCGGAACATAGAGAAGTCCCCGGTATGACGTGGCCACATCCAGTTGTCGGTGTCGGCGCCAAATTTCCCAACCGACGAAGGAGGAGCACCAACCATTCGAACATCGGTAAAGCGCTCGTATACCAGCAGGTAATACTTGTTTCCGCCATAGTAGCTGCGTACCATTGCGTTGTAGTGGTTGCCTTCGGCAGCCTTTTTTTCTATCGATTTTGATGCCTCTTCGATAGCTTTTGAGCGTTCCTCCTCGGTCATTTTTGATTTTACCGATTTGTTAACCTCGTCGGTTACATCCTCAATTTTAACCAGAAAAGTTACCGACAAGCCAGGCGTTGGTATTTCCTCATCCATCGACATGGCCCAAAATCCATCCTTTAGGTAGTCATGCTCTGTGCTGCTATGGCTCTGAATAGCACCATAACCGCAGTGGTGGTTTGTAAGAATAAGTCCCTTTTCAGAGATGATTTCACCAGTACAACCACCGCCAAAAATAACAATGGCGTCTTTAAGGCTGTTGTTGTTGATGCTGTAAATATCTTCGGCGCTAAGCTCTAGCCCCATCGATTGCATAGTACCAATATTGTACTTTTGCAGCAGGGGGAGCAGCCACATCCCTTCATCGGCTTTGGCAAGCGACGATGAAATCAGTAGAATACTGAGCAGTAAAACTTTGAATCTTTTCATCTGGATTAAATTGTTAAGGTTAATTGTATTCGTTGTTTGATATTGAAGGTTCGATATTTTTTTCGGCAAACGGTTTAAATTATTAGGCAAGTATAGCAATAACTTTTTAAATTACAGATTTGGTATGCTTAGCTGGTTATCGAGAAGACGGAATGTAAGTCGGTGGTATGGGCTTGTTCCATAATCCTGAATTGCCTTACGATGTTCGCGTGTTGGGTACCCCTTATTTTTTTCCCAAAGATAATTCGGAAAATCTTTTGAGAGGGCAACCATATACTCATCACGATATGTTTTAGCTAGGATGGATGCTGCAGCAATGCTTAGGTAAAGGGAATCGCCCTTTACAATGCAGCTGTGGGGTATGTTGCCGTAAGGTTTAAATCGGTTTCCATCTACAATTATGTACTCGGGCTTTAAGGTAAGTCCCTCAATAGCCAAGTGCATAGCCATAATGGATGCGTTTAAAATGTTAATTCTGTCAATTTCCTGAGCCGTAACCATTCTTACAGCGAAAGCCAAGGCTATTTCTTCAATTTCGAGTTTCAATTTGTTCCTTTGCTTATGGGAAAGTTGCTTTGAGTCGTTAAGTAGAGGGTGGGTATAATCGGGAGGAAGAATTACTGCTGCTGCAACAACTGGTCCGGCAAGGCATCCGCGTCCCGCTTCATCGCAACCAACCTCTAGTTTAAAGGCACTATGGCGTGTTTTAAGCATTGCTGTTAGTGTTTTTCCGATAAGACCTCCTGCATTGCCTTATATAGTGTGTTTGCCGTGTTATCCCATGAAAAATCAGATTTTCTAATGGCCGACTTTTCTACCAGGGTGCTTCGCAGATTATGGTCAGTAGCGACCTTCAGCATAGCGAGGGTAATATCTTCTGTGTTGAACGGGTCAACAAGAAGTCCCGCATCTCCAATCACCTCGGGGATTGATGTTCGGTTTGAGCCTATTATGGGTAAATGACAACGCATCGCTTCAACCAGTGGAATACCAAATCCCTCGAAATAGGGAACGTAAACCAGAGCAACAGCGCTTCCTAAAACCATTCGTAGCCTGTCTACCTGAAGTCTGCCCGTAAAAACAACAGCTAATGGGTCGTTCAAGCTGGTGAGGGCGTCTTTAATATCACTGGTCATAAACATGGGTTCGCCAACAATCACTAGCTTGTAATCCTCTTCGCTGGATTTGAGAAACTGTTTGAAGGCCTGTATTAGCCTTGACACGTTTTTTCTTGGGCTTAGGGCTCCAACAAACACAAAGTACTGTTTACCGGCGGTGAGCTCGTTACGGGTTGTTTGGGCAGCCTCCGTACTAATGGGAGCATAAGCCTCGTTGGCCCCATTGTGTGCAACGCTAATTTTGCTAGGAGAGATGTTAAAACTTTGAGCGATATCGTTTTTCGAGTAGTTGCTTACGGTTACAATGCGAGTTGCTTTTTTGGCAAATCTTGGGAAAAAGTAATTGTAGTATTTACGTGTTAGAAACGGAATCCCCTCTGGGTAATGATGGAAATTTATATCATGAATTACGCTAATGGTGGGCGTTTTACACTTAAGGGGAATATACCCGTCGGGCGATAGAAAAAGGTCGATATCGTTCTTTTTCAGAAATCTTTTTACAGAAAACTCGAACCAAATGTACCAAAGAAAGGGATGTCTGGCCTGTGGCTTAAGAACTACAGATGTTATGTTGGGCGAGAATATAAAATCGGGATAAGGCTCACGGTCGAATAAAAAGTAAAACTGGTGTTCTGGATGGCCAAGAGCAATTCTTTTAATGGTTTCGTATGTGAACCACCCTATGCCCTCCAACTTATCTTTTATTAAAAGGCGGGTGTTGATGGCAATTCTCATGGAGTAAAATTTTTAACGCAAGGCAAAATAGCATATTTTTATCGAAACCATTAGCTAGATTTGTAAAATATCTGAAATTATTGACAGACGCTCCATTTTATAGTTGTTCGAAGAAAATATCTTTAAGTGAAACGTAAGTTCACCACCAACCTGTTACTGCTCCTAGGGCTCAATCTATTGGTTAAGCCTATATGGATATTTGGAATCGATAGAACAGTGCAAAATATTGTGGGAGCGGGGGAGTATGGCCTTTTTTTCGCACTTTTCAACTTTTCAATTCTACTAAACATCACTCTCGATTTTGGCCTTACTAATTTCAACAACAGGGAGATAAGCCAGAATCCACAGGTGCTTCACAGGTATCTCTCCAATATGGTTGGGATAAAATTTTTATTGGCCATTGTTTACTTTATTATTTGCTTTGGGGCTGCGTTGCTCTTGGGCTATACCGAGCGGCAGCTTTGGATGGTACTTTTTCTGGCCATAAATCAGTTCTTGTCGAGTTTTATCCTTTACCTGCGGAGCAATATCAGCGGACTACAGCTCTTTCGAACCGATAGCCTACTCTCGGTAACCGATAGGGTGCTGATGATAGCGCTTTGTGGCGTAATGCTATGGTCGCCGCTTAGGGAACATTTTACCATCGAGTGGTTTGTTTATGCCCAAACCTTTGCTTATGCATCAACTGCACTCATTGCGCTCGTTGTGGTGGCCCACAAGGTCGATTCGTTTTCGCCTAAGTTTAGCAGAGCCTTTTTCATCAGCATTGCAAAGCAGAGCTATCCATACGCGCTGCTGGTTTTGTTGATGTCGTTTCACTACAGGATTGACTCGGTGATGATTGAGCGTATGCTGCCCGACGGGCATATCCAAGCTGGGATATATGCACAGGCTTTCAGGTTGCTCGATGCTAGCGTTATGGTTCCCTTCCTATTCTCAACGCTTTTGCTTCCCATTTTTTCGAGAATGATTCGTGCAGGCGAGCCTACTGATCAGTTACTTCGGTTTGCCCTGTCGCTTTTAATGGTGTTTGCAATTACATTTGCTACTGCCTGCATTGTACACCGACAGCCTATAATGGATGTGCTGTATGTTAGCAAAACCACCGAGTCGGCAACTATTTTTGCAATACTTATGGCCTGCTTTGTTTTTTCATCGGCCTCATATATACTGGGCACTCTGCTTACAGCCAATGGAAGCCTGGCGCATCTTAATATAATTGCACTTACGGGTGGTGTTGTAAACGTGTCGTTCAATTTTATGGTTATCCCTAGGTATGGCGCACTGGGTGCAGCAATGGTGAGTCTGTTTACCCACATTTTAGTGGCTGCAATGCAAGTGCTGGTTACTTATAGAACGTTTAACTTAAAATTTGGGTGGCACTCTGCAGCTAATTTCATTTATTTTATGCTCACTTTCTTTTTGCTTACCACTGTTACTATAAGGTTATCCCTGCACTGGGCTTTCAGCGCAGCGCTAATTCTTACCATTGGTGCTTTTACAGCAGCGCTATTCCGAGTCTTTAGGCTTAAAGAGTTGGTTGCCTCAGTGTTCAATTTAAACGATTAACAGCCTGATGAGTAGTGAGAAGTAGTTTTGTTAAATGTCTTTTTTTCATTAAGTTTGAATATTTAAAACCAAAAGCTTACTTTTAAGGCGAGTTAGTTTGCCACCGATCATATTGGCATACAATAAATCCAAATTATTATGGGGATTCTTATCGATAAAACACCAGATTGCCCTTACGTTAACTTTTCCGAGGATGGGATTCTCGAAATCGAGGGTCGTTCTATCACCGAGGATGTCTTTTCTTTTTGGCAACCCCTTGTGGATTGGGTTGAGCAGTACGTTAAAACACCGGCCGACATCACTAAGGTTGTTTTCTTTCTAGAGTACACCAATAGCAGCTCCAACAAGTATATCAATGAGATGATGAAGCACCTTGAAACGTGCGCCGTGAATGGTTGTAAAGTAGAGGTAGTTTGGAGGTACGAGGAGGATGATGAGTCTATACTTATGCTGGGACAAGATTTGGATGCGCTTATATCCATCCCATTCCAGTTTGAGGAGGTAGAAATGGAGCGTCTTAAGACTCAAAAAGTAAGGGTTAAGAGCAAAAAAACGGGCAACGAGGCAATCATTACTTTTAGGTATTGGGATGCCATAGTGCGCAATGGGCACAGCGATGAGTATATAGTTTTGGATGAGGATGTAAAATCATAATTGCGGAATATTTGACCCTGCAAATATTGAACTTGATATGCAAAAAATCGAACTGAAAGAAAATCTGACGACTCCCTATGTTCTGCTTAATGCCGATATGGGTGAGATTCGAATTGAGGGTCGCTCAATACCAGAGAATGTTATCGATTTTTATCACCCTATTCTGAGTTGGATTGATCAGTATGTTAATGAAGCCAAAGCTCAAACAAATGTGTACTTTAAGCTTGAGTATTTCAACACCAGCTCCTCAAAACGCATATTTGATATTATGAAAAAGGTGGAAACCATTTCCGCTCAGAAGGATAAAAAAGTAACTATTTACTGGTACTACGAGGAGGATGATGAGGATATATACTTCGCTGGCAACGACTACAAAGCGTTAATTACTAAGGTCGATTTTAATCTGGTGGAGCTCTAGTTTATTCTAAATAAGCTATTTTTGTAACCAGCGTAAGCTGGTTTTTTTATTCTGGTTTTTCAGAATAATATCTCATTTCCATAAGCGTTCACTATAATTTTCATTGGTTGTTGTTCTCAATCGGAAAAACTATTCAAATGCCCCCTACAAATAAAAAGAAGATTGTAAACGATCCAGTACATGGATTTATCAACATATCGTACCCCTTGGCATTCGATATTATTGAGCACCCCTATTTTCAGCGACTACGGCACATTAAGCAGCTGGGGCTTACCTATTTAGTTTATCCTGGTGCCAATCACTCCCGATTTCAACACACCTTAGGCGCTATGCATCTTATGGAGCTGGCCATTGGGGTGCTGCGGGCTAAGGGACATTCAATAACCAACGCGGAAGCCGAAGCAGCATCTGCTGCCATTCTCCTCCATGATATTGGCCATGGCCCATTTTCACATTCTCTTGAGTTTAGCCTTATTCAGGGCGTAAGCCATGAGGATATTGGCCGAAACATAATGCATAAGCTCAACCATCAGATGGATGGAAGGCTAACTACTGCCATTGAAATTTTTGAGGGGAAATACTCCAAAAAGTTTCTGCATCAACTGGTTTCAAGCCAACTTGATGTGGATAGACTCGACTACTTGAGGCGCGACAGTTTCTTTACAGGGGTAACGGAAGGAGCCATCGGCTCCGACAGGATCATAAAAATGCTGAATGTAATTGACGACAATTTGGTGGTTGATGCAAAGGGGATTTACTCCATCGAAAAATTTATTATTGCTCGCAGGTTGATGTATTGGCAAGTGTATTTGCACAAAACCGTTGTCTCGGCTGAAAAATTGCTAACCCAGGTGCTTAAGAGAGCAAGGGAACTTGCTCTGTTGGGAGAGGATCTTTGGTGTACTCCAGCCCTGTCGTTCTTCCTTAAAAACCAGATACAGGGAAAGCAGCTAACCCCAGAAACCATTAACCACTATCTTAGCATCGATGATTCTGATATTATGGTGGCTGCAAAGCAGTGGCAAACTCACTCCGACAAAACACTATCTGCGCTGGCTACAATGGTTACCAACAGTAAACTTTTCAAAGTGGAGCTCCGCAATAACGAATTCCACCCCGAAGAGGTAGGAATGCAATTGGCTAGGTTTATTAATGAGCATCCAAACTTAGCCGAGACTAGCGACTACTTTGTATTTACAGGTTCGGTTAGCAATAATGCTTATCGGTTATCCGAAGAATCCATCAATATTCTTTATAACAATGGTATGCTAGTTGATATTGCATCCGCATCCGATATGGTTAATGCTAAGATACTATCGAACGAAATAACAAAATATTTTCTATGCTATCCAAAATAGTCTTCACCTATTTTCGTTTTAAATTGTTAGTTTTGCCACAAATTTAAGCAAACACAACATGGAATTTACAGCACAGGCCATTGCTGAAATCTTAAACGGTAAGATAGAGGGAAACCCAGAGGTTAAGGTGAGTACAGTGGCTAAAATTGAGGAGGGAACTCCTGGAGCCTTGTCTTTCTTGTCAAATCCAAAATACACAAAGTATATATACTCTACTCAATCATCGGTTGTGCTTATCAACAGCAACTTTGTGCTTGAGCACCCCATTGACACAACCCTTATCAGAGTGGCCGATGCTTACGAGTCGTTTGCCAAGCTACTAGGTATAGTGGCTGCAGCGCAAAAGCCAAAGGCCGAGATTCATTCTCAGGCAGTGGTAGAGAAATCCTCTTCACTGGGCAAGCAAGTTTATGTTGGTGCATTTAGCTATATTGGTCAAAATTCTACGATTGGCAACAACGTTCAAATTTATCCACAGGTATATATTGGCGATAATGTAAAAATTGGTGACAACACCATTCTATATGCGGGAGTGAAAATATACAACAGCTGCGCAATTGGCAACAATTGTATAATTCACTCAGGAGCTGTAATTGGTTCCGATGGATTTGGGTTTGCACCCCAATCCGATGGCTCATATCAAAAGATACCTCAAATTGGAAATGTTGTGGTTGAAGATAATGTTGAAATTGGAGCCAACACAACCATCGACAGGGCTACTATGGGTTCCACAGTTATCCGCAAGGGGGTAAAGCTCGATAATCTGATTCAGGTAGCCCATAATGCTGAAATTGGTGAAAATACTGTTATTGCAGCACAAGTAGGCATTGCAGGTTCAACTAAAATTGGCAAAAATTGTATGTTTGGTGGACAGGTTGGTGTGTCGGGTCATATTTTTATTGCCGATGGGGTTAAGCTTTCGGCCCAAACTGGAGTGCCCAATAGCCTAAAGGAACCTAACGAAACCTATATTGGCTCTCCTTCAATGCCCTCACGTAAGTTCAGTAGGTCATTCGTTGTATTTAAGCAGCTGCCCGATATGAAACGCGATTTAGATAGGATTAAACAATTGATTGATAAAGGGCAAGTGACTTTAAAATAAATTTGAGTACTTTTGGGGGTTTTTTCAATTTTACTCAATAATTAGACACAGCTATGCTAGAGAAACAAACTACTTTAAAGGATCCCATAAAATTTACTGGTAAAGGGCTGCACACTGGTGTTGATATTAAGCTGGAAATTTGTCCTGCACCTGAAAACACTGGATATGTGTTTGTAAGAACCGACCTTGAGGGTGAGCCTACCATTGATGGCATAGCCGACAATGTTGTTGACACCTCGCGCGGAACAACCATTGAGCACAACGGTGTGCGTGTATCTACCGTTGAGCATGTGCTGGCATCACTTTCTGGTTTAGGTATCGACAATGCCTTTATAAAGGTAGATGGCCCCGAAATGCCCATCATGGATGGTAGTGCCAAGTTCTTTGTCGAAGAAATACAGAAAGCGGGAGTTAAAACCCAAGAGGCTGAGAGGGGGTTCTACGTGATAAAAGAAAAGTTGGTTTATTCGGACCCTGAACGTGGAATTGAAATTGCTGCATATCCCGATGAGTCCTTTAGTATCGACGTGCTAATTGATTACAACTCTAAGGTTTTGGGTAACCAGTACGCTCAGCTTATTAATCTCGATAATTTTGCCGAAGAGGTAGCCCCTTGCCGTACTTTTGTATTCTTTCACGAGCTTGAGGTGCTTTTAAAGAACAACCTCATTAAGGGTGGCGATTTGCAAAATGCCATTGTAATAATGGAGCACGAGGTACCTCAGGAAGAACTTGACAGAATTGCTGATATTTTCAATAAGCCAAGGGTTCATGTTAAGCCCGAGGGTTTCCTTAACAATATCGACCTTCGTTTTCACAACGAGCCTGCTCGCCATAAACTCCTCGATATAGTGGGCGATTTGGCCTTGGTGGGTCGCCGTATTAAGGGTAAGATTATTGCTAAGCGCCCAGGGCATCACGCCAATACTGAGCTTGCCAAAATCATCAGAAAGATGGCTCGCAAGGAGGCAATGAGGCCCAATATTCCAAAGATTGACGTAAATCAAACGCCCCTTTACGATATAAATCAAATCCGCAATATTCTACCCCACAGGCCACCATTCCTTCTTATTGATAAGGTGTTGCAAATGGATGATAATTCAGTTGTAGGCATCAAGAATGTGACTATGAATGAGGATTTTTTTGTGGGGCATTTCCCCGATGAGCCCGTAATGCCAGGGGTTTTGCAGATTGAAGCGATGGCTCAGGTAGGGGGGATATTTGTACTTAATACCGTACCTGATCCTGAAAATTACGTTACCTATTTCTTAAAGATCGATAGAGTTAAGTTTAAACGTAAGGTAGTTCCTGGCGATACTATTGTTTTCCGATTGGAGCTCCTAGAGCCTATCCGTAGAGGTATTGCCAATATGTTTGGGCAAGCTTTTGTGGGAGACAATTTGGTCATGGAGGGTGAACTTTTAGCCCAAATAGTAAAACAGAAATAAAGTATGATTTCATCGCAAGCGTTTATACATCCCGACGCAAAAATTGGGAATGACGTAACTATCGAGCCCTTTGCTTATGTGGCTCAGGATGTAGTGATTGGAGATGGTACGTGGATAGGTCCAAACTCAACCATAATGGATGGGGCTCGCATTGGGAGCAACTGTAAAATATTTCCAGGAGCAGTGGTATCTGCAATACCCCAGGATTTAAAGTTCAAAGGTGAGGTAACTACAGCCGAAATTGGCAACAATACCATTCTGCGAGAATGTGTAACCATTAATCGAGGTACTGCATCGCGCGGTTCAACAAGTGTTGGCAGCAATTGCCTGCTGATGGCTTACGTACACGTAGCCCACGATTGCATAGTAGGGAATAATGTTATACTTGGCAATGCGGTTCAGCTTGCTGGCGAGGTTGAGATTGATGACTTTGCAATTCTTTCGGGCGGCTGTCTAGTGCATCAATTTGAAAGAATAGGTGCTCACGTCATGATTCAGGGTGGCTCAAAGGTTAATAAGGATGTTCCACCTTTTGCTATGGCTGGTCGTGATCCACTTGCATTTGTAGGGTTAAACTTGGTAGGCCTTAGGAGGCGACAGTTCAACTCCGATAAGGTGGCAGAAATCCAACAGATATATAGAATTATGTATAGCAAGGGGCTTAACGTATCGCAAGCTGTTAGCGAGATTGAAAGCACAATGCCCTCAACCCCAGAGCGCGATCATATTCTCAACTTCATTAAAACTTCGAGCCGGGGAATAATCCGTAGTGGTTTGTCAAAGGGCTCGGGCGAAATAGAGTAATTAGCCAAATAAAAAGAAGGAGGCTTATGGCCTCCTTTTCCGTATTACTATTCCTGATCTTTTTCTTCTAGGGGCTCAGGATTTATGGTTTGCATAATGGCTTCAACCTGTCTTATATAGTTTCGTTTACTTAGCCGAGGGGCATAAACGTATCCATCTACAGTAATAACCTTATTCCTGTCCTCATCAATGGTTGTAAGGCTAATGAATGGTCCTCCCATTGGGTGCTGATAAACATCCCAGAGGCCTCTCATTTGGCCAAAATATCTCCCTTTAAACATTAGCGAATTGAAAACGGGAGGTATAATTGTTTCGGTAACCATATAGCTTCCAGGTGTAGGGCCTGGTACAAAGCGCTTTAGAAAATCGTTTCGTTTTTCAACTAAATACTCAGGAGTAAAGGTGTTGGTATCGGTATATGGATATTCGTAAATAAATATTCCTTGGCTGGTGTGAGGGGTTTCATATGATATCCATACAAAATCGGTTGTGTCAAGATTCAGGCTATAGCCCTTTGGAAAATACATAGATATATCGAATTTTTTCTCTACTAAAAGCCTAAGTCCCTCCGTTTCGAATTTTTTTGCGTTTTGTACAACCCTATCACGCTCGGCCTGCTCTAACAGGTGAATCAATCGATCCTTTTCCTGCGTGATCATCTTTTCAATGGCGGGGTAGGTGGGCCCCACAATGTTTATAACCGTTTGGGGAGCAGCCCAAATATCGCGTTGGGTTACAATTTGGGCTTTTTTAAACTCATCGCCTACCTTGGTAATAATAATATTTCGATGGGTTTTAAAAATATCGGTAAAATTGGCAGATGGAACCATAGCCAGCGTAAATATTGGTTCTGACTGGGGGAGCATTGGGTACTCCTGCTCAAGGATCTCCCTATAAATATTTCCGATTGACTCGTTAATTACCGATCCGTTAATTACAACTACCACTTCTCCGGCAGCTCCTGTTACATTGGGAAGTAGGGTGCGTTTCCCTCCACTTCCTTTATCGCAACCTACCATAAGCGTTAGTAGGGATAATGACAAAAATGTAAAAACTAGTATTCTCTTCATTTTAGGTGGGTTTTATAGGGATTATAAAATATTTGCCTGTTGCTAAGGTATTATTTTTTTTAATATTTGGCAGACATCGGGGCTTATAACCCTATGTTAGGTTGCTTAATCATATCGTAAGTCTGCTTGTCAACCCATAATTTAACTTGCTGACCTATCGCCAAATCGGAATTCATATTCGGATTCCAAATATTAATATCATCAATGGTGCAATTATACTTTACAGCAATTTTATGAAGGTAATCGCCTGGTTGAACACTATGCGTAATCTCAACCCTATTTTCTGTACTACCTGCCTTGGCTAGTATATCATGAAAGTTGAGGTGGCTTGGAATTGTATTTAAAATATCCTTTTCTTTTTCAATGTACTTTGGAACTTTGGAGATGGGGAGCCTGATGTAATTTCCGTTTTCGTTCTCGGGGACAATGCCTCTGCGATAAATGGGGTTTAGGAATCTAAGTAAATCAATGGGGGTATTGGTGTGCTGAGCAATGGCCTGAAAAGTTACGGGGCCTTTAACCACCACGGTATCGGTTTCTAAGTATTGTGCAATGGGTTTTGTTGATGTAATGTTGTGAGCATCGGCATTTTGCATAATGTAGGTTGCTGCTATAAACGCAGGAACATAGTTTTGTGCAGATTCGGGTAGATGATCGTAAAGCTTCCAAAAGTTGGTTTCGCCTCCCGACCGGGAGATGGCATTGCGCACAACTCCCGGTCCAGTGTTGTAGGCAGCCATTACTAAATGCCAATCGTTAAAAATTCGATACAAGTATTTAAGGTACAGGCAAGAGGCTTCGGTCGATCTTACTGGATCCATTCGCTCGTCGATATAGCTATTCACCTCTAGATCGAACATCCTACCCGTATTAATTTTGAACTGCCAAAGACCAACGGCTCCACTGGTAGATACGGCCAGGGGGTTAAGGGCCGACTCAACCACCGCGAGATATTTCAACTCCAGTGGGAGTTGGTACTTATCGAGCAGCTCATCGAAAAGGGGGAAGTACAGCTGTGCAAGCCCAAGCATTTGCGATACCTGTTCCCTTCGCTCGATGGAGTAAATATCAATATACCTCTTCACTAGCTCGTTGTAATCGAACGCTATGGGCGACAGGTTGTCGATGGCAGCAATTTTCACTTCATAAACCAAATCGGGGTAAGCAGGATAGGGCCCCTGATCGATACTGACAGGATGCGAAAACGGTGTTGAAAGATGCTTTAAGCTATCGAGGGTTTGAATAATGGAACAATTTATTCTACCAGTGCGATTAATGCCAACTGTTGAGTTTGGTTTGCTCCAAACCCAAAATGGGATTACCACAAAGCATACTATAGCTATAACTTGTAGATGGCTTCGCATTTCCGGCACAAATCAATCGGTTTATTAAGTAGTTACTCCTTGGGCTGTGATTGTTTCTCTGGATTGTCCTTCTCGTCTTCGCCTTCGCTCATTCCCTTTTTAAATTCGCCAACCCCTTTACCCAGGCCACGCATAAGTTCGGGTATTTTTTTCCCACCAAAAAAAAGGAGAATGATGGCAACAATCAGAACGACTTGCCAAACACCAGGTACGCCTGCTAGTACAAAACTTGTCATTGTTTTCGTGTTAGTTAATGCTTTATATCTCTATTTTAGTGACTCATACGGCTTCGTTGCGTATGGCTACAAATTTAGTAGCATCTATTGTATTTCAATAGTTTTATCTAAAAAGTTTAATCACATCGTTGGCGTTGGCAAAAACAAATAGCGATAGGATGACTACCATTCCAAGAATTTGTGCATACTCCATAAACTTATCGCTGGGCTTACGGCCCGATACCATCTCGTAAACAAGGAATAGCATGTGTCCACCATCGAGTGCTGGAATGGGCAGCGTATTCATAATGGCAAGCACAATGGAGATGAATGCTGTTAGATTCCAGAAAAAATTCCAGTTCCATGTTTTTGGGAAAATGCTGCCAATGGTTATAAAGCCACCAACCGACTCGTAAGCCTTAGTTTTGGGTGAGAATACTAGCTTAAGGTGCTTAATGTAGCTGCTAAAAGTATCTACACCAGTTCTTATTCCTGCAGGTATAGCACCAATGAGGGAGTATTCAATTTGTTTTAGCTCGTAATAGGCATATGGGCTAATTGGTGCAATGCCTATAATGCCGGTTTCAGGAACCTCAACTGTTAGATCAACCGGAGTACCATTGCGCTCCATAGTCAATTGCAGTGACTGATTGGTATTGCTCATCAAGGCATTCTTAAACTCGTCAAAGTATGTGGCTTTTTCTCCATTGATGGCTAGCAGCTTATCGCCAATCTCCATTCCAGAACCTTCGGCAGATGAACCTTCAGCAATGTACTCGATTATTAGTGGAGTTCTGGGTTGAAACAGCATTTGGGTTTTGAGCATTTGAGGAATGAAAGCAGGGTCAATACTTATGTCCACAATGGCTCCTTCGCGTTCAACGGTAACAATATCGGCGCTTTCCAGCACTATTGAGGCAGCAATTTGATTGAACGATTCTACCTCTTCACCATCAATTGAAATTATTTTATCTCCATTCTTAAAGCCCATCTCTTGGGCTAAAGGATCGCAGTAAACGCCATGCGTAACGTTTTTGGTTGGCAGGTACTCCTCGCCCCAAGTATAAAGCACAGCGGTGTAAATAACAACGGCAACCAATAAATTCACCAGCACCCCACCAGAAATGATTAAAAAACGCTGCCAGGCTGGTTTTGATCGATATTCCCAGGGCTGGGGTGGTGTTTTCATCTGATCAGTGTCCATCGATTCGTCAATCATCCCTGATATTTTCACATATCCGCCTAGGGGTAACCATCCAATTCCATACTCGGTATCTCCTTTTTTTATTTTAAAAAGAGAGAACCACGGATTGAAGAACAGGTAAAATTTTTCAACTCTCGTATTGAAAATTCGGGCAAAGGTATAATGTCCCAGTTCATGTAAAAATACCAGGATTGACAAGCTTAATAAGAACTGAACTACTTGATTTAAAATTCCCATTTTGTTTATTTTTCTTAAAGAACAGTAATGATTTGTTAATGTTTCGTGTGTTGCGTTTCAGTGCTAAAGAAGTGATTTTGCAAGTTCACGTGTTGCTTTATCGGTTTGCAGATAATCGTCGTATGTTGGATGCGCAATGAACGTTTGCCTTCCCATACATGCTTCAACGAGGTCGGCCATTTTCAAAAAGCTGATCCTTTCGTTTAGAAAAGCCTCAACGGCTATTTCGTTCGATGCATTTAGTATACAAGGCATATTCCCTCCTTTTATCATTGCTTCGCGGGCAAAGTCAAGGGCAGGAAACCTATTGGTGTCTGGCTCCTCAAAGGTTAGGTTTGGGTAGCTTAAGAATGAAAATCGGGGGTAATCCGATTTTAATCGCTTAGGAAAACCTAAAGCGTATTGAATAGGCAACTTCATATCAGGAAGTCCCATTTGGGCTTTTATAGAACCGTCTTCGAATTGAACCATGGAATGTATTATTGACTGTGGGTGAACTACCACGTCAATTTGTTCGGGCTTAAGGTTAAAAAGCCATTTGGCCTCAATCACCTCAAACCCTTTATTCATTAGTGTGGCTGAGTCGATGGTGATTTTATTGCCCATACACCAATTGGGGTGGTTAAGAGCATCGGCTCGGGTTACCTGTGCCAGCTGCCTTGGCGATAGGTTGCGGAATGGCCCACCTGATGCTGTAAGTATAATTTTTTCGATAGGATTATTCTCACCTACCAGGCATTGAAATATCGCTGAATGTTCTGAATCAACGGGAATAATGGGCACATTGTGCTCTAGGGCTAATTTCATAATCAGTTCGCCAGCTACAACTAAAGTCTCCTTATTGGCAAGAGCAATAGGTTTTTTTGCCTTTATGGCCTTAATGGTGGGCAGCACTCCTGCATATCCTACCATAGCCGTTAGTACCATGTCAATTGATTCCATTTCCACAACCTGCGCTATGGCTTCATGACCTGCATAAACCTTAATGTCTTCCTTTTCAAGCGCAACCATCACCTCGGTATAAAGATCTTTATTCCCAATTACTACCGTGTTGGGCTTAAATTTTAACGCCTGATTAATAAGTAGCTGTGAGTTGTTGTGCGCAGTAAGAACTTCAACCTCAAATAGGTGAGGGTAGGTGCTTATTACATCTAAAGCTTGAGTGCCTATTGATCCCGTAGAGCCTAAAATGGCAATTCGCCTTTTCATGGTAATTAGGGTTGTATGCTATTGAAAATCATTAGAAGACAATGTATTGCTCCGGGTTGATTGGAGTGCCATTGTGCCACATCTCAAAGTGTAGGTGAGGCCCCGTGGTAAGTTCACCTGAATTCCCAATAATTGCGATTGCCTCGCCCGCTTTTACCTGTGCTCCCGATTGCTTAAGTAGTTTGCTGTTGTGCTTATAGGCAGATATTAGGTTGTTTTGATGCTGAATTTGAATAACATAGCCCGTTTCAAGAGTCCAACTCGATAGTGTAACCGTGCCATCGGCAATGGCTACAATTACCTCGTTGGGGGGGGCAACCACATCAATTCCAAGGTGTCCCGATTTGGCGTTGAAAGGGTTTGTAACCACACCCTTTAGGGGTGGGAAAAAATGCAGGCGAGTAAGGTTATCCTTGTCGTTTTTTGTATCAACAACAGAAAGATTGTAAAGCCCTTCTGCCTCTATCTGAACCCTTAGCAGAGAATCCTCCATCGAGCGAGTAAAGTTTATCTCACTATACCTGATGGATGTATCGGGAATGCTCTCCATATTATCAGGATTCTCGCCCCTTAGTATGGTGTGTAGATTTCCGAGATAAATTTTCCATTGCTGGAGTTCGCGCTCTAGGCTGTCCGCTTTAAGGGCGTTCTCAACGATATGACGGCGAGTATTGCCATCGGGGTAGCCTGGTATATACTCTCGGATAGGCGTAAATGCAATTAGGATTGTAACCATTGCGATTAGGAGAATGGCTACACCGCCCACCACGGTAATTACGTTTAGCCTTGATAATCGCATAACCAAAACCTCTTCAAAGGTTTGGTCGTTGTAAATGCTAAGTCGATACTTATTCTTTAGCTTGTGAATATACTTTTTCTTTGGGTCTTTCTTAGCCATAGCCTTACGTTAGAGTTGCTGCAAATATAGCTTTTTTTACTGTAACTTATTGGTGGTAACCTCCAATCTAACAAGAATTGAAATGCTTGACACTATTAAAGTTTGTTAATATACTGCGGGGTGATCTTTTAATAGGAAGTGTTTAATGCGTATGGCAGTGGCTTGTTGATGTTTATCTGTATGATGCCTATAAAATATTTGCACTGGGGAATAAAATCCTGCAATAATTTTGTGATGTTGCAAACTTTTACTACTTTTGCACCGCAATCAAGAAAGGAAGTTCTTTAAAACTAAACATATTATATTGCGGGGTGGAGCAGTTGGTAGCTCGTNNTGGGAGTTGATTCGAAATGGTTAGCCGCTCGTTGGGCTCATATCCGCCGGTTGGCGGACGCAGGTTCGAGTTCCGCCAATGGGCGGACATAGCCTGCCCCCGCTACTACGATAAGGCTCTGCACAGTTGCAGGGCCTTTTTTGTTTAACAGCGATGTACACAGTTTACGTCTTATACTCTGAGTCTTATCAAAAGATTTACATCGGGTACACCTCTAATATGGAGCAGCGGCTGCGGTCGCACAACGAGTTGTCCACAAAGGGCTATACCTTCCGCTTTCGTCCTTGGAAACTCGTTTATTCAGAGGTGTTTGAAACCAAGTCCGAGGCGTTGCAGCGGGAAAAATCGCTGAAGTCGGCCAAAGGGAGGGCGTTCATCTGGGAGTTGATTCGAAATGGTTAGCAGCTCGTTGGGCTCATATCCGCCGGCTGGCGGACGCAGGTTCGAGTTCCGCCGATGGGCGGACACAGCCTGCCCCCGCTACTATGATAAGGCTCTGCACAGTTGCAGGGCCTTTTTTGTTTAACAGCGATGTACACAGTTTACGTCTTATACTCGGAGTCTTATCAAAAGATTTATATCGGGTACACCTCCAGCATGGAGCAGCGGCTGCGGTCGCACAACGAGTTGTCCACAAAAGGCTATACCTTTCGCTTTCGTCCTTGGAAACTCGTTTATTCAGAGGTGTTTGAAACCAAGTCCGAGGCGTTGCAGCGGGAAAAATCGCTGAAGTCGGCCAAAGGGAGGGCGTTCATCTGGGAGTTGATTCGAAATGGTTAGCAGCTCGTTGGGCTCATATCCGCCGGCTGGCGGACGCAGGTTCGAGTTCCGCCGATGGGCGGACACAGCCTGCCCCCGCTACTAAAAACCCCTGTAATCGGCTAGATTGCAGGGGTTTTGTTTTTGTAGGGGGACGTTTTAGGGACGGTTTTAAATTATTCTACGGGTTAACTAAAATCTACCCAACCCATCAACCCAATCGCCATTCAGTTTAATTAGTTCAATTAGCTCATCTACTGCATTATCCTCTGGAATATTCTTTTTCACAACCTCTTGCTTTCGGTAAAGCGTAACCTTTCCGGGGCCTGAGCCTACGTATCCGTAATCGGCATCCGCCATCTCGCCGGGGCCATTCACAATGCAGCCCATTACCCCAATCTTCAATCCCTTTAGATGTGTTAGTCGATCCTTAACTTTTAGTAGAGTTTGATTGAGGTTAAAAAGTGTTCGTCCACAGCCAGGGCACGATATAAACTCTGTTTTGGTGATGCGCACCCTCGAAGCTTGTAGAATGCCAAAGGCTGTGAATCTTATGGATGATTGGGTGACCTGCCTGATGCCTTTGGTGGGCAGGTTGGTTGATTGGTTGATTGGCTGATTGATTGGTTGGTTGACTGTTAGCATTAAACCATCGGCTAGGCCATCGATAAACAGCGGGCCAGCAATGGCCGAGGTTTGTATTTGGTAGCTCGCTGAATTGGTGTTCTTAAGCCGTAGCGATGCAACTATTGGAATGGTTAGGCCTGCTGTAATAATCCTAAATATGGCATTTCTTAAGGCGTAAAAGTCGATGTAATCTCTGGCTGTAATAATAAGGGCTGCCTTTGGCAGACTTTTCATCATTTCAATAGAATCGTGGGTTATATCAACAGCATCGATTTCAGCAAAAACAAGCTTGGTATTTGATTTTTGCTTTGTGGCTTCGCTTAGTTTTATAAGTTGATATTTGCAAAGCGTGTTTGTCCCCACAAGTGGCAGCTGATGCGTATTTTCCAACCCCTCGGGTGATGTGTCTTTAATGTATAAGTAATCGGCGGCATTCTCTTCGGACTTCCAATTACCGCTATCTATATCATAAATCCAGCCCCATTGTCTTAGCGAATCGGTATCTAAACTTTGGATATTGGCCATGATAATGGGTGGGTTGTCGCCCCCAATATTCTCCACGGGTGAAGTCGCTCTTCGCTTGTAATTAAAGGGGTCAATAGGGATAGCATCAACAGCAGGTGTTGCCGATTGTTCCCATTGCTTGAAAATACTAACCAAACTTTGGGCAACGGGAATTTCGTTGGCAGGTTCCTCAGTGAGAGATACCCGAATGGTGTCGCCAATGCCATCAAC